>NZ_JBKDTZ010000229.1:0-34727 GCF_046339755.1 Acidovorax sp. | reverse complement strand
TTGCGGCGGTTCTGGCCAGTGCCCGGGAGATCATTGCAGGAGTAGGGCTCAGCCGCTCCATCAAGCGCCCGCTGTAGCAAGCCGTTGCAGCCGATGATCGGGGGGCGGCGGCCAGCAGCCTGAACAGCCAGGCGGGCGAGTGGGTGACCGCGGTGGCGGTGGTCCGGCTGGCGCAGGATGGGGCAGGCGCCGACCACCGGGCCAGCGCGACCCCCATCGCCGCACCGGCGCCACGCCCGCCCGTGAAGGCGCCGGTGAGCAAGGCCCCGGCGATCAGCCGCCTGGCGGCGCCCAAGGCCGCAAGGGCGCCAGCCGGGCCGGCCGCGCCCGCCGCGCCGGCCAAGGCGGCTCCGTCACCCGCACCCAAGGCGGCTGGTGGGGGTGAGGATGAATGGGAGAGCTTCTGATAGGCATTCGCAAAGCGCTGGCGGGGTGCGTGAGCCCTCGCTGACAGCCGGGTGAATGTTGCATGTAACACCTGTTTATCGGGCGCATTTTTGCGGGCGGTTGGCCTGGAATTTGCGGTGTCTCGTTTACAGATCGTTACTCTCAGGAGACCCGCATGAACCGGTTCAAGATATCCACCCGCCTGGCCGGGTTGCTCATGGTGCTGTGCTGCCTGGTGGTTCTGGTGGGCGCTGCCGGCCTGCTGGGCATGGGGCAGTCCAACGCCGGGCTCAAATCGGTCTACGACGACCGGGTGGTACCGCTCAAGCAGATCAAGGTCGTGGCCGACATGTATGCGGTCAATGTGGTCGATGCCGCCCACAAGGTGCGCGATGGCGGCATGACGGCCGCCCAGGGCCTGCAGTCCGTGGCCGACGCGCGCAAGGCCATCGATTCCAACTGGAGCGCCTACCTTGCCACGAAGCTGGCCCCCCAGGAGAAGACCCTGGTGGACCGCTTCAAACCCTTGCAGGCCAAGGCCGATGCCGCGACCGAAACGCTGGTGGGCCTGTTCAAGGCGGGTGACGTACCGGCCATCACCGCCTTTGCCGCCAAGGAGCTGTACCCGGCCATGGATCCGCTGCAGGAGGTGCTGGGCCAGCTCATGCAGGTGCAGCTCGACGAGGCCAAGGCTGAATACGACCGTGCGGCCGAAAGCTACGGCACCATCCGGGCGCTGACGGTCGGCGCCGTTGTGCTGGGCGTGCTGCTGGCCGTGCTGGTGGGCGGCACCATGATCCGCCAGATCTCGCGCTCCCTGGGCAATGCGGTGGACATCACCGATGCCGTGGCGCGGGGCGACCTGACTGTGGCCATCCACACCAGCGGGCGCGACGAGATCGCGCACCTGCTCGGCGGGTTGATGGCCATGCGCGACAACCTGGCGCAGGTGGTCTCGGGCGTGCGTGGCAATGCCCAGGGCGTGGCCTCGGCCAGCGCCGAGATCGCCTCGGGCAACCACGACCTGTCCATCCGCACCGAAGAGCAGGCCAGCGCCCTGCAGCAGACCGCCGCCTCCATGGAGGAACTGAGTTCCACCGTGCGCCAGAACGCCGACAACGCGCGCCAGGCCAACCAGCTGGCGATGAGCGCCTCCACCGTGGCGGTGCAGGGCGGCGATGTGGTGTCCGAAGTGGTCGAGACCATGAAGGGCATCAACGACAGCAGCAAGAAGATCTCCGACATCATCGGCGTCATCGACGGCATTGCCTTCCAGACCAACATCCTGGCGCTCAATGCCGCCGTGGAAGCGGCGCGCGCTGGCGAACAGGGTCGGGGCTTTGCCGTGGTGGCCAGCGAGGTGCGCAGCCTGGCTGGGCGCAGCGCCGAGGCCGCCAAGGAGATCAAGAGCCTGATCCACGCCAGCGTGGAACGCGTGGAGCAGGGCAGCACCCTGGTCGACAAGGCCGGCGCCACCATGACCGAGGTGGTCAGCGCCATCCGCCGGGTGACCGACATCATGGGCGAGATCAGCGCGGCCAGCACCGAGCAGAGCCAGGGCGTCTCCCAGGTCGGCGATGCGGTCACGCAGATGGACCAGGTCACGCAGCAGAATGCCGCCCTGGTCGAAGAGATGGCCGCCGCTGCCGGCAGCCTGAGCCACCAGGCCCAGGCGCTGGTGGGCGCAGTGGAGGTGTTCAAGCTGTCAGCCGACGCGCCGACCGTCCAGGCCGCCGCCGCTCCTCGCCCGCGCCCTTCGACTCCGATGCCGCCGCCGCTTGCACGCAAGCCGGTCGCCAGTGCTGCCCCCAAGCTGGCGGCACCTGCCCCCGCGAAGACTGCCGTCAAACCGCCTGCTGCCGCAGCGCGGGCCGCCACCACAGCCGCTTCAGACGACGAGTGGGAGAGCTTTTGAGTCGGAGCGGTGGTTGCACCAAAATGGACCACCTTGCGAGCGGGCCGCCGCCGATGGCACCGTATTGGTGCATTTAATGCCGGATAGGATCTTTTTGGTGCATTGGAGCGTTTCGGCTTGGCACCATGGCGACCCTTCGCCGTTCAATGGGCAGTGGCTGCCGGCGTCCCGTGCAGGGTATCCAGCCGCTCCACGGCACTGGGAGGCAACTGCAGCTGTGCGGCCGCGAGGTTCTGCTGCAGGTGGGCCACCGACGAGGTGCCCGGAATCAGCAGGATATTGGGTGCGCGCTGCAGCAGCCAGGCCAGCGCCACCTGCATGGGCGTGGCACCCAGCTCGCTGGCCACCTCCGACAGCACGCCCGACTGCAGCGGCGTGAAGCCGCCCAGCGGAAAGAAGGGCACATAGGCCGTGCCTTCGCCGGCCAGTTGCGCAAGCAGGGCCTCGTCCTCGCGGTGCGCCAGGTTGTACATGTTCTGCACGCAGGCGATGGGGGTGATCTTGCGCCCGTCCTGCACCTGGCGCGCGGTCACATTGCTCAGGCCGATGTGGCGGACGAGGCCCTGGCGCTGCAGCTCGGCCAACGCCGTCAGCGGCTCCTCCAGCGAGCCTTCGGCGGCGCCGTGCACACTGAACATGGCGCGCAGGTTCACCACGTCCAGCACATCCAGGCCCAGGTGGCGCAGGTTGTCGTGCACTGCCTGCGTGAGTTCGGCCTTCGAGAACGCCGGCAGCCACGAGGCATCGCCGCCGCGCCGCGCGCCCACCTTGGTCACCAGGGTCAGGCCGTCGCGGTAGGGGTGCAGCGCTTCCTTGATGATCTGGTTGGTCACGTGCGGGCCGTAGAAATCGCTGGTGTCGATGTGGTCCACACCGCTTTCCACTGCGGCGCGCAGCACGGCCACGGCGGCAGCGCGGTCCTTGGGCGGGCCGAACACCCCCGGGCCGGCCAGTTGCATGGCGCCGTAGCCCAGGCGTTTCACGGCGTGGCTGCCGAGGACGTAGGTGCCGGCTTGGTCGATGGCTGTCATGGAAATCTCCTTGCAATGAATGGGTCGATGGGTCCACTGTAGGCACGCAGCGTGTGTACGATAAGCCGGTTGAATGTGCACGGGTTGTGCTGAATTTCGAACAATCGAGCGGAGGTGTTGTTCATGGCCGAGCAATTGGGCGATCTGGCCGCCTTTCTCGCCGTTGCGCGCAGCGGCGGCTTCCGCGAGGCGGCGCGCGGCAGCGGTGGCGTCAGCAGCGCATCGGGCCTGAGCGAGGCCGTGCGCCGGCTGGAAGCGCGCCTAGGCGTGCGCCTGCTCCACCGCACCACGCGCAGCGTGGCGCCCACCGAGGCGGGTGCCCGCCTGCTGGAGCGCCTGGGCCCGGCGCTGGGCGAGGTCGAGGCCGCGCTCGACGTGGTCAACGGCTTTCGCGACCGGCCAGCCGGCACCCTGCGCCTGAACGTGCCCGCCAGCGCCGCGCGCCTGGTGCTGCCGTCCATCGTGCCGCCCTTCCTCGCGGCCTACCCCGAAATCCGGCTCGACGTGGTGGTGGACGAAAGTTTTGTCGACATCCTGGCCGAGGGCTGCGATGCCGGCATCCGCTACGACGAGCGGCTGGAGCAGGACATGATCGCCATCCCCATCGGCCCGCGCTGGCAGCGCATGGCCACGGCCGCATCGCCGGCCTACCTGGCCGCGCGCGGCCGGCCCGAGCACCCGCGCGAGCTCATGCAGCACGCCTGCCTGCGCGGCCGCTTCGCCAGCGGCAGCATGGCCAGCTGGGAGTTCGAGAAGGACGGGGAGGTGGTGGTCGTGGACCCCAGCGGCCCCCTCATCGTGCGCATCGCCGCCGGGGTGGATCTGGCCGTGGAGGCGGCCTGCGCGGGCTGCGGCATCATCCACATGTTCGAAGGCTGGCTGCAGCCCCAGATCGACAGCGGTGCGCTGGTGCCCATGCTGGAGGACTGGGCGCGGCCCTTCACCGGGCCGTTTCTCTACTACCCCGGCCGGCGTTATCTGCCAGCGCCGCTGCGGGCGTTTGTGGATTTTGTGCGGGAGCAATCCGCAGCCGCACCCGCAGGGGCTGAGGGGCCGGGCGCTACCCCTGCCTGAACGGACTGCGCCCCTGCAGTTCCTCCAGATAGCCCTCCACCCCCTGGCTTTCGCGTTCCAGAAAGCGATCCACCGCCTCAGCAAATGCCGGGTGCGCGATCCAGTGGGCGCTGGTGGCCTGCACGGGCAGCAGGGCGCGGGCCATCTTGTGCTCACCCTGGGCGCCGCCTTCGAAGCGCGCCGCGCCGTGGGCAATGCACCACTGCAGCGGCTGGTAGTAGCAGGCTTCGAAGTGCAGGCAGTCCACGCGCTCCAGCGCGCCCCAGTAGCGGCCATAGGCGACCAGGCCATCGGCACCGTAGTCGCCCAGTGCGATCAGGCTGCTGGCGATGGGGTGGCCATCTCTTTCGGCGATGAACAGCAGCCAGGCTTCGGGCAGGGTGGCGGCCATGCGCGTGAAGAAGTCGCGCGTGAGGTAGGGCGGGTTGCCGTGCTCGAGGTAGGTACGCTCGTAGCAGCGGTAGAAGAAATCCCAGTCGGCGGTGGTGATGTCCGCTCCGCGCGACCAGCGGAACGTGACACCTGCCTCGGCCACGCGGCGGCGCTCCTGGCGGATCTTCTTGCGCTTGTCCTGCGCCAGGCTGGCGAGGAAGTCGTCGAAACTGGTGTAACGGGCCGGAACGTCCTCGGCAGTCGAGCCGGCGCCGGGCCGCCCCAAGGCGGCGAGAGCCCCCTCGGGGGGCAGCGAGGACACGCCAGTGCCGAGCGTGGGGGCCACGTTCTTCCAGTGGAATTGAACCGTGTGGCGCAGCATCAGGCCTTCTTCGCTGCTCGTTTTCACATCGTCGCTGCTGGCAAACAGCACATGCACCGATGAGACACCCTGGCTCTCGCACCATTGGCAGACAGCTTGCACCAGCAGGGTGCGGCTCTCCTCGTCGCGTGCCATGAGCCGGGTGCCGGGGACGGGCGTGAAGGGCACGGCGATGGTGGCCTTGGGGTAGTAGGGCACGCCGTGCTGCTCGTAGGCGTTGGCCCAGGCCCAGTCGAAGACGTATTCGCCGTAGGAGTGGGCCTTGAGATACAGCGGGCAGGCGGCGATCAGCGCATCGCCCTCCCACAGCGTCATGAAGCGGGGTGTCCAGCCACGTTTCGGTACAGCGCTGCCGCTCTCGTGCAGGGCCGCAAGGTATTCGTGGCGTACAAAGGGCGTGGGGTGGCTCTGCAAAGCCAGCAAGCCGTTCCAGGCATTGGCGTCCACCTCCTGCGGGGAGGCCAGTACGCGGGCGATAATGTCCGATTCAGCCATGTATGCCCTGCGGGCCTGCATCGGCGGCTGTCTTCAACCTGGCCTTGGCGGCCTCTTCCAGTTCCATGACGCTCTCCATTTGCACAGCGCAGCTCAATTTCGTGGTGGGCGACATGCCCGGCAATGCGCAGAAGATCATTGCCGCGGCGCGTGAGGCCCATGCCCGGGGTGCGCAGTTGCTGCTCACGCCCGAGCTGGCGGTCTGCGGCTACGCGGCGGAGGACCTGTTCCTGCGCCCGGCCTTCATCGCCGCCTGCGATGATGCCGTGAAAACCGTGGCCCGTGAGACTGCGGGGTTGAAAGGCCTGGCCATCGTGATCGGGCATCCGCAGGCCGTGCGCGCCGGTGCACCGGCCTTCAGCGCCTGCTTCAATGCGGCGAGCGTGCTGCGCGACGGCGTGGTGGAGCAGACGTATGCCAAGCGCGAACTGCCCAACTACCAGGTGTTCGACGAGCGCCGCTACTTCGTGGCCGGCGAGGCGCCCTGTGTGTTCGAGGTGGCCGGCGTGCGCGTGGGCGTGCTGGTCTGCGAGGACGCCTGGTTCGCCGGCCCCGCGCGCGATGCCGCCGCGGCCGGCGCGCAACTGCTGGCGGTGATCAATGCCTCGCCCTTCCACCTGGGCAAGAGTGCCGAGCGCGAGGACACCATGCGCGCGCGGGTGCAGGAAACCGGCCTGCCCCTGGTCTATGCCCACCTGGTGGGCGGGCAGGACGAGGTGGTGTTCGAAGGCCGCTCCTTTGCCCTGGGCGCCGACGGCGCGGTGGCTGCGCGCGCCCCGGGCTTCGAGGAAGCGCTGTTCACCGTGCAGGTGGAGTCCGGCAACGGCACCGCCCCGCTGGTGCTCAAGGGCGACATCGCCCCGTTGCGCAGCGCCGAGGCCGACCTCTGGGACACTCTGGTGCTGGGGGTGCGCGACTATGTGGGCAAGAACCGCTTTCCTGGCGTGCTGCTGGGCCTGTCGGGCGGCATCGACTCGGCCCTGGTGCTGGCAATTGCCGTCGATGCGCTGGGCGCCGACAAGGTGCGCGCGGTGATGATGCCCTCGCCCTACACGGCCGACATCAGCTGGATCGACGCGCGCGACATGGCGGCCCGCCTGGGCGTGCGCTACGACGAGATTTCCATCCAACCCCAGTTCGAAGCCTTCAAGGCCGCGCTGGCCAGCGATTTCGCCGGCCTGGCGGAAGACACGACCGAGGAGAACCTGCAGGCGCGCATCCGCGGCACGCTGCTCATGGCCCTGTCCAACAAGTTCGGCTCCATCGTGCTGACCACCGGCAACAAGAGCGAAATGTCCACCGGCTACTGCACGCTCTACGGCGACATGGCCGGCGGCTTTGCCGTCATCAAGGACGTGGCCAAGACCACCGTGTTCGCGCTGTGCCGCTGGCGCAATGCGCACGACCCGTACGGCACAGGTACCAGCCCGATCCCCGAGCGCATCATCACCCGCCCGCCGAGTGCCGAGCTGCGCCCCGACCAGAAGGACCAGGACAGCCTGCCGCCCTACGATGTGCTGGACGCCATCGTCGCGCGCTACATGGAGAACGACGAGCCCATCGAATCCATCATCGCGGCCGGCTTTGCGCGCGCCGACGTGGAACGCGTGACCCGGCTCATCCAAATCAACGAGTACAAGCGCCAGCAGGCGCCCGTGGGGATTCGCGTCACCCGCCGCAGCTTCGGCAAGGATTGGCGTTACCCTATCACCAATAGCTTTCGCGCTTGATGCAGTTCTGACGGCCTGAGCCCAGGCCACGAGCAGCCGTTCCCTTTTTTTCATCTCCAGGAGACCCGCCATGAAAATGATCACCGCCGTCATCAAGCCCTTCAAGCTCGAAGAAGTCCGCGAAGCCCTGGCCGAATGCGGCGTGACCGGCCTGACCGTGACCGAGGTCAAGGGCTTTGGCCGCCAGAAGGGCCACACCGAGTTGTACCGCGGCGCGGAGTACGTGGTGGACTTCCTGCCCAAGGTGAAGGTCGAGGTCGTCGTCAAGTCCGAGGATGTGGACCGCTGCGTGGATGCCATCGTCAACGTGGCGCGCACCGGCAAGATCGGTGACGGCAAGATCTTCGTGACCGCCGTGGAGCGCGTGGTGCGCATTCGCACGGGCGATCTGGACGACGCTGCTGTATAAGGTACATCCCCCTAAGTCGCTTCGCGCCTTCCCCCTTCTCTCGAATTGCGTTGCAATTCGGGAAGGGGGACACCGCCAGCGCGGCGGGGCGGCCCTTGCGCGGCGGTCCTGGCCTTGGGCGCGCCAGTTTTGTAGAGCGTGGGCTCAGATCACCGAGCGCAGCGGGATCTGGCTTGCGTTGTTGCTGGCCTGTTCCACCAGGGTTTGCAACAGCGCGGGTGCGTCGACATGGGCGTGCAGCAGCCCCATCTGCCATTCGCCCATGAAGCCGCTGGCCACGCTGTGGTTCAAAAAGGCCAGCAGGCCGTCGTAGTAGCCGGCCACGTTGAGCAGGCCCAGGGGCTTGTCGTGGTAGCCGAGCTGGCGCCAGGTCCAGACCTCGAACAGTTCCTCGAAAGTGCCGATACCGCCGGGCAGGGCGATGAAGGCATCGCTGCGCTCGGCCATCATGGCCTTGCGTTCGTGCATGGTCTGCACGATGTGCAGCTCGTCGCAGGCCCGGTTGGCCAGCTCCTTGTCCACCAGGGCCTGGGGGATGATGCCGACCACACGGCCGCCCGCCCGGCGCGTGGCCTCGGCCACCGTGCCCATGAGGCCGCTGCGCCCACCGCCATACACCAGTTGTCCGCCGTGTGCGCCGATCCACTCACCCACGGCCGTGGCTGCCTGGGCATAGGCCTCGTTCTCGCCGGGGCGCGAGCCGCAATAGACGCAGATGGAAAAAGCCGGTTCAGCCATGGGTGATCCTCTGGAAGATGGCCCCTGCCCAGATGCCCACGCACAGCAGCAGGGCCAGCAGCACGGCGGCGCTGCCCATGTCCTTGGCGCGCTTGGACAGGTCGTGCCATTCGGGGCCGATGCGGTCGATGGCGGTCTCTATGCCGGTGTTGAGCAGCTCGACGATCATCACGATCAGTACCGAGCCGGCCAGCAGCGCCACCTCCACCCAGCTCTTGCCCAGCCACAGCGAGGTGGGCAGCAGCACGATGGCGGCAATGGCTTCCTGCCGGAAAGCCTTCTCGTCCCAGCCGGCACGCAGGCCTTCCAGCGAATAGCCGGCCGCATGCCAGATGCGGTTGAGCCCGGTGCGGGCTTTCTGGGGATTGGCGGGGGCGGTGGGCTGGGGTGTGGACATAGGGAGCGAAAAACCGCGATTCTCGCGCACTGTTGTGACGGCGGGCTTAACGTCGGAAAACGGCCGCCCGGGGCTCATTTCTTGCGGTGCTCGAAATGCACCAGCCGCGTGCCGGCCAGCGCATCGTGCCAGAACTGCCGCTGTGGGTGGAAGCGCGCCAGAATGGCCCACACGGCCACCCAGCCGATGACCAGAACCAGCGTTTCCCCGCCCGAGAGTGCAAAAGGCGACACGGCCGCCAGCGGCGGCAGGAACCACAGCCAGCTGAGCAGATAGCGCAGCAGGGCGCGCGGCTGGCTGATGGGGCGGCCGGCGCGGTCCACCACGCGGATGTTCCAGGTCTTCATGGCCAGTGTCTGGCCCTTGGCCCAGAACCAGGTGAAATAGATGCCGAACACCACGAACAGGAAGGCCTGCAGAGCGTGGCGGTGGTCCAGCGCATGGCGCTGCTGGCTCAGCGCGCGGAACAGGTAGCCGGCAATGAACTCCACGCCGAACAGCGGCATGCCCGCGGAGAGCCAGCAGGCCATGCGGCGCATGAGGCTGGGGGTGGCGGCCGGTGCCGCGGCCGGGAGCGCCGCGTCCGCCTGCGGCGTGCTGGTGGTGGGAGTGGCGGGCATTTCCGGCGGTGGCATCGGTCGGCGCGGCGGGCGCCGTCAGTTGTTGGGGTACAGGCCTGAATTGTCGGCGCTGGGCGGTGCTGCGGGGGCTGCCGGGTCGGCGCCTTCCGCAGCCAGCGGAGGCAGGGCCGAGGGAACGGCGCTGGGCACGTTCACGGGCGCCGTTTCGACCACCACCGGGCCCGCAGGGCCGGGTGCCGGGGCGGTGGAGGCGGGTGCCGCAGGGACGGGAACCGGCATCGCCAGGCGCGGGCCGTGGTCGGTCACCGGGGGGATCTTGGGCGCGTTGGGGCGCAGCGGGTTGGCCTGCGTGGCCGCGGGCACCTGCACCAGCTTGCGCGGCGACACCGGGCGCAGCGCGGTGGCCGCGCCCTGGGGTTTGGGCGGGGCGGTGGCGGCCAGCAGGTCGCGCTCCTCGGCCGTCAGGGCCTGGTAGGCCTCCCACTGCGCGAGCTTGTTGTCGCCGGCCAGGCGGTTGGTGCTGGCGTAGTTCAGGCGCGCCTGGCTGCGCTGCTGGGCGCTCAGGCTGGCCCACTCGGTCATGCGGCTGTGCAGCTTGGCCTGCTCTTCCTCGGGCAGCTCGGGAAAGTTCACGGCCAGCGCCAGCCAACGGCGCTTTTGCACCTCGCTGATCTGCGCCCAGCGCTCGGCCAGGGGGTAGAGCGCGAGCTTTTGCCGGGTGTTCAATGTCTCCCAGCCCGGGCCGGCGGCCACTTCGGCCAGGCCTTCCGAGGGCAGGGCGGTGGCGCCACTGGAGGGGCGCAGGGCCGTGGTGGCTGCGGGCGTGGGGCGCGTGGCGGCAGACGGCAGCAGCGTGGCGGGCGCCATGCCCACCTGCCTGACGACCGTCACGGCCACGGCGCAGAGCGCGCCCAGAAGCGCCAAAGCCAGCACGATGGCTGGCAGTGGTGGGGGAGCGTCGTGAAATCCTTTATGCATGCATCGGGCAGTGGGCCAAATCAGTGATTCTGCGCTGCCGTCTTGAGGAACTGGACAAATCCCGGGTCTGAATAGGCTTCTGGCGGCAATTCGTCGGTCAGCAGGGCGGCATCGACCTCGGCGATCTCGTTGGCGCCGGACTCGTCCTGCACCGTGCTGATGAAGAACATGCCCACCACCAGGGCGATCAGCGGAATGGCCGACACCAGGGCATTCCACCAGCTGTTGCCTTCGCCGCCGCCAGCGCCCAGGCTGGCGGTGGATCCACCGGCCAGCACCACCGGCGCGCTGGCCCGGGCGGGCGCGCGCACGGGCGCCAGTACCTTGCGCTTGGCCAGGGCCTGCATGCGCGAGGCGCGCAGGCGTTCCGAAATGTCGTAGGGCAGGTCCTGCGAACCGTCCGTCAGCCGCGCCGATACGCGGCGGGCAAAACGTTCTGCTGCAGCTTCCTGGGAGAGGTTGGGGGTGGTGTTCACAGTTCTATTCCTTTGGCTTTCAGGGCTTTGCTCAGGGTTTGTATGGCACGAAAACAGTGCGTTTTCACACTGCCTTCCGAACAACCCATCGCGGCTGCCGTTTCTGATACATCCATTTCTTCCCAGTAACGCATGAGGAAGGCTTCCCGTTGACGTGCTGGCAATTCTTGTATTTCGGCCTCTATGCTGCGAAAGATCTGGGCCCGGCGGGTCAGGTCTTCGGCACTTTCGGCCTTGTCCCCGTCGTCCGGACCGGAATACGCCTCCAGCAGATCAAAATCCATGCCATCTTCGCCGGGCCCTTCGAAGTCGCTCATGCTCGAAAACAGTGCATTGCGCGTCTTCTGGCGCCGAAACCAGTCCAGAGTGCTGTTGGACAGGATGCGCTGGAACAGCATGGGCAGCTCGGCTGCCGGCTTGTCCCCATAGTGTTCGGCCAGCTTGAGCATGCTGTCCTGCACGATGTCCAGGGCCGCTTCCTCATTGCGCACATGGTAGAGCGAGCGCTTGTAGGCGCGCTTTTCTACACTTTTGAGGAAATCGGAGAGTTCTTGTTCGGTTGCCAAGACGGGTCAGCCCGGGACTGGGACGTTGTCGGTGGCGCCCCAATGCGGCGCCCCAACAACAGGTGCAGAACCCCTCCACAGGGGAGTCCAGCCGCCGATTATCGCATCCCCCGGTGTTTTTTTAGGCACGGTGCGCAATTGCGCGTGTTGCAGTGCGATAATCGCGGCTGCAATTCAAAAGGCAAACGGGTCACGGTCCGGCGCGGCAATCATCCACGCCCATGTCCTTGGCCTCAAGTTCCAAGCTGGCTTCACAAGAGTCCACGCAAGGAGCACCCAAGGTTTTTCGTCAGAGAAATTCACAAAGGTTGATCATCATGGAAATCTCCAAGGCCGAAATCACTTCGGCAGCCGCTGCTGCGCAGGGCAACCCCCATTCCTCCAACGCTGCGGGCTCCCAGGACCTGATGGGCGCCGAGATCCTGGTCAAGTCGCTCCAGGCCGAGAACGTCCAGTACATCTGGGGCTACCCTGGCGGCGCCGTTCTGTACATCTACGACGCCCTGTACAAGCAAGAGACCATCCAGCACGTGCTGGTGCGCCACGAGCAGGCGGCCGTGCATGCTGCCGACGGCTATGCCCGCGCCACCGGTGAAGTCGGCGTGGCCCTGGTCACCTCGGGCCCCGGCCTGACCAATGCGGTCACCGGCATCGCCACGGCGTACATGGATTCGATCCCCATGGTGATCATCTCCGGCCAGGTGCCCACGCCCGCCATCGGGCTCGACGCATTCCAGGAGTGCGACACCGTCGGCATCACGCGCCCCATCGTCAAGCACAACTTCCTGGTCAAGGACCCGCGCGACCTGGCGGCCACGCTCAAGAAGGCCTTCCACATCGCCCGCACCGGCCGCCCCGGCCCCGTGGTGGTCGACATCCCGAAGGACGTGTCCTTCAAGAAGGCCGCCTACACCGGCTATCCGCAGAGCGTGGAAATGCGCTCGTACAACCCCGTGCGCAAGGGCCACAGCGGCCAGATCCGCAAGGCCCTGCAGCTGCTGCTGGCCGCCAAGCGCCCTTACATCTACACCGGCGGCGGCGTGCTGCTGGGCAATGCCACCAACGAACTTCGCACCCTGGTGGACATGCTGGGCTACCCGGTCACCAACACACTGATGGGCCTCGGGGCCTATCCCGCGTCGGACCGCAAGTTCCTGGGCATGCTGGGCATGCACGGCACCATCGAAGCCAACAACGCCATGCAGAACTGCGACGTGCTGCTGGCCGTGGGCGCGCGCTTCGACGACCGCGTGATCGGCAACCCCAAGCACTTCGCGCAGAACGACCGCAAGATCATCCATGTGGACATCGATCCGTCGAGCATCTCCAAGCGCGTGAAGGTCGACATCCCGATCGTCGGCGACGTGAAGGACGTGCTCACCGAGCTGATCTCCATGATCCGCGAGAGCAGCACCCGCCCCGACGCCGGCGCGCTGGCGGCCTGGTGGGACACCATCGAAGGCTGGCGCAAGCGCGACTGCCTGAAGTACAGCATGGGCAGCCCCGACGTCATCAAGCCCCAGTACGTGGTGGAGACGCTGTGGAACATGACCAAGGACGTGGACACCTACATCACGTCCGACGTGGGCCAGCACCAGATGTGGGCCGCGCAGTACTACCGTTTCGATGAGCCGCGCCGCTGGATCAACTCCGGCGGCCTGGGCACCATGGGCGTGGGCATCCCCTACGCCATGGGCATCAAGCTGGCCAAGCCGCAGGCCGAGGTGTTCTGCATCACCGGCGAAGGCTCGGTGCAGATGAACATCCAGGAACTGTCAACCTGCCTGCAGTACAACACGCCGATCAAGATCTGCTCGCTGAACAACCGCTACCTGGGCATGGTGCGCCAGTGGCAGGAGATCGAGTACTCCGGCCGCTACAGCCACAGCTACATGGATGCGCTGCCCAACTTCGTGAAGCTGGCCGAGGCCTATGGCCACGTGGGCATGCTGATCGAGCACCCCAAGGACGTCGAGCCCGCGCTGCGCGAAGCACGCAAGCTCAAGGACCGCACGGTGTTCATGGACTTCCGTACCGACCCCACCGAGAACGTGTTCCCGATGGTGCAGGCCGGCAAGGGCATTACCGAAATGCTGCTGGGCTCCGAGGACCTGTAAACACAGGCCCCCGGCTCCCGCTGCGGCCTGCAGCCAGACACCGCGTGCCGGTGGCTGGCTGCAGGCCAACCCACCGCTATCAGCCCGATAGCATCCCTTTGACGAATCTATTGCCTGCCGAGCCTGCGCATTACCGTGCGCAGGGGAGGGCAGCGAAAAGAGGAATGTCTTCACCATGAAACACATCATTGCCGTTTTGCTGGAGAACGAAGCCGGTGCGCTGTCGCGCGTCGTGGGCCTGTTCTCTGCCCGTGGCTACAACATCGAATCGCTCACCGTAGCGCCCACCGAGGATCCATCGCTCTCGCGCATGACCATCCAGACCACGGGCTCCGACGACGTGATCGAGCAGATCACCAAGCACCTGAACCGCCTCATCGAGGTAGTCAAGGTGGTCGACCTCACCGAGGGCGCCTACACCGAGCGCGAGCTCATGATGGTAAAGGTGCGCGCCGTGGGCAAGGAGCGCGAGGAGATGAAGCGCATGGCCGACATCTTCCGTGGCCGCATCATCGACGTGACCGAGAAGAGCTACACCATCGAGCTCACCGGCGACCAGTCCAAGAACGACGCTTTCCTGCAGGCCATCGACCGCACGGCCATCCTGGAAACCGTGCGCACCGGTGCCAGCGGCATCGGCCGCGGAGAGCGCATTCTCCGGGTGTAAGACAATCCACCCCGTTTTTCCGTATTTCAACCCCCCAAACAACGCATTTCAACCGGAGCGACCCATGAAAGTTTTCTACGACAAAGACTGTGACCTGAGCCTGATCAAGGGCAAGACCGTTGCCATCATCGGCTATGGCTCGCAGGGCCACGCCCACGCACAGAACCTGAACGACAGCGGCGTGAAGGTCGTGGTCGGCCTGCGCAAGGGCGGCGCCTCGTGGGACAAGGTCGGCAAGGCCGGCCTGAACGTGATGGAAGTGAACGACGCAGTCAAGGCCGCCGACGTGGTCATGATCCTGCTGCCCGACGAGCAGATCGGCGAGGTCTACACCAACAACGTGGCCCCGAACATCAAGCAAGGCGCTTCGCTGGCCTTTGCCCACGGCTTCAACGTGCACTACAACCAGGTCGTGCCCCGTGCCGACCTCGATGTGTGGATGGTCGCCCCCAAGGCCCCCGGCCACACCGTGCGCAACACCTACACCCAGGGCGGCGGCGTGCCCCACCTGGTGGCCGTGCACCAGGACAAGTCCGGCAAGGCCCGTGACCTGGCCCTGTCCTACGCCATGGCCAACGGTGGCGGCAAGGCCGGCATCATCGAGACCAACTTCAAGGAAGAGACCGAGACCGACCTGTTCGGCGAACAGGCCGTGCTGTGCGGCGGTGCCGTCGAGCTGATCAAGATGGGTTACGAAACCCTGGTCGAAGCCGGCTACGCCCCTGAAATGGCCTACTTCGAATGCCTGCACGAGCTCAAGCTCATCGTGGACCTGATCTACGAAGGCGGCATCGCCAACATGAACTACTCGATCTCGAACAACGCCGAGTACGGCGAGTACGTGACCGGCCCTGAAGTCATCAACGAGCAGTCGCGCGTGGCCATGCGCAATGCCTTGAAGCGCATCCAGAGCGGCGAGTACGCCAAGATGTTCATCCAGGAAGGCCGCCTGAACTACCCAAGCATGACGGCCCGCCGCCGCAACACCGCCGACCACAGCATCGAAGTGGTGGGTGGCAAGCTGCGCGCCATGATGCCCTGGATCGCCAAGAACAAGCTGGTCGACCAGACCCGCAACTGATCGGTTGCGCGGTTTTCCCGCGCACACCATCTGCCAAAGGCCACTTCGGTGGCCTTTTTTCATTTCTGCGCCGGGCGCGCCGGTGGCCCAGGGGGCGGGGAAGGGGCTGGTACCAGCTACACTGCGCCTTCGGTCTGGAACGTGCAAGCGTTCCCGGGAGGGGTGCCATGCGCCTGCGGTGCAGGGGTGCCGACTACTATAATTTTGATAGCTGTTCACGCCAGCCTGCCTGGCGATGGGGAATTCTTCGATGCATGACGGCAAGGCTTCTGCCGACGCTTCGGGTGTGATGGTGCGCAAGCGGCGCAAAGGCATCTACATCCTGCCCAACCTGTTCACGCTGGCCGCCCTGTTCGGCGGCTTCTATGCCGTTGTGATGGCCATGAACGGGAATTTCGAAATGGCGGCCGTGGGCGTTTTCTGTGCCATGGTGCTCGACAGCCTGGACGGCCGGGTGGCGCGCATGACCAACACCCAAAGCGCCTTCGGCGAGCAGATGGATTCGCTGTCGGACATGGTGTCCTTCGGCGCCGCTCCTGCGCTTATCGCCTATGAGTGGTCGCTCAAGGACCTGGGGCGCTGGGGCTGGATCGCCGCGTTCGTCTACTGCTCCTGCGCCGCGCTGCGCCTGGCGCGCTTCAACGTGAACACGGGCGTGGTGGACAAGCGCTACTTCCAGGGCCTGCCGTCGCCGGCGGCCGCCGCGCTGGTGGCCGGCTTCATCTGGCTCATGACCGAGCTGGGCGTGCGCCGCGGGGTGGACCAGTGGATCACCTGGGACCAGGTCACCTGGACCATGTTCGCCTTCACGCTGTATGCCGGGCTCACCATGGTGACCAACGTGCCGTTCTACAGCTTCAAGGACATCCAGATGAAGAAGAGCGTGCCCTTCGCTGCCATCGTGCTGATCGCGCTGGTCATCGCCATCATCAACATCCACCCGCCCATCGTGCTGTTCAGCGTGTTCGTGTTCTATGGGCTCAGCGGCTACGGTGTCTACGCCTGGCGCAAGGCCAAGGGACAGCACAGCAGCGTGATCAGCACCTCCACCGACGAGCCCGACGAGCGCGGCCTGCACAAGTGAGCGCCTGCGGGCGCTTTGTGCTACATTGTGTGCATGAACACGTTGGCCACGGCCCTGCTACTGCTAGCTGACCCCCACGGGCCAGGACGGTAGGCGCACGCGCACACGTTTTCCACCAAGGCCCGTATGCACCCGCAACGGGCCTTTTGCTTTGGGCGCCAGAATTCCAGCGTTGCGGACCACCCCACCATCAAATACCAGGAGAACCCCATGGCTGACAAACTCATCATTTTCGACACCACCTTGCGCGACGGCGAGCAATCGCCCGGCGCCTCGATGACCAAGGACGAGAAGCTGCGCATCGCACGCCAGCTCGAACGCCTGAAGGTGGACGTGATCGAGGCGGGTTTCGCGGCCAGCTCCAACGGTGACTTCGAGGCCGTGCAGTCCATCGCCAACGCCATCAAGGACTCCACCATCTGCTCGCTCTCGCGCGCCAACGACCGCGACATCGCGCGCGCGGCCGAGGCGCTCAAGGGCGCCAACAGTGCCCGCATCCATACCTTCATCGCCACCTCGGCGCTGCACATGGAGAAAAAACTGCGCATGACGCCCGAGCAGGTGCTCGAGCAGGCGCGCCAGTCGGTGCGCTTTGCGCGCAACCTGGTGGCCGACATCGAGTTCAGCCCCGAAGACGGCTACCGCAGCGACCCGGACTTCCTGTGCCGCGTGCTCGAAGCCGTGATCGCCGAGGGCGCCACCACCATCAACGTGCCCGACACCGTGGGCTACGCGATTCCCGAGCTGTACGGCAACTTCATCAAGACGCTGCGCGAGCGCATTCCCAACAGCGACAAGGCCATCTGGTCCGTGCACTGCCACAACGACCTCGGGATGGCCGTGGCCAACTCGCTGGCCGGCGTGAAGATCGGCGGCGCGCGCCAGGTCGAATGCACCATCAACGGCCTGGGCGAGCGCGCTGGCAACTGCTCGCTCGAAGAGATCGTCATGGCCATCAAGACGCGCCGCGACTACTTCAACCTCGACCTCAACATCGACGCCAAGCACATCGTGGCCGCCAGCCGCATGGTCAGCCAGACCACCGGCTTCGTGGTGCAGCCCAACAAGGCCGTGGTGGGCGCCAATGCCTTCGCGCATGCCAGCGGTATCCACCAGGACGGCGTGCTCAAGGCGCGCGACACCTACGAAATCATGCGCGCCGAAGACGTGGGCTGGAGCGCCAACAAGATCGTGCTGGGCAAGCTGAGTGGCCGCAACGCCTTCAAGCAGCGCCTGCAGGAGCTGGGCGTGAGCCTGGACAGCGAGACCGAGATCAACGCCGCCTTCACCCGCTTCAAGGAGCTGGCCGACCGCAAGAGCGAGATCTTCGACGAGGACATCCTGGCCCTGGTCAGCGACGAAAGTGTGACCGCCGAAAAGGAGCAGTACGGCTTCGTGTCCCTGTACCAGCAGAGCGAAACCGGCGAGCAGCCGCGTGCACGCATCGTCTTCACCGTGGACGGCCAAGAGGTGCGCAGCGAGTCGGGCGGCAATGGCCCGGTGGACGCATCGCTCAAGGCCATCGAGTCCCACGTCAAGAGCGGCGCCGAGATGGTGTTGTATTCCGTCAACGCCATCAGCGGCTCCACCGAGAGCCAGGGCGAGGTCACCGTGCGCCTGCAGAACAGCGGCCGGGTGGTCAACGGAGTGGGCGCTGACCCCGATATCGTGGTCGCGTCAGCCAAGGCCTACCTCAGTGCGTTGAACAAATTACAAAGTAAAGCTGACCGGGTGGCTGCACAGGGTTAATTGTTGAATCTATAATTCATTCACTTTCTGGGAAAGTCGCGCAAGGTCTTGATCTTGCGCGACTTTTTTTGATTCTGTACACTGGCCCACACTTCTTACCCTTTGGAGCACTTTGATGCACCATGGCCGCACCGCACTGAACCGTCTTTTCAAAGTTTTGGGCTTTGTTGTTGTGAGTGCGGCGCTCGCGTCGCCCATGGCACATGCCAACGAGCGCAAGAAGGCGCCCGCCAAGAAGCAGGTGGCTTCGGTTACCGCCAAGAAGTCCGTAGGCCCGCGCAAGGCCGCCGTTGCCGCCAAGCCGGTGCGCGTTTCGGCCAAGACCTCCAAGGCCGCCACCCGCGTGGCCTTCATCCCCGCCAAGCCATCGTTCGGCCAGCTCGCGGGCCTGCATGAAGTCAATGACCCTCTGGACCTCAAGTCCAGCGTAGCCCTGGTGATCGACCAGGAGACCCACGAAGTGCTGTTGAGCAAGAACGACCACGCCGTTCTGCCGATCGCATCGCTCACCAAGCTCATGACCGGCCTGATCATCTCCCAGGCCAAGCTGCCCATGGACGAGCAGCTCACCATCACCCAGGACGACGTGGACACCGAAAAAGGCAGCCGCTCGCGCCTGACGGTGGGCTCCACGCTGACCCGCGGCGAAATGCTGCACCTGGCGCTCATGTCCAGCGAAAACCGCGCCGCCCACGCCCTGGGCCGCACCTTCCCTGGTGGCCTGGACGTCTTCGTCGCGCAGATGAACGCCAAGGCCCGCCTGCTGGGCATGACCGACACCAAATACGTCGAGCCCACCGGCCTGTCCAGCCGCAACCAGAGCAGCGCCCGCGACCTGGCCACGCTGGTCAACGTGGCCCATGGCGACCCGGTGATGCGCGAGCTGTCCACCTCGCCCGGCTACGAGCTGGCCCTGGGTGCGCGCACCCTGCAGTTCAACAACACCAACGGCCTGGTGAAGAACCCCACCTGGGACATCGGCCTGCAAAAGACCGGCTACATCTCCGCAGCCGGGCGCTGCCTGGTGATGCAGGCCCAGGTGGCCGGCCGCAAGATCATCATGGTGTTCCTGGATTCCGCCGGCAAGTTCAGCCGCCTGGGCGACGCCGAGCGCGTGCGCCACTGGGTCGAATCCATGCCCGCCGCCATCAGCCCCGTGAAGACGGTGGTGCACGGCAGCTCCAACGGCTGATTCCGGCCCAGGCATCAAAAAACCCCGGTGGCGCAGGCTCCCGGGGTTTTGTTTTTCTGCCGGCCGCCTGCCGCCCGCGCTACTCGACCGGCGTGTGCAGGATCTCTCCGCTGTGCAGGGAGGATGAGGACAGGGGCGAGGTAGGGCCCTTGGCCGGCACATAACCCAGTGCCAGCGAGATCTCCTGCGCCGTGGCCTGCAGCTTGGCCATCCAGCCCTCGTCCAGCCGGTCGGCCGGGGCCGAGATGGACAGGCCGGCCACCAGCTTGGCTTGGTCATCGTAGACGCCTGCGGCCATGCAGCGCACGCCCAGCTCCAGCTCCTCGTTGTCGCGCGCCGTGCCGTACTGGCGCGCCTTGGCCAGCTCGCGCTCCAGCACCGGCAGCTGGGTGATGCTGTTGCGCGTGTGGCCCGCCAGGCCCGTGCGCGTGGCGTAGGCGCGCACGCGCTGGGGGTCGTCCACGGCCAAAAACAGCTTGCCGGTGGAAGTGAGATGCAGCGGCGCACGGCCGCCGATGGCGCGCACCACCTGCATGCCCGAGCGCTCGCTGTAGGCGCGCTCCACATACACGATCTCGTCGCCCTGGCGCATGCTCAGGTTCACCGGCTGCTGGATCAGCTTGTGCAGGTTGCGCATCGGGGCCAGGGCCGCATCGCGCACGCTCAGCCGCGCCTTGACCAGGTTGCCCAGCTCCAGCAGGCGCATGCCCAGCCGGTAGCTGCCC
This sequence comes from Acidovorax sp., assembly GCF_046339755.1. Taxonomy (GTDB): domain Bacteria; phylum Pseudomonadota; class Gammaproteobacteria; order Burkholderiales; family Burkholderiaceae_C; genus Acidovorax. The sequence continues at coordinate 14,581 of NZ_JBKDTZ010000229.1, read as the reverse complement.
GACTCGGGCCGGTCCACGAAGCGGCCAATGGTCAGATCGTTCAGGATGCGGTGCGTGGTGGAGGGGTGCAGCCCCGTCTTCTCGCTGATCTCCTTGAGCGAGATGGCGTCTTCACGCGATGCGAGCACGTCGATCAGCGTGAACATGCGCTCCAGTACCTGGACGCTGGGTTTGACGGGTATACCAGGGTCGTTTTATTTCATGGGCTGCAGGACTTCAGGGCCTCTGCATCTTACCTTGTGAAATGCAATGGCACCATCAGGTGCTCTGGGAGGCCCCGCCCGGGGTGCCGCCTGGGTGACGCTGGTCCACGCGGTGCCACCCATTGTCCTGCCGGATTTCATGGGGCAGGAAGCGCGCCTTGTAGTTCATCTTGGGGCTGGCCTCGATCCAGTAGCCCAGGTAGACATAGGGCAGGCCCATGGAGCGCGCCTGCTCGATCTGCCAGACCACGTTGTAGGTGCCGTAGCTGACGCGTGGCTCGGGCTCGTAGAAGGTGTAGACGGCCGACAGGCCGTCGTTGAGCACATCGAGGATGGACACCATCTTCAGCGCCCCAGGCTCGCCGGTGGCCTCATCCACCTCGCGGAACTCCACCAGCCGCGAGTTGACCCGGCTTTGCAGCAGGAACTGGGTGTACTGGTCGATGCTGTCCTGGTCCATGCCGCCGCCCGCGTGGCGGCCGTTCTGGTAACGCAGGTACAGCTGCTAGAGCTCGGGCACGAAGCACAGCCGCAGCACCCGTGCCTGCAGCTTGCCGTGCTGCGCCGCGGCGCGGCGCTGGCTGCGGTCCGGGCGGAACTCCTGCGCGCGCACGCGCAGCGGCGTGCAGGCCTGGCAGCCGTCGCAATAGGGGCGGTAGGTGAACATGCCGCTGCGCCGGAACCCCGTGGCCACCAGGCCCGAGTACACATCGCTCTGGATCAGGTGGCTGGGCGTGGCGACCTGCGAACGCGCTTGCCGGTCTGGCAGGTAGCTGCACGGATAGGGCGCTGTCGCATAGAACTGCAGGGTCTGCAGCGGCAGGTCGTTGAGTTGCGTCATGCCATGGGCGAGGGGTGGGGCAACAGTTGGTTCCAGTATACGGGCTCGAAACCCCATGTGCCGCCCGTCAGGTCTAGCGCCACCGCGATATGGCGCAGGAACTCGCTGCGCGGGATCTCGCGCGCGCCCAGCGAAGCCAGGTGGCGCGTGTTCTGCTGGCAGTCGATCAGCGCCACCCCGTGCACGCGGCAGATCGCCACCAGCGCCGCCAGCGCGATCTTGGAGGCATCGGTCGCATGCGCGAACATCGACTCGCCAAACACCGCGCGCCCCAGCGCCACGCAGTACAGGCCGCCCACCAGTTGCCCGTCCACCCAGGTCTCCACGCTGTGGGCCGAGCCCGCCGCGTGCAGCGCCTCGTAGGCGCGCACCATGTCGGGCACGATCCAGGTGCCCGCCTGCCCCTCGCGCGGGGTGGACGAGCAGGCGCGTATCACCCGCCCGAAGGCGCTGTCCACCCGCAGCTCGCAATGGCTGCTGGCGGCGAACCTCTGCACCACCTTGCGCAGCGATCGGTGCAGCCGGAACTCCGCCACCGGCAACACCATGCGCGGATCGGGCGCCCACCACAGAATGGGCTGGCCCTCGCTGAACCAGGGAAACGTGCCCTGCCCGTAGGCGGCCCGGAGGTGCGGCACATCCAGCGCGCCCCCGGCGGCCAGCAGGCCCGGCGCCGGGTCATCGGGGCCCCAGGCGCTCGCCGGGCTGGGGAAGGGGTCATGGGGTTCCAGCCAGGGGAGTTGGGCGGGCATGGGCAGGTGATTGAAAGAATCTGGTGGATGGGGTGATTGTGCGGCAAGGTGTGTGATTTCAAGGCCGTGCAGAAGGCCGTCGGCACGTCGCTGCGGGGCGTGCTGTCAGTACAATTTGTGGCAGATGTCGCCGTGCGGCATTGCCGTGCGATTAAGGCCGAGCGACGCATTGCATTGGATGCACCAAGAATCTGAGGGAAGCTGGATGAGCAAAAAATTGTGGATCTTTGCGGCCCTGGCCCTGCCCCTGTACGTCGCGGCCCAGCCCGCCTTGGTGCTGCTAGAGGCCTGCAATGCCATAAGCGACCCTGCCAAGCGCATGGAATGCCTGAAGGCTGCAATGGGTGCGGCGGGGACTTCAGCACCCCAGGCCGAAAGGCGCCAAGTGGCGGTGGATGCGCTCAAGAAGGCGTTCGGCAACATGCAGGCCGGCCTCGATATCGGAACCTCCTACAACAACTACCAAGTGGCGATGCTGGACTTGGCCAAGGCGGTGGCTGCCTTCCGCCAGGATGCGGGTGAATTCGCAGCACCAGCCATGGCGTCACTCAATGCATCGCTTGAAGCCTACCGGGATGCCGCTGTGTTCTGGGAGCATTCCATTGACTTCTACGCGCGACGCGATAACTCCTTGGCGTATGCGGGCGGCTTGCCTGTTGGCTTGACGAACATGGAATGGCTAGTGCGCAAATATGGATTGCCCACGGTGCGGGCGGACTTGCTCGGTTTTCATTCCGGGCTGAATGTGACAAACACGAGGACCACCCTTTGGGCCTATGCCGGCAGCAAGTACAACGAGGCTTTCCAGGCATTGACACCTCCTGCGCCGCCCGCAGAGGTTGACCCTTCGCTTGATGCGCCGACCCGATCGGCGGTTGAGTTGCTGGCGAGGGCGGCAGACTGCAAGCCGCAATCCATTTCGCCAGCAGACGCTGGGACGCCAGCAGTGAAAGGATGGACCGTGCGTTGCACCAGTGGAAAATCGCTTGCAATACAGTGTGAGTCAGGAGTGTGCAAAGTCTCTCACTGAGCGGAGTTTCCCGACCTGCTACCCCCTCACTTGCGCCGGTACTGGCCCTTGAAGGTCACGTTCATCCCGCCGCAGCCCGATTCTTCCTGCACCACCAGGCCGCCACGCTGCAGCGCCATCGTGGCGGTGCAGCCACCACCGTCGTACGCCAGCAGCCCGTTGCGCAGGCTGGCCACGCCCCGTATCTCGCCCACGTTCACCTGGCCGTTGGCGGCATTGGGGCCGTACCAGACGGCATCGCCGGCCACGTAGACCTTGCCGTCCTGCAGCGCGACGAGGGACAGGTCGGCGTGGTCCTTGTCGGTGTACACGCCATTCCACTCGGCGCTGGCGGCGGTGGCGGGCGCCACGCTCTGCAACAGCGCAATGCGGGCCGTGAATTCCTTGGCCAGGCAGCGCGCATCCTTGCACTGCGTGACCTCATACGACTTGAGCCATTCGCGCTGCCACTGCACCAACTGCGGCCGGGCCTTGGAGCGGGTGACCGCGTCCTTGAAAGCGGTGTTGAGCTGCTCGTCCAGCGTGGACAGCTGCGCGTCGGAGCAGATCAGCTTTTCCATGGGCGACTTGGCCTTGGCGCAGTCGAAGCTGGCGGCGCTGGCCAGGGTGCCGAAGGCCAGTAGGGCGGCTGCGGCAAGCCAGGGCCGTATCGTTCGGTTCAGGTGCATGGTGCGGTGGTCGTGAAGGCGTGCATCCATCATACGAAGCCGTGTGCGGGAGAGGGGTGGTGCAATCAATCACTTTGTACTGTGCGCGTCGCAGTGCAATGGGCAATTTGTACTAGAACAAAGTGCGAGCCTCTGGTTGCGCTGCAGTCCCGGCGATGGCCAATCGGCGCTTGACACTCCGATGCGCCAGACGCACCCTACGGCCCGCCGCCCATCGGCGTGCCCCATACCAACAACACCGGAGAGTTCCAACATGATCAACAAACGCCACTTCGTCACCACCATCGGCCTGGCAGGCGTGTTGCCCGCCACCAGCGCCATCGCCGCGCCCAATGCCAAGGCAGGCGCCGCCCAGCCCGCGCTGCTCACCGTGAGCGGTGCCGTCGGCAAGACCAACCGCGGCGCGCTCGATCCCGTTGTCGACCAGATGATGGCCAAGCACAAGATCCAGTTCAGCAAGGCCTTCGCGTTCGACGCTGCTGCCCTGCAGCGCCTGCCCGCGGTGACCATCAAGCCCACGCTGGAATACGACAGCAAGGTCCATACCCTGGAAGGCCCGCTGCTGGTCACCGTGCTCGAAGCCGCTGGCGTCGCGCGGGGCAGCAATGTGCAACTGGGCCTGCGCGCCGTGGACGGCTACAACGTGGCCGTCAGCTTGGCCGATGCGGCGCAGTACCGCATGATCGTCGCCACGCGCCTGGACGGCCAGCCCATGGCGCTGGGCGGCCTGGGCCCGCAGTGGGCCGTGTACGACGCGGACAACGTCGCCCCCTTCAAGGACAAGCCCGTGCAGGAGCGTTTTGCCCTGTGCCCCTGGGGCCTGTACCACATCGATGTGAAGGCGGCCTGACCTGTAGGACGGTGCCGTAAACCGCGCGCCCGGTCCCGGCGCTGGCCTACCATCGCTGAGCTCCCGAACCCTGATGGAAGGCAACCCCGTGGCAACAACCTTTCAAGAAGCCCTCGTCGTCAGCCAGCCCGCGGCCGTACCCGCGCAGGTGGTCTACGACTTCGCCCGCCAGATGGAGAACCTGCCCCAATGGGCCTCGGGCCTGGCCACCGGCATCGAGCAGCGCGATGGCCAGTGGTTCACCGATTCGCCCATGGGCAAGGTCCGGGTCGACATGGCGCCGCACAACCCATATGGCGTGCTCGACCATGATGTGACGCTGCCCGACGGGACCACGGTGCACAACGCCTTCCGCGTCACACCGTGTGGTGAGCATGGCAGCCTGCTGAGCTTTGTGGTCCTGCGCCCTCAGGGTGTGAGCCAGGCAGACTTCGATGCGGACGTTGCCCACGTGCGCAAGGACCTGGCCGCATTGCAGCAATTGCTGGAGCGGCAGCAGCGCCCCTGATGCAAAGGCTGTGCTTCGGCGGCACGGCCCGTCAACCTCAGTCCTTGTTGCGCGTCAGGTGGTTGAGCACCGCATCGGCCGAATTGCCCACGGCCGCCACGGCCTCGCGCAGCTCTTGCTCCGTGCATTCGAGCGACGCCATCCAGGCCTGGATTTCGGGCTCATGCGCCAGGCTCACGAAGCGGCGGTCCACCTCGGTATCGGCCGGGTCGTCGTCGCCATCGCTGCCGGTCGCGGGGTCAGCGCCGCTTATCATCGGTTTCGCCCGTCACGCCTGTGCCCTGGCGTGAAGCCGGCTTGGGGCTGGGGTGCTCCTCGATGTCGCCCAGCCGATGGCCAGAGGGGTCTACCGCATCCACCGGGCCATGGCCCGGCTGCTCCGCGCCCGGGCGGTTCGCATAGGTCTGGCCCAGCGTGCCGGACTCGTCCTTCAAACCGTACTGGTTGTGGCCGGAGTTGGCGGGGGTCGGGGTCTTGCTGGGCATGGCCTGCTCCTGATGATAGGGAGCCTTCATCCTAGGCCGGCAGCCCGGGGCAGGGTGTAGGACGTGGGCGGCTGCGCCCGTCGTGGGGCTGGCTCCCAGGTGCCAGACGCGCTCTTTTTTAGCCCTTGCGCATCACCACCACGGCATAGGTGCAGGCCGTGGCCGCCTCGTTGCAGAACTCGCAATCGGCAGGCGGCCCCAGCTCCAGGCAGTCACCCGCCTCCATGGCATGGCGGGTGGTGCCTTCCATGAACACCAGCGCCCCCTGCAGAACCCAGATCAGTTGCCGCTGTGCCACGTACGCGGACGCGGGCATCGGCACCCGCGCGCCCGCGGGCAGCTCCACCTGCACAAGGTCCAGCGGCAGGTCGTGCGAGGGCGGCGAGACATGGCGGCGTACATAGTGCGTCTGCGGGTCGGTCCACACCGGCTGCTCGGCCCGGCGCAGCAGCCGCCCCTCCTTGGCCTCGGCGCGCGCGATCAGCTGCGACATGCTCAGCCCGAACGCGCCTGACAGCCGCGCCAGCAGCGTCGCCGTGGGGCTCGACTTGCCCCGCTCCAGCTTGTGCACCATGGCCCGCGACACGCCAGAGTGCGTGGCCAGATCGGTCAGCGACCAGCCCCGGCCCTCGCGCTCGATGCGCACACGGGCACCGATGCGCTGGCTCAGGCTGTCGACGGCGCCGTCTACTTTGGTGGACATTTGTTTTATCATGATGGACAATATTCCATCAAAATCATGGTCGTGTCCACCACGCTGATCGAGGCAGCGGTGGATGTGGACTTACGGAAGTAAATATGCAGATACGCGACGCCCACACCGGCGACATCGAAGGCATCCTCGCCATCTACAACGACGCCGTGGCCAACACCACCGCCATCTGGAACGAGACCCTGGTCGACGCCGCCAACCGCGCCGCCTGGCTGGCCGACCGCCAGCGCCTGGGCTACCCCGTGCTGGTGGCCATCGACGCCCAGGGCGGCGTGGCCGGCTACGCATCCTTCGGCGACTGGCGCGCCTTCGACGGCTACCGCCACACGGTGGAACATTCCGTCTACGTGCACCAGAACGCCCGCGGCGCCGGCCTGGGCAAGCTCTTGATGCAGGCCCTCATCGAACGCGCCCGCGCCATCGGCAAGCACGTCATGGTCGCCGGCATCGAAGCCGGCAACACCGCATCCATCCAGCTGCACGAACGCCTGGGCTTCACCCAGGTGGGCCTGCTGCCCGAAGTGGGCACCAAGTTTGGCCAATGGCTGGACCTGGCCTTTCTGCAGCTCAAGCTCGATGCGCGCACGGATCCGGATGGAGCAGGGCGCAAGAGCGATTGATTGATTGATTGATCGACTGACGGGCTGGCTTGCCCATTTGTCGCCGCAGCTTCAGTCGTCTTCCGCAGCGCTGATGTCGGGGAAGAGAACTTCCGTGAACCCAAACTGCGTGAAATCCCGCACCCGCATCGGGTACAGCTTGCCGATCAGGTGATCGCACTCGTGCTGCACCACCCGCGCATGGAAACCATCCACCGTGCGGTCGATCGGGTCACCATACAGGTCGAACCCCGTGTAGCGGATGCGCGCCCAGCGCGGCACCTTGCCGCGCAGCCCCGGCACCGAGAGGCAGCCCTCCCAGTCCTCTTCTTCCGCATCGCCCAGCGGCGTGATCACCGGGTTGATCAGCACCGTGGGCGGCACGATGGGCCGGTGCGGGTAGCGCGGGTTGCGCTCGTTCGAGCCAAAGATCACCAACTGCAGATCCACCCCGATCTGCGGCGCCGCCAGCCCCGCGCCGTTCACGGACTGCATGGTCTCCAGCATGTCGCGCACCAACAGGTGCAGCTCGTCCGTATCGAACGCGGTCACGGGCTGGGCCACGCGCAGCAGGCGCGGGTCGCCCATCTTCAGGATGGTGTGGATGGTCATGGTGGGTGAGACGAAGGATGTGCTGTATGTATGTGGTTGCCAGTCAGCCGGTACGGTCAGCGAGCCAGCTAGTTGGCCAACTGCACATCATGCCCCAAGGCCGCCAGCCCCGCTGCAGTGGGGCGGGGCACCGCAGCGCCCTGCGTGGGCGCCCCCGTCGCGCGCAGAACTTTTCGCCCAGATTGCACCAAACATCGCCACGACTGGAAAACGCCCGAATTTTGTGTATATAATCTAAGTCTTGTTCCTCGATAGCTCAGTCGGTAGAGCGCCGGACTGTTAATCCGTAGGTCCCTGGTTCGAGCCCAGGTCGAGGAGCCAAGAATTCACGTGCTGTGCCCCGCTGCAATCGGGCACACCACCGGCAAGCGCAGAGCACGCTTGCCACCACTGCAGCACATCATCGTCAGACAGATAGTACCGATCATTCCTCGATAGCTCAGTCGGTAGAGCGCCGGACTGTTAATCCGTAGGTCCCTGGTTCGAGCCCAGGTCGAGGAGCCATTCATTGGCAGTAAAAGGCTACCCCTCGGGGTGGCCTTTTTGCTTTGGGGTGGCGTCCATGCTGGTGCGATAGGTGTGCTGTATGGACCTCGTACCAACATCTGAGGGCCGCAATTACCCTTGATCCTGGGCTCCTGATGAGGGGAGCGTTTTAGACGCTTGGCCTTTTTCTTCGATAAGGCGCAGCAGCAAATAAAACTCAGGCCGACCTGTCCAACTTCCCAGCGTGTAAGAAAAAAAGCCGAAGGACAGGGCGCAGTACAGAATTCCCAAGTCCGACTGGCCTGACCAAACGAGTCGTATGCCTTGGCCAAGCATGATCACCGCAGCTACCACGATGACAACGCGGTTGGTGCGCCATCCGTTGTGCTGCTTTCGCAGGTGGCTCACCATCTTCTGTTCTTGTTCGGTCAATTGCATCTTGTGCTTTCCATCCTGGGAGTTGTCTTGCTGACGAACAGGTCTTCGTGCTTTGCCGTAAAGGTGCCTTGAACTGCCGCCAGAGGCGACCCACTATTCTGCATGTCTTCGGCATATCGATGGCTAGGACTTGCTGGACAAGAACCCGGCGTCGGGTGTGCCCCTGTTCAATGAGGACAACAAGATCGAGCGCTACCTGAACGAAGAAGAACTGCAGCGCCTCCTGGATGTACTGCGAACCGATGACAACAGGACGGTGTGCCAGATCGCGTTGTTCCTGCTGAGCACCGGGGCGCGCCTCAACGAAGCCCTGCAGGCCAAGTGGGGGCAGATTGATCGGGGGCAGCGGGTGTGGCGGATTTCAGCGGAGCATTCCAAGTCCAAACGGATGAGGTCTGTGCCATTGAATGACTCCGCCCTGGAGGTGCTGGATCAGTTGAGCACCGAGGGGAAGCATGCGAATGTGTTCGTGAACTTCCAGACCGGGAAGCCCTACACGACCATCATGAAGGTGTGGACCAGGCTGCGAGAGAAAGCCGGATTGCCGGACCTGCGCATCCATGACCTGCGTCACCAGTACGCATCGTTCCTGATCAACAGCGGGCGGTCGCTGTATGAGGTGCAGAAGATCCTCGGGCACTCCGACCCCTCGGTGACCCAGCGGTACGCACACCTGGACTCGAAGTCGCTGCAGGAGGCGGCAAATAGCGCGTCGGTGATGTTGAGGGCGCCGGTGAAGTTGAAGCTGGCGGCGTAGTTGTAGGGGCCTCTGGTACGTTCTTATGGGCGGCCCGGAGGTCTTCAACTCACATTAAGACTTTGCGGTATCGGGCCGCTTGCAGGACACTAGGCTTGTGTTCGTTTGCATTATTTATTAAACAAAGGATATATATGAGTTTAACTAAGAGGATGTGGGAGGAGCAGATCGAGGAAGACTACCGAGAAGAAGTGACTCGGTGGATTCGGGAGCAATTGGACGATGAGGATGCGGATGAAAATCACCCAAGATGGGAGGAGTTGGAAAGGCAATATCGAGATGGAGGTGGCGACTATTATGATTATGCTGATGAGTGGGATGTTAAGGGTAAAACTAGACTCGAACTTTTTGATGAGAGCATGACTGCGGTGAGGGAGATGCTTAGTGTTAAATTATCTGATCAGGCGCGAAGAAGTCTATATGTGATGCTTTATGCTCATGTTGTGGCATCGGTTGAGGGTTATTTGTCATCGACGTTTATTGCAAAAACCCTGTCGTCAAAAACGTATATCCAAGCATTGGTGGAAAGTGACCCAGATTTCGGTGGCCGAAGTTTGACTATGAAAGAGATATTTTCCAAGCAAGCGGGGCTTCACGATGAAATTGGAAAATATCTTAAAAACTTGATATTTCACCAACTTGATAAGGTTAAGCCTATGTATAAAAGTGTGTTTAACATTGATTTTGGAAATATTGGATGGCTCTTTAAGGCTGTGATGACGAGGCACGACTGTGTTCATCGCGCAGGTTATGATAAAGATGGCCACGAAGTTTCGCTGGATGAAGCGGTGGTTGCTGATTTGGTTGGTGCGTGCGTTGCGCTTGTTCATAAAGTCGATGCTGAAATTTTGGCACTTCCTAAGGTTGAATTGCTTATAGCTGATTTTTGATATAAATCAATATTCTGCTGATTTTTGCGACAAGGATGCTGATGGTCAAGAAGAGCCTTAGGAATGGGACGAATTGCGCTCAGTCATGATGAAAACCTTGGTGAATTTGAGGATCGCGGCGTAGGTGGCAGTGGCCTCTGGTATACTTTTAATAGTGTCAGGAGGCCTGCTTTCTAACAAAATTCGTTGTGCTAATTCCCGCGTTTTTGGATTTTCCACCAATTCTTTTGATAAATTAGTTAGGAGTCGGATGACATTCTCAGAGATTCGTTTCGGCGTTCGCGCTATCTCTGGTCATCGCGCTGCTTCATGGAAAGCGTGGGCCCCGAGTGACGACGCGAGTGACTTCTACGTCGGTTGCCGTGCATTGAATGGTGAGATGAAAGCAAGCTTTCACCAGTCCGGACGTTGGCATGTATCCTTTACAAAGGACTTCCACGAAGACGCATTCGACAACTTCAACCCAAAACCTCCGACCAGATTCATTGACAGGTGGGTTCGCCCATCTGAGATCGCGCCTGGACTCACTTTAGCCCTCCGTATAGTTGTTCCATGGTCGGCGGCAACAACGCATGTACAAAGAGAAGCAGAAAACATCACATGGGTCGCACCGGCCCCTGAAGGCTACGCTGTTGAATTCGCTGTGGTGCTTACAGCGCCGGAATGTACGGTATCGACTTGGCCCTGCAGGAACTCCATGAACTCTCAACTGGTCGGATCGTTTCATTTGTTCTCTGGCGAAAGAGTTTGGGTCATCTGGACGGTTCAACCATTTGCTCCGCCTTCGCTCCCGTTGGCATCAGGCCAATTCTTCAAAGGGAAGAGCGAGCGCTCATTGGCTGGTGGGAATCTGCGTGCAGCAGCGCTTGGTCAGCACATCGATGGATCGCGAATCCTGTACGACATTCCAGTGGAGATGGATGAGCCAATTTGACTCGGTGATTAATTGGTAAGGAGTACGACTATGCATGAGGGAAATTTGGATGAGGATGTTGCCCAACTGATCAGGCTTGAAAAGAAGCTTCAGATTCCTGAGGGTATCTACCTTTCACTCCGAAAGCAGGGGAGTGATTGGGAGTTTGCTATCAAGCTCATGGTTTTACTTGAAGCTGCATTGGGGCGAGTAATTTCTGAGCATCTCCATAACGAGGCAATTAATAGTCACTGTGAGTCGCTGAATATTAATGGTCGAAGCGGTAAGGTGGCCCTGGCGCAAGCGCTGGGAATAATTGATGAGGCCGAAAAGAAGACCTTCCTGGCGCTTGCGGACATTCGAAATGCCTTTGCGCACAAGCTAGAAAATATTTCAGGCAACCTTCAGGATTTTGCATCGCGCTTGGAGTCTCAACGTCTCGAAGCTCTGTTGAAGGCTTGTCTCACAGTGCCAAAACAAATGGAAAATCAAGTGTCATTTCTTTGGCGGAATCCACAGCCCGCAATTTTACGGTCTTACATGTGGATAGGAGGGAACAACCTATTGGTGGCTCTCGCTTTTCAAGATCAAGCGGCAGAAAGGGAACGTGCAAGGCGGCATGCACTGGAGCTTGCGAATTACTCTACAGGAGGAGTAGCGACTGCATTGGATGAATGGCAATCAAATCATGGTTTGATGAACCATGAGAAGTAGGGCGGTTCACCGCCGGAGCCGCCAATACCAACCCAGTTGAAAACTGTGCTTTGAGCAGGAGAGCAAAGACGGCCTTCTGTGTGGGCCCAATCGAATTCTGTTTCCGCGAGCACGCCAGCGCCTGAGAAAACTACCAAAGCACCAAAGAAGCATTCGCTCCAGGCACCTGTGGGGCCCACTCTCATCGGGACAATAACCTCTTTGGTGCGCATGGAGTCACGATATTCTATGTGCTTATGGCCCATATCAGATACATCCCCGATCGTCATATTTCCCAGAACGAAGTCCCCAAAAGTGGCATCTTGTCCGTGGTATTTATAGTTCTGAACTAAAGCAATGACCACCGAGTGGACATGGCCTGTCTCAAATAGGATTTCAACTTGGGTGTCTACGAACCTATATTGCCACGTATCTACCAATACTAAATCAGGTATTCCCAGGCGTTCGCGGACCTTTTCAGGCGGCGTTCCAACCTCAATTGAGTCGAGAATATTTGTTGGTGTAAGACGCCGATTCACCTTGATGGCGTGGCGTTCGGGGACTGGTGTTGTTGTGGACGGAGCGGAAGAGGTCAACGCATCCTGTATGCGCCAGGACATGACGATGGCTTCTGAGTCGATATCGGCCTCAGCCTCCCCCTCTGTCGCAACCTCAAGAACGTGACCATAGGCGTCTTTGAATGCGAAAGTGCATGCGGCAGTTCCCGTCGGAGAAGCGCAAACGATCTCCTGAAAGCCTTTTTCCCAATAGTGTGGACCATTGCCGTAGCGAATATCGGGATCGTCCCTGGTGTTGGGGTGTCTCAAGATGGGATGCCAGCCGAATTCGACAAGCTGCAGTCGAGCTATGTCGTACGGCAACCAACGAATTCGCGGCAAGGGAGTGTGTTTTGCAGATGAGGGCTGGGGAAGTTCATCCAAGGTTCTCCCATGCAGTGCAAGCATCGCTCTTGCTTCTGCTTTACCTCTCCATGAAAGCAACACGGCTACCGTGTATGAACTGGGGTCGTTATCGACCAGCTTCGCGCAAGTCTGGCAGAGCCAAATTCCATTTCGACATGACGAGCGAATTTCCGGTGTGGCGTCCTTGTCGAAGCGTGGTCCACCGGGCGCTGCAGCTGTGATGTGTGCGGCAACGCCAACATTGACGGCACGAGCTGGATCAGAGTGCGGTCCTGCCGTTGGTTTGCCACACCCCGGATTCGAGCAAAAAAGGTTTACCCGCTTCGCTAGAACATCCTTGGTGGACGTAGAGAAGTCATCTCTCGCCATTGTTACGCTGGCGATTTGACTGTGCTACTACCGAAGCCGCCAGAGTCTTGGTGGTCGCTGCAGAGCGAGGGTTGTCGAGGGCCCTCGATGCCTTCCCTTCGCTCTTGGCCCCAGTCTGGGCAGTTGTACCGGCCTGGCGCAACGCCGAGGCAGCCAAGGTGCGCTGGATTACGTTTGAAGACTCGTTTCCGAGAGTCTTCCCAGCCAGAGAAGCCACGCTTGGCGAAGTTTTCTTTGTGTTGGAAGTCACGGTGAATACTCCTATGCTTTTGTCCAAGCGATACTGTATGCCCAGACAGCTGCACTATAGGTAGTGTTTGCAAGCGGGTCAATGCGCTACAGGTAGCGTTCTCATGTAATAGTTTGTGTCTCTTTGGAGCGACTGGAGATGTACAGGGGCGCGCGTCACCGAAAGGGCACCATAGTCGGGAAACGCTCGGTCGGGATGCGCCTAACTCGTTGATCCAGATCGGGTTTTCCAACCGGATGACACCTCGCATAGCGGTCAGGGTCGGCATAGGGTCGGCTGAGGAATGGCGGCAGCAGAGGATCGCCAAAACCCCTTCCAAATCTTCAACTTAGGAAGGGACGCCCCGGCCCGCGATCTGGACTGTTAATCCGTAGGTCCCTGGTTCGAGCCCAGGTCGAGGAGCCATTCATTGGCAGTAAAAGGCTACCCTTCGGGGTGGCCTTTTTGCTTTGGGGTGGTGCATTGATGTGGTTGATGGGTGCACATCATCGGTTGATGGCTGCGGGCATCGCGGGTCGTGTGGTTCGGCGGGTTCTACAGTAAGGTTGTTGCGGGGCAAGGCTCTGTGGACTGCTCGGATCCGCGAACTATTGGCTATGACCTGATGATGAGCAGCATCGGTAGGCGATATGCGTGGGTCTAGCGGGGTCTGATACCGGGCGACTTGGTCGGTGCGCAATGAGGCATAGATGGCGCACGGATTGATGCTGGGTCCATCGATGGTGGCTATGCGGAGGGGGCGTTTGCACTGATAGATGGATTGAAAATCCTTGTGTCGGTGGTTCGATTCCGCCCCAGGCCACCAGATCGCAAACGCCCCAGTACTTTCAACGATGCTGGGGCGTTTTGCATTGGTGCTTTCAGGAAGAACCGACCTGGTACCGATCCGTCACCGAACTGCTTGTCGTGGTGGTTCTCGTTGGGGAAGCGGCACGCAGGCGGCCGCGCAGTTAGCTGGCTGCCTTTCTTAGTGCTGGAGGGTTCTGCTGCTCACTCCAGTTTTGCAAGTCGCGTGGAGGCTCGGAAGACCCAAGGTGTTAAACGTAACAGCTTTGTTGATCTCCTGGGGTGGGCAACCCGCGAAGAGGTCTCAGCGGGCCCTGGAGGCGTTCCCCAGGGAGTGGCGAATTGAAGGGCTTCTATGGCGTTCGGCGCGGCATTTTTGGCGCAGAAGACCGTCAGAGGGCATCAATGGACGCGATCAATCTTCGAATGTCGGGGTGTGCGGTCGACAGCTCTATTGTCTCGGCAATTTTCTTGTGAATAAAGGGCTTTTTTAATGGAGGCTTGCTCATTGGATTCAAAGGCACCCCCTTGCTTCCTGTATGGACCGGACACATGGTGGACAGGTGTGCGAGGACATGGTGGACACCTGTGGTCGTATTGGCCCCAGGAGACAAGACCATGCCCTGGAGCACCCGAGACACCATGAGCCTTCGCGAAGAATTCATCACCCTGGCCTGCCAGGAGGGCGCCAACCGGCGCGAGCTATGTCGCCGCTTTGGCATCAGCCCCCAGACGGGCTACAAGTGGCTGGCCCGCTTTGCTCAGCTGGGCTCCCTTGGTTTGGCTGACGTCTCCCGCCGCCCGTTGCACAGCCCC
>NZ_JBKDTZ010000228.1:0-7460 GCF_046339755.1 Acidovorax sp. | reverse complement strand
GCGCAGCCGTCCATCGGCATGGCGATCAAGGGGCTGGAAGATGCGCTTGATGCCCTGCTGTTCGGGCGCAGCCGCAATGGCTTGGCGCCCACGCCCGAGGGCTAACGCCTGTACCCGCGTGCCTGCAGCCTGCTGGCCGAGGCGAGCGCCATGGTGCGCGACTTCCGCGAGGCGCCGCGCGAGACTCTGCGTGTCTTCCTGCAGGACACCCTGCTCTTGGGCCCGGCCGCACCGCTGCTGGCGCAGCTGGAGCAGCACCTGCCCCAGGCCCTGGTCCGGCTGACCGCCAGCGCCGAGGACTCCTGTTTGGGCCTGGTGGCGGAGCACTGCAAGGCGCAGGGCGACACTTTTTCCCGCTGTGGCGCGAGCCCTGTGTGACGCTGGTGCCCGGCGGCCACCCGCTGCACTTCAAAAAGCGTTTTGGGGTGGCCGATCTTGCGGGCCTGCCGCTGATCGAGTGGCCGCACTGCCCGCTGCACCAGTCCTTCATCCACCTGCTGGCGAAGCACGGCATTGCGCTCACGGTACGCGCCAGCGCCGAGCGCGAGGAACTGCTGCTGCACCTGGTGGACGCCGGCATCGGCCTGGCGGAGGCGCCGCAGTCGCATGCCGCCCACGCGCGCCATGCGCCGGCGCGGCCGCTGGACGGTGCACTGGCCTTCGACCGGCACAGGGGCCTGGCCTGCGATGCCTTCGACGCGCCCATGCTGGCGCTGCTGGGGGTGGTCGCCGCAGGGGCCGCGGCACCGGCTCCCCTGCCGAGTGCAGCCCAGGAAACCTGTGCGCCGGGCGCCGGGGCTGGTACAACCGGGGCTGCACCACCCCCGCAGGCCCTCCCATGATCCTGGAAATCGCCCAACTCACCATCCGCCCCGGCCAGAGCGCCGCCTTCGAGCAGGCCTTTGTCCAGGCCCAGCGCATCATTGCCTCGATGCCGGGCTACCAGTCGCACGAATTGCAGCGCTGCATCGAGAAACCTGATGACTATGTGCTGCTGGTGCGCTGGGACACGCTGGAGGACCACGAAGTGGGCTTTCGCCAGTCCGCGCAGTACCAGGAGTGGAAGGCGCTGCTGCACCATTTCTATGACCCTTTTCCCACCGTGCTGCACTATGGTCCTGTCACGGGCGTGTAGCAAAATGGCTGGGCACGAACTGCCTCCCGCGCGCTGCCCGGGCCTATTTGTAACAACCATGCCCGGCTGGCATGGGGCATGCATCGGCAGTGTCTCGGCGCCGCGACGCTTGAGGCCGGGCAGGCCCCATTCGGGTACGCCCTGACAATTTAACGTGCTGCGCACACCGTTCTGATCCTAGAATTTGTAAACGCGCGTATCAGCGCAAAGGACATTTCCATGAAAGCAGTGCAGCAGGACATCGACGAGCGGACCAACCTCACCAGCACCAACAAGTTCGAGCTGCTGCTGTTCCGCCTGGGGACGGACAACGCCCTGGGCAAGTCCGAACTCTTCGGCATCAACGTGTTCAAGATCCGCGAGATCGTGGCCATGCCCAGCATCACGCCCATCGCAGGCACCACGGCCCACTCGCTGGGCGTGGTCAACCTGCGCGGCCAGGTGATCCCGGTGCTGGACCTGCCCTCCATCGTCGGCTGCAAGCCGCAGACGGGGCTGAACATCATGCTGGTGACGGAGTACGCGCGCACCACCCAGGCCTTTGCCGTGGAGTCGGTGGAAGACATAGTGCGCCTGGACTGGAAGCAGGTGCTATCGGCCGAGACCAGCGGCGCCAAGGGCAAGCTGGTGACCAGCATTGCCCGCCTGGACGGCAACACCGACGAATCGCGCCTGGCCCAGGTGCTGGACGTGGAAGCCATCCTTCAGATGGTCTCGCCCTCGGACGGCCATGAGGTCACCGAGGAGAAGGTGGGCGCCAAGCTCAAGCTCAAGCCCGGCAGCATCATCCTGGCGGCCGATGATTCCTTCGTGGCCCGCTCGCTGATCGAGCAGGAACTCAAGGCGCTGAATGCGCCGTTCGAGATGGTCAAGTCGGGCAAGGAAGCCTGGGACCGCCTGAACGCCATCGCCAAGAGCGCCGAGGCAGAGGGCAAGACCATCCTGGATCGCGTCGCCATGGTGCTGACCGACCTGGAAATGCCCGAGATGGACGGCTTCACGCTGACCCGCAACATCAAGCAGGATGCGCGCTTCCACGGTCTGCCGGTGGTCATCCACTCCTCGCTGTCGGGCTCGGCCAATGAAGACCATGTGCGCAGCGTGGGCGCCGATGGCTACGTCGCCAAGTTCGTGGCCGAAGACCTGGCGGAGACCATCCGCCGCGTGCTGCCCAAGTAAGCCCTGCTGCACGGCTGGTTGCAGCGCAACCAGCCTTTGGGCGTGAACGATTTCACGTGCCTACCCGCGCATGGGCATTTGGCCTACCCTCAGGGGCTATGCCTGCGCGCCCGTCTGCGGCAAACTGGTGGCCGGTCAACCAAATAGGGCCCTCAAACGTCAAGGTTAGCAGTGGCCTGGAGATGTAACACCCTCGGGATGTTGTTTTCCTGGCCTTTACCTGCAACGCGGAACGCGCCTTGTGCGCCGGGAGTCTGATTCCACATGACAAATACCTTAGCCCGCGTTCTCTCCGCCACGGTCCTGGGCGCCGTGCTGACTGGCTGTGCCACGGTACCGGGCGACCCGTACTACGCACCAGCCCCCACCTACTACCCGCCGAGCACGTCGACCATCATCTACGACGCGCCGCCGGTCTACCACTCGCCGCCACCAGCGGTGTACGTGGCGCCGCCGCCGGTGTACTACAACAACCGCCGCGATGACCGCGATTGGGCGCGCGAGCGCGAACGTGAACGCGCGCAACAGCAGTGGCGCGATCAGGCCGAGCGCGAACGCCGCGACCGGGAGCGTGACCGCGACCGCGACAACGCCCGCCGTGACCAGGAGCGCCGCAACCAGGCCCAGGCCGAGCAGGCACGCCGCGACCAGATCGAGCGCGACCGCCGTGCCGCCGCCGACCGTGCGCGCCCACAGGACCGCCCGGGCCGCAATCCGGCGCCTGGCGATTGGCGCAGCCGCATACAGCAGCAGGAGCCCGGCGCAGGCGCCGGGCCATGATGCCTTGAGGCACCTGCCGCTGTCCGTTTGGTCCTGTCTGCCGCGATGCGCCCCGCAGCCCTGTTGCTGACGTGTTGTGCTGCCTTTGCAGCACTGCCTGTCCTTGGGCAGGTCACGCGCTGTACCGATGCGCGCACCGGCAAGGTGACCTATACCGATGGGATCTGCGGCAGCGGCGAAGCGGCCCGGGAGGTGGAAGCCCGCCGCACGCCCGAAGAGATACTGCAGGACCGGCAACTGTCTGCCGAGGCGCTGGAGCGCAAGCAGCAGCGCCTGCAGGCCGAGAACGAGGCGGCCCAGGCCGAGGCCCGTCGCGCAGCCGACCGCAACCGGGAACGCGCCACCAACGCTCCGCTGCCGCAGGACTACGCGCGCTCGCCCGAATGCGCGCGCTCACGCCGCAACTACGACCTGGTGGCCAGCGAGGGGCCCCGCTCTACGCAGGAGCAGAGCCAGCGCCTGGAGGCCGCCCAGCGGCAGATGGACCTCGACTGCCTGGGCCCCCAAGGCTATGCCGATCTGGAGCGCGCCCGCGCCGCCCAGCCGCGCGTGGTGGTGGTGCCGCCGCGCTACGGCATCGGCTATCCGGCACCCTATCCGCCGC
The DNA here is from genome assembly GCF_046339755.1 of Acidovorax sp. Classification (GTDB taxonomy): domain Bacteria; phylum Pseudomonadota; class Gammaproteobacteria; order Burkholderiales; family Burkholderiaceae_C; genus Acidovorax. The sequence continues at coordinate 3,762 of NZ_JBKDTZ010000228.1, read as the reverse complement.
CTGCGGTGTTCCCGCAGCCTTTCCCCACCACGCCCCAGCAGCCGCCACCACGGCTCACGCAGTGCTCGGATTACCGGTGCACGGACAACCAGGGCAACACCTATCCGCGCAACGGCCCGGGGCGCTTCCCTGGCCAGGGCGGCGTGTGCCGCTCCAACGGCACTGGCGGCCAAGCGCCCTGCTGAGCGACGGAAAACACTCCGCAGACCCGTTCGCGCACCGCCCTCCGCCTGCGTGCTCGGCAGGGGACGGGAACCTGCCTTTCTACTGGCATCGTCTCCCCCAAAATGCCACATCCACGGCGTCAACCACCACTGCCTTCCGCGCGTCAATAGCGGGCACCGCCACGGTTTCGGCGGTTGCCCTAGGAGCTCCATGACCCCTTTGCCCGTGCGCCTGGCGTTGTTGTCACTGTTCGGCGTGGCGTTGACCGCCTGCGGTCCGAGCAGGACCTATCCGACCCACCCACTTGGCCTGCAGCACGTCAACTTGGCCACCTACCCCTCGCCAGTGCCGCCAGCGCCTGCCCCAGCGGCTGCAGCGACCCCGCCCAGCGCCACGGCAGTGCCTGGGCAGAATGCAGCGGTGGCCGCCCCCTTGCCGCCTTCCACACCGCCCGCAAGCGCACTGCGGCCATCGGGCCTGCCAGGCCTGCAGCACGTGGACCTGGCCAGCTACCCATCGCCCATTCCCCCCGGATCCGCAGCGGCGGGCAAGACCTCCAAGGCCGCAGCACCATCCAGGGCAGCGACCCCGCCGCCCGCGACCGTGCAACCCCACCCGGGCAGCACGCCGCCTGCGATCGCACGCCCCAACTATGCGGAGGCCATGGACCGCATGCGCCGCATCGAGGAAGAGGCGCGGCGCGACAGCGAATGGCGCCTGGAGGCCATGGCACGCGAGCGGGAGCGTGACCGCCAGGAAAGCGAGCGCCAGCGCGAACAGGACCGCCGGGAGCAGGAGTACCGCGAGGCGGCCCTGCGCGAGCAGATGGAACGCGACCGCCGCTACCACCAGGAACGCGAGCACGAGCGTGAGCGCGAACGGGACCGGGAACGGCAGCGGGAACGCGAGCGCGAGCGTGAGGAAGCCCGCCGGGACCAGGAACGGCGCGACCATGCGCGCCAGCGCGAGCAGGCGCAACGGGAACAGGCCCAGCGCGAGCAGGCCGACCGCGAGCGCCGCGATCGTGAACGTGACAACGCCCGGCGCGAGCAGGAGAGGCGCGAGCAAGAGCGCCGCGATCAGGTGGCGCGCGACCTGCGCAACAACACCAGCAACCCCGCCCCCACGGACTGGCGCGCCCGCATCCACAAGTACGAGCCGGGCATGGGGCCTTGAGCCTTGGGGCTCAGGCGGCCTTCAGTCCGTCAGCCACGCTGGGGTAGCGCAGGCGCAGGCCCAACTCGCGCAGCATGCGCCGGTTGTCCAGCCGGCGCGACTCGCTCATGAAGCTCAGCAGCACCACGGGCAGTTCGGTCTGCGCCGTGCTGCGCGGCAGGCGCGGCGGGCGCGGCAGGCCATAGAGGTCGGCCGCCAGGTCGAAGTAGTCACCCATCCTCAGTTCGCTGTCGTCGCTCACGTTGTAGATGCGCTGGGGGCGCCCCTTCCACAGCGCGCGCAGGCAGGCCCGGGCCAGGTCGTCGGCATGGATGTGGTTGGTGTAGACATCGTCCTCGGCCACCAGCACCGGTGTGCCCCGGCGCAGCCGCGCTTCGGGCGTGCCGCCCTCTCGGTCGGGCGCGTAGATGCCGGGGATGCGCAGGATGCTGGCGCGCACGCCGGCCCTCCCCAGGTGGCGCACGGCGCGCTCGGCGTTCACGCGGCGCTGGGCGCGTGGGGTGGCAGGGGCCGGGGCGCGCGTCTCGGGCACCAGGGCCCCCTGGCAGTCGCCATACACGCCGCTGGTGGATGCGTACACCAGCGAAACCGGCTGGCTGCGCAGGCGCAGCGAGCGCTCCAGCGCCACGGTGCGCGGGTCGCGCCACCAGGCTTGGCCACCGGCGCCCTCGCCGGGCGGCGGGGCCAGGTGCATCACCCGCGTCGCCACGCCCGACAGGCGCCGCAGCGTGGCACCATCGTCCAGGTGGCCCACCAGGGGCGTGATGCCGCGCTCGCGCAGGCCCTGCACGCGTGCGGGGCTGGAGGTGAGCGCCAACACGCGCAGCCGCGGGGCCGCCGTGCCGCCCGCCTGCAGCTGGCGCACCACGCGCTGGCCGACATCACCGCAGCCCACGATCAGCAGGCGTTCACGGCGAAAGCGCGCCGGCAGGGCGCCGAGGGGGTTTTGGTTTGAGGGCAAAATCGGGTCCGCGAAAGAAGATACGTCCCAAGGATACCCACAACATGACCAGCGCCGCGGCGGCCCCCACGTCCACGTTCCAGATTTCCGTACAGCCCAGCGGCCGCGCCTTTGCCGCCCCGGGCGATGAATCCATCCTGTTGGCCGCCATCCGCAGCGGCGTGGGCCTGCCCTATGGCTGCAAGGATGGCGCCTGCGGCTCCTGCAAGTGCAAGAAGCTCAGCGGTGCGGTGTTCCACGCCAACCACCAGTCCAAGGCCCTCACGGCCGACGAGGAGGCCGCGGGCTACGTGCTGACCTGCTGCGCCAAGCCCCTATCCGACGTGGTGCTTGAATCGCGCCAGGTCACCGACGAAAGCGCCTACCCGGTCAAGAAGATGCCGGTGCGCGTATCCACCCTCGCCAAGAAGTCGCACGACGTGATGCAGGTGCGCCTGCAGCTGCCCGCGGCCGACACCTTCCGCTACCACGCGGGGCAGTACATCGAGTTCATCCTGCGCGACGGTGCGCGCCGCGCGTACTCGATGGCCAATGCGCCGCACACCCAGGGCGATGCGCCGGGGATCGAACTGCACATCCGCCACATGGCGGGCGGGCGCTTCACCGACCATGTGTTCGGCGCGATGAAGGAAAAGGAGATCCTGCGCGTGGAAGGCCCGTTCGGCAGCTTCTTCCTGCGCGAGGATTCGGACAAGCCCATCGTGCTGCTGGCCTCGGGCACCGGTTTTGCGCCCACCAAGGCGCTGATCGAGCACATCCAGTTCAAGGGCATCACACGCCCGGTGGTGCTCTACTGGGGCGGCCGCCGCCCCGGCGACCTGTACATGGCCGACTGGGTGCAGGAGCGTGTGGCCGAAATGCCCAACCTGAGCTATGTGCCCGTGGTCTCCGACGCCCTGCCCGAAGACGGCTGGAACGGCCGCACGGGCTTCGTGCACCAGGCCGTGATGGACGATTTTGCCGACCTCTCGGGCCACCAGGTGTATGCCTGCGGTGCCCCCATCGTGGTCGAATCGGCGCGCGACGCCTACAGTGCGCACCGGGGACTGCCGCCCGAGGAGTTCTTTGCCGATGCGTTCACCTCCGAGGCGGACAAGCACGGCTGACGGAAGACGACGTTTCAGGAGATGGGGGTATTTCCCGATGCCTGCACATCTTTTCTGTAGTGGCCGCTCCATTTTTTGCACAATGGCACCCATGAACCGCAGAAACCTCACCACCCTCCTCGCCGGCGCCGCCCTCGTGGCCGCTGCCCTTCCCCATGCCGCGATGGCGCAGGACTCGGGCCAGCCGATCCGCCTGATCGTGCCCTACGCACCGGGCGGCCCGATCGACGTCACGGCACGCGCACTGGCCGAGCCCGTGGCCAACACGCCCGCGCCGTTCGACATCTTCAACGCGGCCGACCGCGCCAGCTACCTCCGAGGCGACTCTCACGCCATCGCGCCAGACGACTGACC
>NZ_JBKDTZ010000227.1:0-11033 GCF_046339755.1 Acidovorax sp. | reverse complement strand
CGCGGCCGCCAGCAGGGCGGCGAGTTCCTCGTCGGTCAGTTTCGAATTCGCTTGAAGGCCGGTGCTCATGGTCGCCTCGACCGAAAGCGGCATCAAGACGCCGGCCGATGCGGTGGCCCTGGCCAAACGCACGCCGGGCGGTGCCAAGGCGGCATCGGGCGGGGTGGCCACCTCCTCGCACCTGGCGCTGGAGCTGTTCAAGCGCGAGATGAAGATCGACATGCTGCACATTCCCTACAAGGGAGGCGCGCCCGCCAACCAGGACCTGATGGCAGGCCAGGTGGACCTGATGTTCGACCTGATGTCCGGCTCGCTCAAGGCCACCATCGACTCGGGCCGTGCCACGCCCGTCGCGGTGATGCAGGCCAGCCGCATCCCTGCGCTGCCCAACGTGCCCAGCGCCGAGGAATTGAAGCTGCCACGCGGCACCCACATCCGCAGCTGGCAGGGCATCGCCGTCAAGGGCGGCACGCCCGCCCCGGTGGTCAAGCGCCTGCACGAAGCGGTGGTCGCCGCCGCGACCAGCGAGGCCTTTCGCGCCCGCGTGGCGCAGCTCGGCTCCGAGGTCGTGACCAGCGGCAAGCCCGAGGACTTCCAGGCCTTCTACCTGCGCGAGCTGGCCCGCTGGCAGACGGTCGTCAAGGATGCGGGCATCAAGCCCGAGTGAGAGCAAAGGAAACCCATGAAGATCCAAGAAATCCGCTGCCACCTCATGCAGGCGGGCGCCCCGCCGCAGACGGGGTGGACGGGTACCGGCAAGTCGGCCCTCGCAACCTCGCGCAACTGGCTGTTCGTGACCGTGCTGGCCGACAACGGGCTGGTGGGCACGGGCGAAGGCTCGGGCTGGCCCCGGGCCGTGGCAGCGGCCGTGCAGGACCTGGCCCCTTTGCTGGTGGGCGAGGACGCGCGCGGCATCGAGCGCCTGTGGCAGCGCATGCGTGTGGCCTGCATGGGCCATGGCCAGACCGGCGTGGTGGGCATGGGCGCCATCAACGCCATCGACATGGCGTTGTGGGACCTGAAGGCCCAGGCGCTGGGCGTGCCGCTGTACGAGCTGTTGGGTGGTGCCACGCGCAGCAAGGTGCCGTTCTACGTGCATGCCGCCACGCCCGAAGCGGCACGCGCGGCCGTGGCAGCAGGCGCACAGGGCATCAAGGTCGGCGGCATCGCCAACGTGGTGGAGCGCGCCCATGCCGTGCGCGCCGCCATCGGCCCCGACATCGACCTGATGTGTGACCTGCACGGCCCCCCATGGCTGGCGCCTGCGGACGCGGTGGCCATCGGCCGGGAGCTGGAGCCTTTGAAACTGCTGTTCCTGGAGGAACCCGTCGCGCCCGACGACCTGCGCGGCTGGCGCCTGGTGCGCGACAAGGTGGCGCTGCCGCTGGCCGGCGGCGAGCGCCTGGCCACGCTGCAGGACATACAGCCCTTCCTGGCCGAGGGCCTGCTCGACGTGGTGCAGCCCGACGGCGGGCGATTTGGCGGCATCACGCAGATTCGAAAGCTCGCCGGCATGGCCGAGGCCCTGTCGGTCATGGTGGCGCCGCACTCGGGCTCGCTCGGGCCCGTGGCCGAAGTGGCCATGGTGCACCTGCTCAGCGCCATCCCCAACGCGCTGGTGCTGGAACGCATGGACCCGGACTGGGAAGGCCGCAACCAGGTGCTGGACAGCGGCCTGCGCGTGGAACCCGGCTTCCTGCAGGCCAGCGCATTGCCGGGCCTGGATGTGCGCCTGCGCGAGGACTTCATCGCCGCCCACCCGAGCGAACGCAACGTCGCCCTGGCCACGGGCGGCTGGAACGCCGGCACCGAGCACGAATCTGTTTACCTGCAAGCGCGTCGCCCCCGGGCACGCATCGGACGAGACTGAAGAAACCATGACCATCCCCCTGCTTTCCAACACCCTGCCCCGTCTGGGGCTCGTATCCACCGCCACCCTCACCACGGTGCTGTTCAAACGCGGCTTTCGCAATGTCTTTCTGCAGGAGGTGCGGCCCCTGAACCCGGCCACGGCGCGCATGGTGGGCCTGGCCTTCACGCTGCGCTACATCCCGGCGCGCGAGGACCTCGACGGCCTCGACGCCTTCGACGACCCGGCGCACCCGCAGCGCGTGGCGGTGGAGACCTGCCCTGCCGGCCATGTGCTGGTGATGGACAGCCGGGGCGACGCCACGGCCGCCTCCTCGGGCAACATCCTGGTCACCCGCCTGATGCGCCGCGGCGTGGCCGGCGTGGTGACCGACGGCGGCTTTCGCGACTCGCCGGAGATCGCGGCCATGCCCTTCCCGGCCTTCCACCAGCGACCTTCGGCACCCACCAACCTGATCCGCCACCACGCCATCGACATCAACCTGCCCATCGCCTGCGGCGGTGTGTCGGTGTACCCGGGCGACGTGCTGGTGGGCGACGCCGAAGGCGTGGTCTGCATCCCCCGCCACATCGCGGACGACGTGGCGCGCGAGGCCTACGTGCAGACCATCTACGAGACCTGGGTCGAGGAACGCATAGGCGCCGGAGACAGCCTGATCGGCACCTACCCGCTCATCGACCCCGAACGCCGCGAGGCCTATGCAACATGGAAAGCCGCGCACGCAGACCGCTGGCCGCTCGCGCATGACTGACACCGCCCTGCGCACCATCGCGCTGACCGGCGCTGCCGGTCGCATCGGCCGCGCCATCCGGCCGCACCTGCTGCCCCTGTGCAGCGAACTGCGCCTGCTGGATGCAGCCCCGGTGCAGGCCGAGGACCCGCGCGAAACGGCACACCAGCTGGACCTGGCGGACCGCGAGGCGCTGCAGCGCGCCCTGAAGGGCTGCGAGGCGGTCGTGCACTTCGCCGGGTACCCGCGCGAGGCCGGCTGGGACACGCTGCTGGCAGCCAATGTCGTGGGCGTGGCCAACCTCTGGGAGGCGGCCCACGCGGCCGGCGTGCAGCGCATCGTCTACGCCAGCTCCAACCACGCGGTGGGCCTGTACCCGCGCAGCCAGACAATTGACGGCACGGCCTCGCCGCTGCCCGACAGCCGCTATGGCGTGAGCAAGGTCTTCATGGAGGCGCTGGCCGCCATGTACGCCATCAAGCACGGCGTGCGCGGCTTCGGCCTGCGCATCGGCCACTGCAGCGCCGCGCCTGAGGATGCCCGCGCGCTGAGCCACTGGATCCACCCGGAAGATCTGGCGCAGTTGGTGCAGGTAGGCCTCACGGCCGACTACGTGCACGAGATCGTCTACGGTGCATCGGACAACAAGCGTTCCTGGTGGGACAACCGCCGTGCCCAGGAACTGGGCTACCAGCCCCGGCACTCGGCCGACCCGCACGCCACGGCGCTGGAGAACCTGCAGTCCGGCGATGCCGTCGCAGAGCATTTCCAGGGCGGCAGCTTTGCTGCGGCAGGCTTCGACAATGACCGTGCCCCCTTCCTCTGAGTCCATCGCACCTTCGGTGCTCAACCACCCCGGTACCGGACCCATCGAGGTGTGGCCCGTGGGCAACCGGGTGGGCGAAGCCCCCGAATGGCACGCTGGCGAGCAGGCGCTGTACTGGATCGACGTGCGCGCCCAGTTGCTGCTGCGGCTGGATCCGGCCCTGCAGCAGCTCACGCGTTGGCACCTGCCGCAGGTGGTGGGCGCCATGGCCCTGTGGGGCGGGCATCGCGTGCGCCTGGCCCTGCAGAACAGCGTCGTCGAACTGGATCTGCGCATGGGCGCGCTGCGCACCGTGTGCTCTTTGGCCGCGCACGAGCCGCACGGCAACCGCCTCAACAATGGCAAGCGTACACCCCCCGGCGCCTGGTATGTCATCGGATCGATGGACGACCGGGCGGACAAGCAGGCCACCGGCGGCCTGTACTGCGTGAGCGACAGCGGCCTGGTGCACCAGCTCCATGCAGGCCTGGTGGTGGCCAACGGCATCGCCTGGAGCCCCGATGGCGGCACGCTGTACTTCTCGGACAGCTTTCGCGGCACGGTCTGGCAGGCCGCCTGGAACGAGGCCGAAGGCACGATGGGCGAGCCCCGCCCCTTCGCGGACCTGGGCGAGGCCGAGGGCAGGCCCGACGGTGCGCAGGTCGATGCAGCTGGGTGCTACTGGTCGGCCGGCGTGTCGGCAGGCGTGCTCAATATCCTGTCGCCCCTGGGTGAGCGACAGCGCCGCATCGCCCTGCCCTGCCGCGCACCCACCATGTGCGCCTTTGGGGAGGCCAGCGACCTCTGGGTGACCAGCCTGGTGAGGCCGGGATGGGAACCCACGGCACACGACGGGGCGCTGCTGCGCCTGCAGGCTCCCTGCTAGGTTGAACGCAGCGCGCTCGGCGCCACCCCCAGCACGCGCCGCATGGACCGCGCCATGTGGCTCTGGTGCGCAAAGCCGGCCGCCAGGGCCACTTCGCTGGCTGGCAACCGCCCCTGGCGCAGCAGGGCGCTGGCGCGCTCCACCCGGCGCTGCACCACGTACTCGTGCACCGGCACGCCCAGCGAGCGCTTGAACAAGGTCTTGAAGTGCGACACGCTGCTGTGCGCCACGCCGGCCAGCACGGTCAACGACAGGTCCTCGTCCAGCCGGTTCTCGATGTAGTCCACCACCCGGCGCAGCTGCGCCGCCGACAGGCTGCGCGGTGCCTTGCGCGCCAGTGTGTAGCGGCCCAGCAGGTGCACGGCCAGCGCAGTGCCCAGGCTTTCGGCATAGAGCCGGCCGTTGGGGAAGCCGGCCTGGCGCTCCGCATCCAGCGCCCAGGCGATGTGGGCCAGGTGCGCATCCTGGAACTGGTGGCGCGGGGCCAGGGCGGCGCGGCCGGCCGGCAAGCCGGCCTCCTGCGCCGTGCGTTCGAGCAGTGCCGGGGCAAAGCGCAACACCACCGAGCGGCCCGGCCCGTCCTCGTGCCAGCGGTCCGCCTGCCCGGCGGCAACGATGTCCACATCGCCGCGCGTGTAGACAAAACGCTGCGAGCCGCACAGGCCCCGCACCGGCTCGCCCGAATGCACGCGGATGCGCAGGTCCGCCATCGGCCTGAGTTCGACGACGCCTCCCGGCGTCTCCACCAGGTCCACCTGCAGGCCGGCGCGGCCTGGCGCCACTGCCAAAGCTGATTCGTCCATCCGTGCTCTCCAAACAGCCGTTCCTGCGCGACCGGCCAAGCGATTCTGCAGATTATTGGCATGCCGCCGCGAAGGCACTTGTCGCCCGCGGTTTGGCGCTACTCCATGAAAGGGATTTGTATGAAAACGACCGTTATCGGGATGGGAACCATGGGCAGAAAACTGGCCGCACTGCTGCTGCAGGCAGACCACCGGGTCAGCGTATGGAACCGCTCGCCGGCCCACGCCGCCGAGGTGGTGGCCCTGGGGGCCACCCCGCACCAGGACGTGGCCCAGGCCATCGCCGCCAGCGAGGTGATCGTGGTCTGCGTGAAGGACTACGAGGCCGCCAACGCCATCCTGCTGTCGCCGGGCGTAGGCGGGGCGTTGACGGGCCGCACGGTGGTGCACCTGACCACCGGCAGCCCCCAGGAGGCGCTGGACATGGACGCCTGGGTGCGCAGCCACGGCGGCCTGTACCTGGACGGCGCCATCCAGGCCGCACCGGAGCAGATGGGCCTGCCGACGACGCCGGTCTTCGTCTCGGGTGCCCAGCAGGCCTTCGACAACGCGCTGGCCGTGCTGCAGGTCTTCGGCGGCGGCGTCACGTTCCTGGGCGAGCGCCCCTCACTCGCCTCGGCGATGGATTTCGCCACGCTGTCGTATGTCTACGGCGCGACCATCGGGTTCTTCCACGGTGCGCGCATCGCCGAGACGGAGGGCCTGGACGTGGAGCACTACGGCGTGCTCGTGAACCAGATCGCACCCTCGTTCGGTGCCTTCCTGCAGCACGAGGGCCAGGTGATCCACAGCGGCGACTTCGCCATCACGCAAAGCCCGCTGCGCATCTCCATCGATGCCACGCGCCGCATCGCACAGCACGCGCGCGACGCCGGCATCCACGCCGCCGTGCCGGAGCTGGCAGAAACGCTGTTCCGCCAGGCCGGGGAAGCGGGTTACGCCGACGAGGAAGCGGCGGCCGTGGTCAAGGTGATGCGTGCCAACAGATGACCACGCTCAGCGGCCCACCATGTTGCCCGGCACCACCCACTGGTCGATCTGCTCGCCAGTGACGTGGCCCGAGGCCACGGCGGCCTCGCGCAGGCTGGTGCCTTCCTTGTGCGCCTTCTTGGCAATGAAAGCCGCCTTGTCGTAGCCGATGTGGGTGTTGAGCGCCGTCACCAGCATCAGCGAGCGGTCCACCAGCTCGGTGATGCGCTCGCGGTTGGGCTCGATGCCCACGGCGCACTGGTCGTTGAAGCTCACCATGCCGTCGGCCAGCAGGCGCACGCTCTGCAGGAAGTTGTGCGCCACCATGGGGCGGAACACGTTGAGCTCGAAGTTGCCCGAGGCGCCGCCGAAGTTGATGGCCACGTCGTTGCCGAACACCTGGGCGGCCAGCATGGTCACGGCCTCGCTCTGCGTGGGGTTGACCTTGCCGGGCATGATGGACGAACCGGGCTCGTTCTCGGGGATGCTCAGCTCGCCGATGCCGCTGCGCGGGCCGCTGGCCAGCCAGCGCACGTCGTTGGCGATCTTCATCATGCTGGCGGCCAGGGTCTTCAGGGCACCGTGGGCATGCACCAGGCCGTCCACCGAAGCCAGGGCCTCGAACTTGTTGGGCGCGGTGACGAAGGGCAGGCCCGTGAGGCGCGCCAATTCGGCCGCGGCCTGCTCGGCATAGCCCTTGGGCGCATTCAGGCCCGTGCCCACGGCGGTACCGCCCAGCGCCAGCTCGTACAGGTGGGGCAGCGCGGCACGCACATGGCGCTCGCCATGGTCGAGCTGGGCCACATAGCCCGAGAACTCCTGGCCCAGCGTGAGCGGGGTGGCGTCCTGCAAATGGGTGCGGCCGATCTTGACGATGCCGTCGAAATCCTTGGCCTTTTGCGCCAGCGTGGCGCGCAGCTTGGCAATGGCCGGCAGCAGCTTGTGCGTGAGCGCCTCCACGGCGGCCACATGCATGGCCGTTGGGAACACGTCGTTGCTCGACTGGCTGCGGTTCACGTCGTCGTTGGGGTGCACCAGGCGGGCTTCGCCGCGCTCGCCGCCCAGGATCTCGCTGGCGCGGTTGGCCAGCACCTCGTTGACGTTCATGTTGGTCTGCGTGCCCGAGCCCGTCTGCCACACCACCAGCGGGAACTCGCCGGGGTGCTTGCCGGCAATGACTTCATCGGCGGCAGCCACGATGGCCTCGGTCTTCTTCGCGTCCTGCAGGCCCAGGGCCTGGTTCACGACAGCCGAGGCGCGCTTGACCTGGGCCAGCGCCTTGATGATCTCGCGCGGCTGCTGCTCGCCCGAGATGTCGAAGTTCTGCAGCGAGCGCTGCGTCTGCGCGCCCCACAGCTTGTCGGCCGGCACCTCGATGGGGCCAAAGGTGTCGCGTTCGGTACGGGAGGTCATGGGAAACGGTTCTCCAAGGTAAGGCAGGCGTGGCGCGCGGGCGTGCCACGAACGGGTCGAATCGGTGCGCCAGCGCGGGCCATGGGCAGGCAGGCAGAGGGCGCCCCCGGGAGCATAAGACAAAAACAAACAATTCTCATTTACCCACCCCCAAAGCGCCGCCAGCGCCGAGGGGAAAGCGCTTCGTTCAGCGCGCCGGCTCCCCTGCCCTCAGTGTTCAGCCAAAGCTTTCCTAGAGCCAGCACTCCAGCAGCAGTTGCAACAAATTGGTACACTTTGGCCTCGAAATCGGCCCACTGCCGTTTTCTGCCCTTGAGCGCAGGCTGCGCCGCGCTACGCCCCAGTGCGTATCCAATCCGTGCACCCAGATGCACGCGCCCCCTTGACGGAGCGCCTGCGCAGGCGCAACCTGCCCATCCATACCGAGATCCATTCCTCCATGTCCATGAGCGCGTTCATGCCCTTCAGCTACAACCTGTTCGTGGTGGCCGCGTCCTTTGGCATTGCGATGCTGGCCTCGTACGTCACGCTGGACCTGGCGCGGCGCGTGTGCGCCGCCCAGCGCAGCGTAGGCCTGGCGTGGTGGCTGGCGGGCTCCATCGTGATGGGCACAGGCATCTGGTCCATGCACTTCCTGGGCATGCAGGCATTCAAGCTGCCCATTGCCATCGGTTTCGACAGCCTGCTCACCCTGCTGTCCTGGCTGGCGGCGGTGGGTGCATCGGGCGTGGCCCTGGGCCTGGCCAGCCGCGAGAACTTCGGCACGGCCCATCTCGCCCTGGGCGCGCTGGTGATGGGCGCCGCCATCAGCGGCATGCACTACATCGGCATGGCAGCGATGGAGATGGCGCCCGGCATCGTCTGGGATTACCGCGTCGTGGTGCTGTCGGTGCTGATCGCGGTGCTGGCCTCGGCATCGGCGCTGCTCATCTTCAAGCTGCTGCGCCGTGTGCGGCCCGGCCAGCGCCTGGTGTACCAGTTGGCCGCGTCCTTCGTGATGGCCGTTGCCATCTGCGGCATGCACTACACCGGCATGGCGGCCGCGCGCTTTGCCGTGGGCTCCGTGTGCCTGAGTGCGGGCGAGCTGGGCGGCCCGGGCCTCACGGCCATGGTGCTCATGGCCACGGGCCTCCTGCTGGTGAGCACGCTGTTCACTTCCATCCTGGATGCGCGGCTGCAGACCACAGCCGAACTGCTGACCCAGTCGCTCAAGGAAAGCAATAGCCGCCTGCAGGCCGCCAACGACGAGCTGCAGCAGCGCGCCTTTGCCGACGCGCTCACCGGCCTGCCCAACCGCCTGCTGTTCGAAGACCGGTTGATCCACGCCCTGCTGCGCCTGGACCGCACCAACCACCTGCGCGTGGAAGACCGGCTGGCCGTGCTGTTCGTCGACCTCGACGGCTTCAAGCCCATCAACGATTCCTTCGGCCACGCCGCGGGCGACGTGATACTGCGCGGCGCGGCCGACCGCCTGCGCCAGCAGGCACGCGAGAGCGACACCGTGGCCCGCGTCGGCGGCGACGAGTTCCTGATCCTGCTGGAAGACGTGAGCGACGTGGCTGCCTGCGTCACCATGGCCAACCGGGTGCTGGAGTCGCTGTCCCAGCCCTTCGAAGTGGCGGGCAAGAAGGTGCAGATCGCCTGCTCCATCGGCATCGTGGTGCACCCCGACCACGGCGAGCGCACCAAGCTCGTGGCCAATGCCGACGCGGCCATGTACGCCGCCAAGCGCGCCGGCGGCGGCTGCTACGCGCTGTTCGAGCCCCACATGGGCTCGGACGCCTCCGAACAGCTGGAGCTGCAGAACGACCTGCGCCAGGCCATCGACCGGGGCGAACTGGCGCTGCACTACCAGCCCAAGATCGACGGCACGCGCGGCCAGATCAGCGGGGTGGAAGCCCTGCTGCGCTGGAACCATCCCAGGCACGGCATGGTCAGCCCCATGGTGTTCATCGCGCTGGCCGAGCGCTTCGGCCTGATCAACAAGCTGGGCAACTGGGTCATCAACGAGGCCTGCCGCCAGACCGCCGAGTGGGGCCGCAACGGCATGCGCATGCGCGTGGCGATCAACCTCTCGGTGCACCAGCTGCGCGAAAGCGGCCTGGCAGAGCGCATCGGCCATGCGCTGCAGTTCCACGGGCTGGACGCCTCGCAGCTTCTGTGCGAGATCACGGAGTCCGTGGCCATGGAGGACATCAAGGCCACGCAGCGCACCTTCGACGGGCTCGCGCGCATCGGCGTGTTCCTGTCCATCGACGACTTCGGCACCGGCTACTCCAGCCTGAACTACCTGCGCCAGCTGCCCGCGCAGCAGCTCAAGATCGACCGCAGTTTCGTGAACGACCTGGAAATCAGCGAGGACGCGCGCGCCGTGGTGAGCGCCGTGGTGAGCCTGGCGCACGCACTGGGCCTGCGCGTGGTGGCCGAAGGGGTGGAAACCGAGGGCCAGCGCGACATCCTGCTGGCCATGGAGTGCGACGAACTGCAAGGCTTCTTCTTTGCCCGCCCCATGCCGGCGGATTCGCTGTTCGCCTGGTCGCAGGGCGAAAAACCGGAGGGCGCCGTGGACTTCACGCCCTCCGTCATCGGTAGTTTGTAAGCCCACGCCCCCGCTGCGGCGGGGCGGCACTGGCACGGGGGCACGGGCCGCCGCGTGACCAGCCATGTCAATCGTCGGCAAGTTCTTACACCGTGCAGCGCCCGGGGCGCGCACCATGGCACCACAGTGGCCGCACCGCCATTGCCGTGCCGACTCACGTTGACCGGTGCGCACCAGCCAGATCGGAGACTTCCATGGCCACCAGCAGCCTGCTCGGCATCGACGCCGACAACCTTCCGCCCATCCACAGCGCCACCGGCAACGACAGCATGGGCCCCAGCGATGCCTCCGACTCGGGCAGCGACAGCGCGGGCGTGTACAGCGCCGACCCGGAGATGGACACCGACCGCTATGGCACAGGCGAGCGCGCCAGTGTCGAGCCCGGCCTGCACCGCGAGTCGCGCGACATCCTGCCCGACCACATGGAAGCCCTCTCGCCCGCCGACGATGTGGACGGCGACCTGCCCGCCGACCCGCAGGTGGATGTGGATGCGGACCTGTACCCCGAAGAGGAAAGCGAAGAGCCCGGGGCCGAGGACGAGCCCGCCTAAGCCAGCAAAGCCTCGCGCACCGCGTCGAAGCTGCGCTGGTCGGGCGCACACACCAGCCCGCCGGTCGTGTGGGACGGCAGGTACCCGCTGCCATCGAAGTGGCCGGAAAACCCACCCGCCTCTCGGTGCAGCAGCCAGCCGGCCGCGTGGTCCCAGGGCAGGAGGCGGTTGTAGATCACTTCGTGCTTCTGGATTGCAGTTTTGTGCAAAGCGTAGTCTTGCCGAGAAGGCCTTACCAGCACGCTGTAAGCACCCCAGTGGGATAATTGCGCCCGGCGCCGTCCCAGGCGGCAGCCAGCGTGCACAGACGCGCACCCGTTCCGCCCACGACAGAAACACGATGACCACCACGATCAAGTACGACGATCTCGTCGAGTCCGTTGCTGCTGCGCTGCAGTACATCTCCT
>NZ_JBKDTZ010000226.1:0-16206 GCF_046339755.1 Acidovorax sp. | reverse complement strand
GTTGATGGCGGTGCCGCCGCTGTGGGTGGCCGCGTTCAGGCGCACACCGGTGCTGCCATCCGGCCCAAAGCGGCGGGCAATGTCTGCCGCCAGCTGGGTGCTGCCGCCGCTGCCCACGCCAAAGCTCACGCGGTTCAATGGCTCGTTGGGCGCACGCTTGGGCAGCAGGTTGATGGCGCCGCCCAGGCCGCCCCCGCTGGGGTTGGCGCCGTTCAGGAAGGACGATGCGCCGCGCAGCACTTCCACGCGCTCGAACAGCTCGGTGGCGATGTACTGGCGTGGCAGCAGGCCGTACAGGCCGTTGTAGGCCGTGTCGTCCGAGCCGAGGATGAAGCCGCGGATGAAGTACGACTCCTGGAAGTTGCCGAAGCCGCGCGCCACGCGCACCGTGGGGTCGTTCTGCAGCACGTCACCCACGCTGCGGGCGTGGCGGTCCTGGATCAGCTCGTTGGTGTAGCTGATGGTGGAAAACGGCGTCTCCATCGCATCGCGCGTGCCCAGGATGCCCACGCGGCCGCCGCGTGCCACCTGGCCACCGGGATAGGCGGGTGACAGGCCTTGCGCCGATGCGTCGGCGCTGGCATTCACGGTGACGGTGGAGAGCGTCTTGTCGCTGCCGGTGGCGGCGGTCTGCGCGATGGCGGCCGGCAGGGCGAAGGTGCACAGCAGGGCAGCGGCCAGGGCTGCTGGCGTGTGCGGCAGCACAGGGGGGCGATGGGTAGGGTGCATGGTGGCCAGAAAAAGTAAATGTCAGAAAGGGTTGGCTGGGTCGTCGCTGGGGTTCGGATCGGCAGGGGCTGCGGCCGGTGCGGGCCGCCAGGCGAACCAGGCCATCACGGCCACGGGCACGCCCAGCCCGATCCAGGACCACCAGTCGCCCCAGGTGTCCGAGACCAGGGCGGTGGCCAGGCCGGTGGCCGTGAGCAGCCCGAGCACGATGGGCCAGCCCCACAGGGTGCGAAAGGGCGTGGGTGCATTCCTGCTCATGCGGCGCGCTCCGGGTTGGCGGCCAGGGAGGCCGTGGCACTGGCGGACAGGCCGGCGGGGGCTGCGGGCGCGGTGGCCGCGGCGGGTGCCTTGCGGCGCAGCCACAGGTACAGGCCGCTGCCCAGCACGATGATGGTGGCGATGTCCAGCAGCGCCCAGAGAATCTTCATGGGCATGCCCCCGTAGTCGCCGAAGTGCAGCGGCTGCGAGACCAGCAGCGCCGTGAGGTACCACGGCAGCTGCGGCGCGGCCGTGATCTGGCCGCTGTGGGCATCGACCAAAATGGGCTGCAGCAGGCGCGAGGTCAGCGGCTCGGCACCGCGCACGAAGACGGTGTTGTGGTGCGGGCTGGAGAACGAGGTACCCGGGAAGGCGATGAACGACAGCTTGGTGCCCGGCGCATGCGCGCGGGCCACGTCCACCGCCTGCTGCAGCGGGCCGCGCTGGTCCATGGGGATCACGGGCTTGCCCTTGTAGGGCGCGAGCAGCGTGGACAACTGGTCGTACTGCCAGTACTTGATCATCAGGTCGGCCCAGGTGTTGATCATGCCGGTGGCGCCCACCACCAGCGCCCACACCAGGGTCACGATGCCCAGCAGGTTGTGCAGGTCCAGCCACTTCACGCGCGTGGAGCGGTCGCGCCGCACGTCGCCAAAGCGCAGCTTGCGCATGAAGGGCGCGTACAGCACCACACCGGTGACGATGGCCACCAGCAGCAGCAGGCCCATGCAGCCCAGGAAAAGCTTGCCTGGCAGGCCGGCGAACAGGTCCACGTGCAGGCGGAACATGAGGTTCATGAAGCCCTGGTTGGTGGGAATGTCGGACAGCACCTTGGCCGTGCGCGCATCGACCGCCACGGACTTGAAGTCCTCGGTAGGGTCGGGCGTGTGCGTGAGCGTGACGAACCAGACCTTGTCGTCGTCCTCGGCCTGCGAGACGAACTGCACCATGCGCTCGGGGTGACCGGCCTTGGCGGCGGCGATCACCGTGTCCAGGCTGGCGCGCGGCGTGCTGTCGGGCATGGCCGGCGCCTCGACCTCGGTGCCCAGCAGGTGGCCGATTTCGTGGTGGAAGATCAGCGGCAGGCCGGTAAGGCACAGCAGCAGCATGAAGATGGTGCAGACGAGGCTGGACCACTTGTGGGTCCAGGACCAGCGGCGAAGGGCGGCGGGTGACAGCATGGCGTGGGCTTTGCGGGTCAGCACCCAGGGCGTCCGGCCTGGCTTCCCGGGCGTGTGCGCGGGCCGCGGTCGCCAGGCGACCGGAGCAGGGCACGCAACGGGAGGGGACAGGAGGGCAGCAAGCCGGACACCTTGGAAAGAAGAGGAAAGAGGGCGATGGCAGAAGCCCCTGCGGCGCCGGGGCCGAAGGGGCTTCACGCCAGTGATGTTACGTTGCAATTAAGAATGATTTGCTTTTGCGTTGTTTCCCTGGTGTTGTTTTGGTGTCTCAAACCGGGTTCAGCATGTGGGTTCAGTACCGGGCCTTGAGCGCCAGCGTCACGCGGCGCGGCTCGCCGTAGAAGTTCTGGCGGGAAGTGCCCGAGACCTTCTCGTAGTAGGTCTTGTCGAACAGGTTGTCCACGCTGAGGTTCAGGGCCAGTTGGTCGTTGATCTGGTAGCCCACCTGCGCGCTGGCCAGCACGTAGTCGCCCGAGGTGATGCGCAGCGTGCCGCTCTGGGCAAAGAACTCGCTGCGGTAGGACAGGCCGCCGCCGATGCTGAAGCCACGCAGTGCGGGCGAGGTGAAGGCATAGCGCGTGAAGACGTTCACGCTGTGGCGCGGGGTGACGGGGCTGAACACCTGGCCCAGCTGGGCCGCGGGTGCGCGCAGGTAGAGCGTGTCGTTGTAGGCATAGCCGGCCAGCAGGTCCCAGCCGGGCTGCACCTGGCCGCTGACCTCGGCCTCGAAACCCTGCGAACGCACCTTGCCGCCCGCATAGAAGGCGCCAGCCAATCGGGAGTCGGCGATGGCCCGGTCTTCGTCGATGATGCGGAAGATGGCCGCATGCGCCTGCAGGCGCTTGTCCAGGAACTCGCCCTTCAGGCCCAGTTCCACCTGCTTGCCGGTGCGGGGGGCGAGCAATTGCTTGTTGATGTCGAGCTGGCTCTGCACCACGAAGGTCTCGGAATAGCCCGCGTAGGCCGTGTACTGCGGGTGGAAGTCGTACAGCACCGCCACCGAAGGGATGAACTGGCGGCCCGGGTCGGCCACGCTCGTGGCCGCACCCGTGCTGGTGCTGCGCGTCACCGCATCGGCCCAGCTCAGGCGCCCGCCGGCCAGGACCTTGACAGCGTCGGCCACGCTGACCTGTGCCTGGCCGTACAGCGCGTTCTCGGTGCGCGTGGTGATGGCCGAGTAGCCTGGCAGCACGAGCGCGGGGTAGGGCGCGCCGTAGTTGGGCGTGAGCAGGTTGGCCTGCACAGGCGTGCCGTACGCGAAGTTGTTTTCGTAGCTCTTGTTCTCGCTGCGGCTGGCGCCCACCAGCAGGCGGTGCGTGCGGCCGGCCACGTCCACCGGCAGGCTGGCGAACAGGTCGTAGTTGCGCGTCTTCACATGGGTCAGACCGTCGACCATTTCCATGGTGAAGTTGCCATTGGGGCTGAGCGCGCTGTTGGCGCGGGCGGCACTGTAGAAGGCCGTGCGGTCCACATCGCGGGCCGACAGGCGCACCGTGCCGCCTCCGGCGAGGCGGTGTTCCAGTTCGGCGAAGAGGTCGGTGGTTTCCAGGTCCTGGCGGTTGGAGGCCAGGCCCGAGAAGGAGCTGCGCGGCAGGCTGGCCAGGCGGCCATCGGCATACGTGGGCAGGCCCTGGTCGATGGAGGAGCGCACGCGCTGCTGCGCGCCGCCGATGGACAGCGTGGTGGACGGGGCGATGTCCCATTCCAGCGTGCCATAGCCCAGGCGCTTGTTGTTGAACAGGGTGGCGACATGGCTGTCGCGGTCTTCGGCCACCGCCACAGCGCGGGCGCGCACGGTGCCTGCGGCGTTGAGCGCACTGCCCACGTCCACCTCGCCGCGGCGCAGGCCGAAGGAACCCACGGACGCATCGGCGTTGAGCATCAGCTTGCCCGGTGCGCGCTTGCGCACCAGGTTCACGGTGCCTCCCGGCTCGCTGCCGCCCTGCAGCATGCCGGCAGGGCCGCGCAGCACCTCGATGCGGTCGTACATGGCGGCGTCCAGTGTGCTGTAGTTGCCCTGGGGGATGGGCACACCGTCGAGCTGGATGGAGCCCAGATCGAAGCCGCGCGACTGGAAGGTGTTGTAGTTGCCGGCGCCGTCGAAGCGCGTCACGGTGATGCCGGTGCTGAACTTGACGGCGTCTTCCACCTTGGTCACGTTGCGGTCATCGAGCTGCTGGCGCGTGATGACGCTGATGGACTGCGGGATCTCGCGCGGTGCCTGGTCCATCTTGCCCACGCTGATCTGGCGCGCGGTGTACTGGCCTGTGCCTTCGGTGGTGTCACTGCTGTTGGTCACCTTCACCTCGGGCAGGGCGGCGTCCTGTGCGTGGGCCGCACCCGCTGCCAGGCAGCTGCAGGCGGCCAGCAGGGCCAGGGTGCTCAAGGGGAAACGGGCCGGGGGGAGGATCGAAGAGGGGTGCATGGTGTGAACGAGGGGAGGGAAGGATGGAAATGGGGCGGGGCGCAGACGGGACCGCAACCAAGGCAAGTGCAGGGCAGGCATGCTCACCACCCTGCGGCCCAGGCGGCGAGGCCAGCGCCCAGCGCCACGCCCGCCAACCGGGGCGCGTGGCGTGGCTGCCAGGTCATCACGGCCGTGACGGCCACGGCGGCGACCGACAAGGCGATGGTCCAGGCCGTCACCCCGAGCGAGGCCGGCGTGCCCCCATGGGGCCGCGCGGCCAGCCACAGCGAGAGGGCCAGCAGCAGCCAGCCCGCGCGGCGCCATTGCGCCAGGCGTGGGGCGGCGGCTTCGCGGCCCAGGGCGTCTTCGTGGTGGCGGTCCATGCCCAGGGCGATGGCGGACCAGGCGGCAAAGCAGAGAAAAAAGGCGGACATGGCGATGGCTCCTTCAGGCCTGGGCGGCGGGCCGGGCATCGGGTGCCGGCATCGCCGAGGCAGCGGCGGATCTGCGCGGTGCCTTGCCCGGCAGCGGCCGGCCCGGGCGCAGGCGCCAGGCCAGCCAGCCCAGCAGCACGCCGGTGGCCAGGAACGTGAGGTCCAGGCCTGCCCACAGCCAGTCGCCCGCGGGCAGGCTCACACCGAGGTGGGTGGACGTGGTCAGGGCATTGAGCACCGGCAGCGAGGCCCAGGCCGCGCCGGCCAGGGCCAGTACCAGCGACCAGCCGCGGCGGTTGGGGAACAGCACGCCCCACAGCAAGGCCACGCCCCAGGCGCCGAAGAAGTAGGACAGCTCGGCATCGGGCCGCTCAGGCGCATCGAGCGGGATCAGCCGGTTGGAGGCCATGTACACCGCGCAGGCCAGCGGCAGGCCGGCGAGCGAGGCGATGTTCAGGCTGGCCACCAGGCGCTGGCCAAAGGGCAGGCGCACTTTGTCATCGGCAGCCGCGCCCTTGCGCTGGCCCTGCGCGGAACGCTTGACGGACCACAGCACCATGCCGGTGGCGATCATCATGCTGCCCAGGAGGCCAAAGCCCACCAGGGCCCAGCGCATGCCCGGGCCGGCGAAGCGGCCCAGGTGAAGGCCGTAGAGCACGCCATAGGTCACGGCGGCGGGCGTGGTGGCATCGGTCTGCTCCAGCACCTTGCCGGTGACCCCATCGAAGAGCATGCGCTCGGGCCGGTACTGCAGGCGGTCGCCCTCATGGCGCGTGACTTCGACCACCGGCGTGCCCTGCGCATCGCGCCGGGCCTGGATGCCGCCGATGCGCCCGCCATTCCATTGGGTGCGTGCCGTCTCCAGGATGGGGCCGAGCGCCAGCTTGGGCAGGGGCTCGACCTTGTCGCCGGGGTTGCGGCGCACGCGGCGCTCGGGCTTTTCGCCCTGCAGGTCGGCAAAATAGGTCTGCGAGTCCACGCCCTTGGACCCCTGGTAGGCCGCGGCGATGCCGGCGGGCATGTACAGGGTGTGGAAGATCATCAACCCGCTGAAGGTGATCATCAGGTAGAAGGGCAGCACCAGCACACCGGTGACGTTGTGCGCATCGAGCCAGGCGCGCTGCCCGCCCTTGGCCGGGCGGAAGGTGAAGAAGTCCTTGAAGATGCGCCGGTGCGTGACCACGCCCGTGAGCAGGGCGATGAACATCAGCATGGTGGCCACGCCCACCACCCAGCGGCCCTCGATGGTCCAGCGGCCCTTCTGCGCGGTGCGCAGCTCGAAATGGAAGCGGTAGAAGAACTCGCCGCCCATGGTCTTGCGCGCATCCACGGTCTCGCCGGTCTGCGGGTTCATGAGCAGGGTCTCGAAGCGGCCGTTGCCCGTGTCGCGCCACAGCAGGGTGACGGCGTTCTGGCGCTCGTCGGGCATGCGCATGATCCATTGCGTCACGTCGGGCTGCTTCTGGTTCATGGCCGCGATGGCGCGCTCGGCCACGTCGCGCGTGGGCGGGGGCATGCCGTACAGCTCGGGCCGCATCCACAGGTTGAGCTCGGTCTTGAAGAAGGACAGCGTGCCCGTGAGGAAGATCGCGAACAGCAGCCAGCCCAGGATGAGCCCGGCCCAGGTGTGCAGCCAGGACATGGCCTGGCGAAAGCCTTCGCGCGCCTGTTCGCGCGCGGCGCGGGTGGCAGAGTTGGTGTTGGTGGTCATGGCAGCTTCTCCAGCCAGCGCGGCGCCATGGCGCCGGCACCCAGCAGCAGTGCGGGCAGCAGGGTGCCGCCCCAGGCGCCCCAGGCCGTGCGCGCGTAGAAGGCCCAGCCCGCAGCTCCGGCGTAGACCAGCCAGGCCAGCATGGTGGCGGTGAGCACCGCTTCCACACGCGGCATGGCCAGTGCCAGGGCAAGGGACAGCGCGGCCGTGAAGGCGGCGGCCAGCGCATAGCCGCCGGCGGTGGCCGCCAGGGCGCGCGAGGTGATGGCCAGGCGGTAGCGCCAGGCCGGCTGGGTGGCTTTCATGGGCCGGGACTCCCGAGGCTCAGAACGTTCCGCGCAGCGTGAACGAGGCGGTGCGCGGGTCGGCCCAGTGCACGCCGTTGTAGAAGCCCACGCGGTTGTAGTAGTGCTTGTTGAGCAGGTTGTTGACGTTCACGCTCGCGGTGAGGTGCTCGTTGATGCGGTAGCTGGCCATCAGGCTACCGATGACCACGGCACCCTGGTCGATGCGCGACGTCACGGTGACGGGGGCTCCGGTCGCGGTGAGCGCGCCCGTGGGCCGCTGCGCGGCGTTCCAGAAGTTGCTTTGCCAGTTGATGCCGCCGCCCACGGTCCAGCGCTGGCCGTCGCCGAACCTGTAGGTGGTGAACAGGCGCAGCAGATTGCGCGGGATCACGGTGTTGGTGGCCACGCCCAGGGCCGTGCGCGAACGGGTGTGGCTGTAGCCGGCCGACAGGTTCCACTGGCGCGTGATCTGGCCCGAAGCCTCGAACTCCACGCCATCGACCTTGTTGCCCTTGCCCGTGGCACGGTAGGCCTGCACGCCGCCGGGCAGCGAGTTGGGGGCCACCGAGTCGTCGATCTCGGCCACGTTGTCCTTGGTGCTCTTGAAGATGGCGGCCGAGACGTTCATGCGCTTGTCGAACAGCTCGCCCTTGATGCCGGCCTCGATGCTCTTGCCCACTACGGGGTCGAGGATGGCGTTGCCCTTGTCGCGGTAGTTCTGCGGCTGGAAGATGTCTGTGTAGGCGCCGTAGGCGGTCCACTCGGGCGTGAGCTCGTACAGCACGCCGGCATACGGGGTGTAGATGCCATCGTTGCGGTAGCCCGAGGTGGAGCTGAGCGCACCGGTGGCGGCGTAGTTGTTGGTGCGGGTCTCGTACTCGCCGTAGCGCAGGCCCAGGATCACCTTGAGCGAGTCGGTGATGTGCAGGCGCGTGGCCGCGTAGGCGGCCTTTTGCTCGATCACGCCGATGCTGGTGGGTACGGCCTCGATGGTGGTCGGGAAGATCGGCACGTTGCCGGTCCAGGTGCGCCAGTCGGGGATCTGGCTGTAGCTGGCCGGCATGGCACCCAGGGTCACGCGCAGGCTGTCCGTGGTGCGCCTGTTCTGGCCCCAGCCGAAGACGACATCGTGGCGCCGGCCGAAGGCATCGATTTTGCCTTCCATGTTGAGGTCGACCACGTTCATGGTCTCGTCGGAGGGAAAGCGGCCGTAGGCCACCGTGATGCCGCTGCCGTCGGGCCGCGGGTTGCCGCCGTAGCCGAAGTACAAGTGCCCGTCCTGCACGCGCGCACTGTGCGTGAACGCCGCGCGCAGGCGCCAGTCGGCGTTGAAGCGGTGGTCCAGCGTGGCCGTGGTCTTCTTCTCGACGATGTTCCACGAGGCCCAGGGCGTGGACAGGTTCAGGTCGTAGGGCAGGTTGGCCACGGAGCCATCGGCGTTCCAGTACAGCACGGTGCCCCAGGTGGCGCCGCGCGGGTCGGACTTCTGGCGCTCGTAGCCCAGCGACACGGTGGTGTCGGCGCCCACATCGGCCTCGACGATGCCGTAGAGGGCATCGAGCTTCTGTTCGTAGAAGGGGCGGAACGAGTCGGACTGCTGCTGCGCGGCGACGAAGCGTCCGCGGATCTTGCCGTCGAAGGCCAGCGGCCCGGCAAGGTCGATTTCCCCGCGGCGCAGGCCGTAGCTGCCCAGGCGCACGGCAGCGCTGCCCTGGAACTGCGTGGTCGGGCGCTTGCGCACCTGGTTGATGGTGGCCGAGGGGTCGCCTGCACCCACGGTCAGGCCGGCGGCGCCGCGCAGCACCTCGATGCGGTCGTAGACCACGTTGTCGCCATTGGTCTTGAGCGAGCCGCCAAAGGTGTTCAGCATGCCATCGACCTGGAAGTTGGTGATGTTGTAGCCGCGTGCGCTGTAGCCGATGCGCTCGCTGTCGGTGTAGCTCACGTACACGCCGGTGGTGGCCTGCATGGTCTCGGACAGGGTCTGCAGGCCCTGCTCCTCCATGCGCTCGCGCGTGATGACGGACAGGGACTGCGGTGTTTCGCGTGGCGTGAGGCCGAGCCTGGTGGCGCTGGAGAGGGGTGCGCGGGTGGTATAGGAGCCCGTGCCTTCTGTGGTGGCGTCGTGGCCATCGGTCACCGTGACTTCCTTGAGCACGGCGGGGGCGGGTGCCGGTGCAGTCTGGGCGTGGGCCATGCCCGCACAGGCCAGCAACGCGGCAGCGGCAAGGGGCGTCAGAGAGGAGGGGCGGCGGCGGTGCATGTCGGTCGGTCAATCCTGGTCGTCGTTGTGGGCCGTTGCTGCTGGCGGGGCCGGGGCGGCGGCGCCATGACGGAGACGCGCAGCCAACGGATGGAAAGCCGCGCGCAGGCGCGGCACGGGGTGCACATGGGCACCCCGAAAATCAGGTTGGCTGGCAGGGAAG
The DNA here is from genome assembly GCF_046339755.1 of Acidovorax sp. Lineage (GTDB taxonomy): Bacteria > Pseudomonadota > Gammaproteobacteria > Burkholderiales > Burkholderiaceae_C > Acidovorax. Next base: position 6,773 of record NZ_JBKDTZ010000226.1, on the reverse strand, counting down.
GCAGACGTGCAGGCCCTGGCATGTGCAGGGGCACGGTCGGAGGGCTGCTGGCTGGAGCCTCCGATCTTACTTTTAATTGAGAACGTTTCTCATTGTTGTTGCTGAAATGTGTGCGTTTGCAACAACAGTACGGGCTGGCCGCGCAGTGGCGGGGCGGCGCCGGAAATGAAAAACGGGCCCGAGGGCCCGTTGGAAAAGTGTGGGGTGGTTCTTGTTGTCGCGCTGCTGGTCAGTCTTCTTCTTGTCGAGCCTGCTCTTCTCGTCTTCGTGGGGCGACTCGTTGAATGGGGTGGTGTCTCAGTCTTCTTCGCTCATCTGCGACTGCAGGTAATTCTGCAGGCCGATCTTGGCGATCAGCTCGATCTGGGTTTCCAGGAAGTCGATGTGCTCTTCGGTGTCGTCCAGGATCTTCTGCAGGATGTCGCGCGAGACATAGTCGCGCACGGTTTCGCAGTGGGCGATGCCGGCTTTGATGGTGGCCTGCGCGCCCTTCTCGGAGCTCAGGTCGCAAGCCAGGATCTCCGGAACGTCCTCGCCGACCTGGAGCTTGGCCAGGTCCTGCAGGTTGGGCAGGCCGTCGAGCATGAAGATGCGGTCCATGAGCACGTCGGCATGCTTCATCTCGCCGATCGACTCCTTGTATTCCTTCTTCGCCAGCTTGTCGAAGCCCCAGTGCTTGAGCATGCGGTAGTGCAGGAAGTACTGGTTGATGGCGGTGAGCTCGTTCTTGAGCTGGGCCTGCAGATGGCCGATGACCTGTGCGTCGCCTTGCATGGGGAGACTCCTTGTTATGTTATGTCGCCGACGATTGTCGTAAGGCAAGGGGCCGCTTGCAAGGCAAGCCCCCGTACTTGCGCATTGGCTGCGTGTGATGCTGAGTTGTGTTCGCGTTTGTTCCCGCCGACGTTGGGGCCATCGTGGTCCGCCGGGATTTTCGCCGTAGCTTCACAGAACCGGTCCACAGTGCTGCATGGGGTAAAGGCCGGCCGGAAACAGCCGCTTTCAACCCGAAACCCGATGCGAGCGCGGAATTTTGTATAGTCACAGGCAATTGATTCAATCAAATCAATTAATTGGATTGATGGCCTTCCAGGGCCTAAACTTCATTCCGTAGTCAGTTCAACCCATCCTTTAAGGAAACAGCAATGTCCCTGATCAACACGCAAGTTCAACCCTTCAAGACCACCGCTTTCGTCAACCGCAACGGCAAGGGCGAGTTCATCGACCTGACCGAAGCCGACCTGAAGGGCAAGTGGTCCGTGCTGATCTTCATGCCTGCAGCGTTCACCTTCAACTGCCCCACCGAAATCGAAGACGCTGCGGACAACTACCCCGAGTTCCAGAAGGCCGGCACCGAGGTCTACATCGTCACGACCGACACGCATTTCTCGCACAAGGTCTGGCACGAAACCTCGCCCGCCGTGGGCAAGGCCAAGTTCCCCCTGGTTGGCGACCCGACGCACCAGCTGACCAACGCCTTCGGCGTACACATCGCTGAAGAAGGCCTGGCACTGCGCGGCACCTTCGTGATCAACCCCGACGGCATCATCAAGACGGCCGAAGTGCATTCCAACGAAATCGCCCGCGACGTCAAGGAAACCGTGCGCAAGCTCAAGGCGGCCCAGTACACCGCCGCCCACCCCGGCGAAGTCTGCCCCGCCAAGTGGAACGACGGCGCCAAGACCCTGGCCCCTTCGCTGGACCTGGTCGGCAAGATCTGATCGGCTGATTGCATCGGCAGAGCGGCCTTGGGGCCGCTCCCCAGCCGGACAGCGTCATGGCGCGCGTGTGCCATGCCGTCCGGCTTTTTTTCGCCCATTTTTTACGCTCCGTTGCGGACCTGGGCTTGCCACAAGCAGCCCCGGCCCCCACTCTATAAGCCAGAACTCGAAAGGACACCACCATGCTCGACGACCAACTCAAGACCCAGCTTGCCGCCTACCTGGAGCGCGTGACGCAGCCGTTCGAACTGGTGGCCTCCCTGGACGACAGCCAGACCTCGCGCGAGATGCTGGAACTGTTGACCACCATCCAGTCGCTGCGCGCCGACAAGATCAGCCTGCGCACCGATGGCAACGACGCCCGCAAGCCCTCGTTCAGCCTGCAGCGCGTGGGCAGCACGAACTCGCTGCGCTTTGCCGGCCTGCCCCTGGGCCATGAATTCACCTCGCTGGTGCTGGCCCTGCTGTGGACCGGCGGCCACCCGCCCAAGGTCGAACCCGAGGTGATCGAGCAGATCGCCGCGCTCGATGGCGATTTCAGCTTCGACGTCTACATGAGCCTCACCTGCCACAACTGCCCGGACGTGGTGCAGGCGCTGTCGCTCATGTCCATCATCAACCCCAAGATCAAGACCACGGTGGTCGAAGGCGGCGCCTTCCAGCAGGAAGTGGCCGACCGCGAGATCATGGCCGTGCCCATGGTGTTCATGAACGGCCAGGTCTTCGCCTCGGGCCGCATGTCGGTCGAAGAGATCGTGGCCAAGCTCGACACCGGCGCTGCCGCCCGTGATGCGGCCAAGCTGTCGGCCAAGGCACCTTACGACGTGCTCATCGTCGGCGGCGGCCCTGCCGGCGCTGCGGCCGCCGTGTATGCGGCCCGCAAGGGCATCCGCACCGGCGTGGCGGCCGAGCGCTTCGGCGGCCAGGTCAACGACACGCTGGCCATCGAGAACTACATCTCGGTGCTGGAGACCGACGGCCCCAAGTTCGCCGCCGCACTCGAAGCCCACACCCGCGCCTACGACGTGGACATCATGAACCTGCAGCGTGCTGACAAGCTGATCCCCGCCAGCGAGCCCGGTGGCCTGGTCGGCGTGCAGCTGGCCAACGGCGCCACCTTGCAATCGAAGACGGTGATCCTGTCCACCGGCGCGCGCTGGCGCAACGTCAACGTGCCCGGCGAAGCCGAGTACAAGAACAAGGGCGTGGCCTACTGCCCGCACTGCGACGGCCCACTGTTCAAGGGCAAGCGCGTGTCGGTCATCGGCGGCGGCAACTCGGGTGTCGAGGCCGCCATCGATCTGGCCGGCCTGGTGGCCCACGTCACGCTGATCGAGTTCGCCGACCAGCTCAAGGCCGATGCGGTGCTGGTCAACAAGCTCAAGAGCCTGCCCAACGTGAGCATCCACACCAATGCGCAGACCACCGAGATCACCGGCGCCGACGGCAAGGTCAACGGCCTCAGGTACAAGGACCGCGCGACGGGCGAGGAGCACCTGGTGGCGCTTGAAGGCGTGTTCGTCCAGATCGGCCTGGTGCCCAATACCGAATGGCTCAAGGGCACGGTGGAGCTGTCCAAGTTCGGCGAGGTCATCGTCGACTCGCATGGCCGCACCAACCTGCCGGGTGTGTTCGCTGCCGGCGACTGCACCACGGTGCCGTTCAAGCAGATCGTGATCGCCGCCGGCGATGGCTCCAAGGCCGCGCTCAGCGCCTTCGACCACCTGATCCGCATGCCGGTGCTGGCCAAGGCCACGGCCGAAGCGGTGCCGGAGGCGGTGGAGGCCTGACGCATCGGCCGTGCCGGAGCACCTCCAGCCGTTGATTGAACGGGAGCCTTCGGGCTCCCGTTTGCTTTTGTCCTGGCCCTCGATGTCGGGTGCCATCCCAGTCCGCACTGCCAATGTGTATTGATAATTATTCTCATATAATTCACGCTTAGCCAGCCACTGCCAGCCCATTTGAGGGGCACCCAGGCGTCCGAAGCCAGCTCTGTTCCAACCCCTGATTCAGAGAGAAGGTTTCCCCGTGGCGCACCCGACCGACAAGTTCCCCCGTTTCGCACTCCGTCCGCTGGCCTTGCTGGCCGCGCTGGCGTGTGCCTCGTTCACGGGCGCCCAGGCACAGACTGCGGGCCAGCCCGCGCAGCTCGTGGCCGCAGGCCCCGCACTCAAGGAGGTGGTGATCAGCGGTTCGCGCAGCGAGCAGAACCCCGACGACCTGCCGATGAGCATCGACGTGATCAACGCGCGTGCGCTCGAAGAGGGCCAGGTGCGCGACATCCGCGATGCCGTGCGCGAGCTGCCCAACGTATCGGTCACGCGCTCGCCGGCGCGCTTCTCGCTGGCCAGCGGTTCCACGGGGCGTGAGCAGAACGCGGGCTTCAACATCCGCGGGCTGGACGGCAACCGCGTGCTGATGATGGTGGACGGCGTGCGCCTGCCGCGCAGCTATGTGTTCAGCGCCAACGCCTTTGGCCGTGACTACCTGGACATGGGCCTGCTGCAGCGCATCGAGGTGGTGCGCGGCGCCACGTCGGCCCTGTACGGCTCGGACGGCATGGCCGGCCTGGTGAATTTCATCACCGTGGACCCCGAGAACTTCCTCAAGGACGGCAAGACGCTGGGCGGCCAGGTGAGCGCCGGCTACGACGGCGACGACCACGGCAAGCGCCTGGGTGCCACGGTGGCCGGCCGCGCCAACGACACGGTGCAGTGGCTGGTTGCCGGCAGCGTGAACCGCTCGCGCGAGCTCGGCAACATGGGCACCAACGATGCGGCCAATGCCGACCGCACCCTGCCCAACCCGCAGAAGGACCGTGGCGGCGCGCTCATGGGCAAGGTGGTGCTCACGCCCGGTGCAGGCCAGCGCCACGCCTTTACGGTGGAGCATGTGGACAAGACCTCCGACTACGAGTTGCTCACGGCGCGCTCCAAGCCGCCGCTGGCCGCCACCTCCGCGCTGTCGTCCAACTCCTCCACCGACGCGCAGCGCACCCGCGCCACCTGGGAGGGTAACTGGCGCCTGAACGCCGGCTTTGCCGACGACCTGAAGGCCACCCTGAGCTACCAGGACGCGCATTCGCGCGAATACGCCTTCGAGGACCGCAACACCGCGGCCGACCGCGTGCGCGACGTGACCTATGACGAGCGCGGCTGGCAGGCCAATCTGCAGGGCAGCAAGGTGCTGCGCGGCAGCGGCAGCCTGGTGCAGAAGATCACCTACGGCCTGGACTACTCGGCCGCCAAGGTCACCAACCTGCAGGACGGCGTGACCCCGCCCGTGGGCGAGACCTTCCCGCTCAAGCGCTTCCCCGACACCAAGGAGACCAGCGCCGCGCTGTATGTGCAGGACGAAATCGTGAGCGGCCCCTTCAGCTTGACGCCCGGCGTGCGCTTCGACAGCTTCCGCATCAAGGCCGACCAGACCGGTTTTGGTGCCCAGGCGGTCTCGCTCTCGGGCAATGCCACCTCGCCCAAGCTCGGCGTGCTGTACCGCGCCAACGATACCTGGAGCGTGTTCGGCAACTACGCCGCGGGCTTTCGTGCGCCCAACGCCGGCCAGGTCAACGCTTTCTTCGAGAACCCGGTCAGCAACTACAAGACGGTGCCCAACGGCAACCTCAAGCCCGAGAAGAGCCAGAACTTCGAGCTCGGCGTGCGCGGCCGCATGGACATGCTGTCCATCGAGGCGGCGGCCTTTACCGGCCGCTACAAGGACTTCATCGAGGACCTGCGCCAAGTGGGCGGCACGGGCGCGCCGGGCCACCCGCTGGTGTTCCGGTCGGTCAACATCGGCCGCGTCAAGCTCAATGGCTTCGAGGTCAAGGGCGATGTGCGCTGGGGCCATGTGGCCGGCGGCCAGCTGAGCACGCCCTTCGCCTACGGCCAGACGCGCGGCCGCGACACGGCCACCGGCAAGCCCGTCAACACCGTTGACCCCTCGCGCCTGACGGCCGGCCTGCGCTACGACACCAGCGCATGGATGGCCCGCCTGGACCTGACGCACGCCGCCGCCAAGAAGGCCGGGGACGTGACCCTGGCCACGGGCAGCACGCAGTTCCTCACGCCCTCGTACACGGTGCTGGACCTGTCGGGCCAGTGGCGCATCCGCAAGGACCTGCGCCTGAACGCCGGCATCTACAACCTGACCGACAGGAAGCACTGGCGCTGGGCCGACGTGCGCGGCCTGGCCGCCAACGCCAGCTTCATCGATGCCTACAGCCAGCCAGGCCGCAATGTGCGCGTCTCGCTGGTCGCGGACTTCTGACCGGCATTTCTTTCGAAACCCATCCATCGCGGCCTTCCTGCCAAGGAGACAGACATGAGCCATGCACCCGATACGCCCGCCTCCAGCGCCCATTGCGACGAGGAGTACAGCCTGCCCTGCGCCGAGGCACTGCTGGCCGGTACCCTGGCGCTGATGACGGGCTATGTGCAGGCCTGCTGCGACAGCCACCGCGATGCCATGGGCCGCAAGATCACCGCCAACCTGCAGATGCTGGCCGACGCCGAAGGCTTCACGCCGCACTTTCGCACCGTGGTCTGGAGCCTGCAGGGCCGCTGGGCCCAGCAGAGCGCCGGGCAGGGGTGCGATGCCGCCAGCGCCGCCCTGTCGGCCGCCGAGCAGCGCCGCGCGCTGTGGATCCCCACCCCCGAAACCGTCCAATGAGCATGACCTCTTCCTCCTTCACCCCCGACCCCAACGGCATGCGGCTTCAGGCGGCCCCTGCCATCCGCGAGCAGTTCGCCGCCATGCGCGCCTCCGGCAGGCGCGCCAAGGATGCCGCCGAAGCCCTGGGCCTGTCCGAAGGTGCAGCCATTGCTGCCCATGCGGGCGAGCATGAATACCCGCTCAAGGCCGTGCCGCTGCAGGGCTCGTGGCTGCAGCTGCTGCAGGCGCTGTAGGCCTGCGGCCCGCTGATGGCGCTCACGCGCCACGAGGGCGTGGTGCACGAGACGACCGGAGTCTACACCAACATATCGGCCACGGGTCCGGTGGGCCTGGAGCTCGGCGAGGACAGCGACCTGCGACTGTTCTTAGCGCAGTTGC
>NZ_JBKDTZ010000225.1:0-5707 GCF_046339755.1 Acidovorax sp. | reverse complement strand
GGGCTGGTCACCGGGTTCATGGGCCATTCCTCCAAGGGCACGGTGGCCGCCAGGTCGATCTGCAGAGCATAGCTGGCCGGCGTGCCCGCCAGTAACAGGTGGTAGCGGCCGGCCGCCAGGTCGGCCAGGGCCATCTCGGCGCGGCCGGATCGGCGCGAAGACGCCTCGGCGGCATCGAGCGCGGCCTTTTGTGCTGCGGGCCAGGCAGCGCCGGCCGGGCGCTGCAGCACAGCCAGGATCTGGGGGTAGACCGAGGGCAGGCGCGGCAGGGTCGAGGCCGCCACCGTGTCGGCAACGGCACCGGGCACTGGTGGCTGCAGCAGCGCCAGCGTGGCCATCACGGCATCGTGCTGCACCACGCGCTGGCTGAGCAGCCGGTGCACGATGCGTGCGTCCGTATCGAAGGCCGCGCGCAGCTGTTCTACGCGCGCATGCGCCAGCCAGCCGGCACCGGCGGCCGCCACGAGGGCCCACAACAGCAATCCTGCGAGGCGATGACGCCATGCCTTGGTCATGGGGCGGATTCTGGCACGCTGGCGGTCTGGTGTAATCCTGTCAGCCATGCCCACCGCAGCCCCGTCGCTCCACCCCTGGTTCACGCCCCGCAATCTGCTGTGGGCGTCGGTGGCCGTGGCGCTGGTCACCATCGCGCTCAAGATGGCCGCCTGGTACGTGACCGGCTCGGTCGGCCTGCTGTCGGACGCCATGGAGTCTTTCGTCAACCTGGCCAGTGCCGTGGTCGCCCTCGCCATGGTCACCATCGCCCAACTGCCTGCGGACGAGAACCATCCCTACGGGCACCACAAGGCCGAATATTTCTCCTCGGGCTTCGAGGGCATCCTCATCGTCGGGGTCTCGCTGGGCATTCTCTGGGCGGCGGGGCACCGGCTGTTTGCCCCCCAGCCCATCGAGCAGCTGGGCTGGGGCCTGGTGCTGTCGGTGGCCAGCTCGGTGCTCAACGGGGTGCTGGCCTGGCTCATGCTGCGTTCATCGCGCGTGCACCAGTCGATTGCGCTGGAGGCCGATGCGCGCCATCTCTTCACCGACGTCTGGACCTCGGCCGGCGTGCTCGTGGGTATTGTGGGGGCCACGCTCACGGGCTGGCTCTGGCTCGATGCCATGGCAGCCATCGCCGTGGCGCTCAATATCTTCAAGGAGGGTGTGTCGCTGGTCTGGCGCTCATCGCAGGGCCTGATGGACGAGGCGGCCGAGCCCGAGGTGCAGGCCGCCATCGAAGCCACGCTGCAGCGCTTCGCCCAGGCCCAGGCGCCGGGGGCGGTGCGCTTCGACCATGTTTCCACGCGGCGCGCCGGCCAGCGCCAGTTCGCCGGCCTGCACCTGCACGTGCCTGGCAACTGGACCCTGGCCCAGGCCGCCCGGCTGCGCGGCCAGGTGGAGCGGGCGCTGGTGGCGGCCGTGCCCGGTCTGCGCGCCACCATCGAGCTGCTGCCCAACGACGTGGAGGCCCTTTTCCATGAATCCGAACCCGAGGATGTGACGAAGTGATCAGTGTGATTCAGCGCGTGCGCGAGGCGCGCGTGGACGTGGAAGGCCAGACCGTGGGCGCCATCGGCCAAGGCCTTCTGGTGCTGGTATGTGCCGAGCGCGGCGATACCGAGGCAGAGGCCGACAAGTTGCTGGCCAAGCTGCTCAAGCTGCGCATCTTCGGCGACGACGCCGGCAAGATGAACCGCAGCCTGCAGGACGTGGCCGGCGGCCTGCTGCTGGTGAGCCAGGTCACGCTGGCCGCCGATACCACGGGTGGCAACCGCCCGAGCTTCACCCAGGCGGCTGCCCCGGACGAGGGCCGGCGCCTGTTCGACTACGTGGTGCAGCAGGCACGTGCCCTGCATCCCGTGGTGGCCACGGGCCGTTTCGCGACAGAGATGCAGGTGCACCTTGTCAACGACGGGCCGATCACCATACCGCTGCGCATTGCGCCAGCGGCGCCCGCGCAGTAGGCGTGATCAGGCTCCCACCAGTTTCTGGAACGAGCCCAGCACGGCCGGGCCGTTGAACGGCTTGACGATCCAGCCGCGGATGCCGGCGGCCTTGCCGCGTTCCTTCATCGCGGGCGAGTTCTCCGTGGTCAGCATCACGATGTTGACACCGCTGTTCTTGAGCTCGCTGCGCACCTTCTCGGCCATGGTCAGGCCGTCCATGTTGGGCATGTTCACGTCGCAGACCACGAGTTTGATGCGCGAATCCTGCTGCAGCTTGGTCAGGCCGTCGCGGCCGTCCACCGCGAAAGCGATGTCAAAGCCGTTCTTGCCCAGGAAGCCGCCGACTTCGTTGCGCACGGTGCTGGAGTCGTCGACGACGAGGATGTTGGCCATGGGTTTTCCTTGCAAAAAAGAGGTCAGAAGAATTCCAGTTCGCCCGCGACCTCCTGCACCTCGGGCGCTTTCCAGTGGAAGTCCATGGGGGTATAGGCGCGGGCACACAGCGTTGCGTACAGGGGCATGCCATCGGGCATGTCGATCTCGAAGTGCTGCAGATGGTCGGTGCCGATCTGGGCCATGTGGGGCAGGCTGCGGATGTCCAGGATCTGGGGGGTGGACAGGCCCAGGCAGTCGTAGAAGGCACCGAGCTCGCGGTTCATGGCGCCGCAGCACATGTTGCCGATCTCGCAGATGGCGTCAATGAACTGCTGCTGGCCCAGGTCGCTCTCGTTCTGACCGGTCACGCCTGCAATCCATTCCCGCGTGCGCGCATCGGGGGCGAAGTGCAGCGCCGTGATGATGCGAAACGAATAGGAGGCGATCGACAGCACCGCCATGTGCGTCAGCGAACCCTGCGCAACCGCCGGCACGGTGCGGATCTCTGGCTGGTGCTGCCCCATGCTCTGGCGCAGGCCTTCCATCATCATGCGGTCCAGGCTGTCCCTGGCGCGTTGGCTCACGGTCATGGGGTCGGGTTCAGGCGCACAGTGCCGCCTGGATCTTGCGGTTGGTCAGCTCCAGGCCCATCGACGCGTTGATGATCATCTTGCCGCCGGCCTGCATGTCCTGGAAGGTGGTGGTGGCTATCAGGTCGTTCTTGTACAGGTTGTCGCGGTAGTGCTTGGACAGGGCCTCGGCGTTGACCGACAAGGTGCGCATCTCGTTGGCCACCACGGCAAAGCCGCGGCCGGCACCGCCCGCGCGCGCCGCCTCGATGGAGGCGTTCAGCGCCACGATCACCATCTGGCGCACGATGCGGGCGAACTCGTCGTTCTTCTCGTGCATGTCCTTGTTGTGCGCCACCAGCTTGCTCATGTCGGCATGCCAGCGCTCGAAGGTCTTGCTGATGCCCTGCAGTTCGGCCAGGGCCTTGGCCAGCGTCTGGCTGTGGCCCATGGCGCCCTGCACCACGGCCTGCGCCTGCTGGCCGGCGCTGTGCTCGATCGCGCGCTGCTCCTCTTCCCACTGGCCGATGGCCTCCTGCATGCTGGCTTCGGTCTGGCGCAGCGAAGCGCTGAGCTGCTCCACCATCGCGTGGAGCCGCGCGTTCTCGTCCTCCATCTCCCAGTGCACGTTCTTGCCCGCTTCCTCGGTCTGCATGGCGGCCCGGCGCTGCCTGCGCTGCAACAGCCACCAGGCGGCCCCGGCGCCCAGGGCGGCGCCGCACAGGAACATCAATACTTCCATCATTGCACTGCTTCCTCCTGGCGCGCTGGCTGGGCATGGCGCGCCACTGCGTACTGCGCGGGCAGGTGGATCACCGTCTGAAATGGTGCGTGGCCTGCGGGCTTGGCCGCAGAATCCTGAAGCTCCAGCGCGATGCTGCCGCCCGCGGATTCGATGAAGGCCTTCACCGCGTCCATGCCGACGCCACGTCCCGAGATCGCCGTGACCTCGCTGGCCGTGGAGAACCCTGGTGCGAAGATGAGCTGCGCGGTCTCGGTCGGAGTCAGGCGGCTGTCCGCCGCGACCAGGCCCGATTCCACCGCCTTGTCGCGAATGCGCACCAGGTTCAGGCCGCGTCCGTCGTCGGACAGCCGCAGCGTGATCTTCTCGCCGGCACGCTGCATGGCGATCTCGATGCGGCCCTGCGCGGCTTTGCCCTGCGCGGTGCGCTCCTGGGGGGCCTCGATGCCGTGGTCGAGCGAATTGCGCAGCAGGTGCATGAAGGTATTGCGCAGCACGTCGGCCATCTGGGTGCGCAGCGCCATGCCGCCGTCTTCAATGGCAACCTGGGGCGCCTCCTTGCCCAGTTCCCGCGCCAGATCGGGCAGCGAAGCCACCACCGTGTCGAGCATGTCGTGCAGGGTGCTGGTGCCCAGCAGCTGCAGGGCATGCTGCACCTGCTCCAGCATGGCCCGCGTGGCATGGGCATTGCCGCTGTGGATGGCATGGTCCGCCGCGTGCAGCAGCTCGTCGATGCGCTCGCGCGGCACCATCAGGTACTTCTCCACGCTGCCGCGGCGTCCTGGGCCCTTGCGGCCCAGCTTGGTATCGTTGATCTGCACGTAGGCGTCCAGCGACTGGCGCACGGCCTCAAGCTCGATCTGCAGGGCCGCGTGGTCCCAGCCGGAGAGGTCCTGGCGCAGGGCGTCGTAGCGCTGCTCGGCCGCATGCGCCGCGTCGGCCAGCTGCAGCAGGCCATAGGTGCGGGCGTTGCCCTTGATGGTGTGCATGTTGCGGAACAACTCGGCCACGGCCGCTGCGCGGGCCGCAGCGTCGGTGGCTGCGCCGTCCAGCAGGCGCTGGTTGTGCAGCACGAAGGAGGCCGAGCCGTCCACGAAGTCGTGGAATTTTTCCTGCTGCACGGCCAGCACCTCGCCGATCATCGCCAGCTCCTGCTTCTGCGCCTGGGCGGCGCGGGCCAGCTCGCGCAGCTCGGTCACGTCACGCACGCACAGCATCAGGCGCTCGATGGTGCCATCGGCCGAGGCGATGGGCGACCAGGTGAGGTCCAGCACCTTGGCTTTGCCGTCGGCAAAGCGTGCGCTCACCTCGCCGGGCAGCAGGTGGGCGTTGAACTCGAAGTTCATTTCGTCTTCGCCGATGCAGGCGTCGATGTCGGTGGTGGCCTGGGACATGGCGTCGGCCCCCAGATCGGTGTGGTTGAGCAGCACGTCGCCCACGCTGCGACCGGCGATGTCGCGGGTCCCGACAATGCTGGCCAGGTGGTCCGAGTACTCGGGGTGGATCGTGCCGCCGGCCTGCAGCGTCATGATGCCCTGGGGAATGGTGTGCAGCATGACCTGGATGTCGGCCGTCTTGCGGCGCACCAGCTCGGTGCTCTCCTGGATCTTCTCCACCATGAGGTTGAAGGCCGTGAGCGAGCGGCCGATTTCATCCATGCGCGCCACGGGCACCCGGTGCGAGAAATCCTGGCTGGTGGCGATCTCGGTCATCTTGTGCTCCATCTCTCCGATGGGCTTGACGATCTGGCGGTACAGGATGAAGCCGATGCCCACCATCACCAGAACCGCCACGATGGTGATCGCGGTCAGCGTCGTCGTGGTCTGCATCAGGTTGGCGTTCAGGGCCGCAATGGCCTCGTCCTTGCCGCGGCGCTTTTCCACCTGCACGGCCTCGATCATCTGGCCCTGCTCGCGCAGGTACTGGTCCACGGTGGCGGCCATGGTGGCCTCGGCGGCTTCCTGCTGGCCAGCGAGCTTGAACTTGGCCGTGTCGTCGATGGCCTGGAAATAGTTTTCCAGGCTCATCTCGGCTTCCTTGATCAGGCCGCGCTGGGCGTCGCTGTCGGCCTGGCGCAT
>NZ_JBKDTZ010000224.1:0-10732 GCF_046339755.1 Acidovorax sp. | reverse complement strand
CCATCTTCTCCATGGAAATGGGCGCCGCCCAGCTGGCCGTGCGTATCGTGGGCTCCATCGGCCGCGTGAACCAGGGCAACCTGCGCACCGGCAAGCTCACCGACGAGGAATGGCCGCGCCTGACCGAGGCCATCGAGCGCCTGCGCACCGTTTCGCTGCACATCGACGAAACCCCGGGCCTGACCCCCGGCGAACTGCGTGCCAACGCCCGGCGGCTGGCGCGCCAGTGCGGCAAGCTCGGCCTGATCGTGGTCGACTACCTGCAGCTCATGAGCGGCTCGGGCGCCGGCAGCGCCGACAACCGCGCCACCGAGCTGGGAGAGATCTCCCGGGGCCTGAAGATGCTGGCCAAGGAACTGCAGTGCCCGGTGATCGCCCTCTCGCAGCTCAACCGCTCGGTCGAGCAGCGCACCGACAAGCGCCCCATGATGTCCGACCTGCGCGAATCAGGCGCCATCGAGCAGGACGCGGACATCATCATGTTCATCTACCGCGACGACTACTACAACAAGGACAGCAAGGAGCCCAACGTGGCCGAGGTCATTATCGGCAAGCAGCGCAACGGCCCGACCGGCACGGTGAAGCTGTTCTTCCAGAAGAACCAGACCCGCTTTGAAAACCTCGCCATGGGCAGCGGTGGTGATGATTATTGAACCCCCCTGAGGCGCTTCGCGCCATCCCCCCAGGGGGACGCTCCCAGTGCGGCGGGGCGGCCCTTGCACGGGAGCGCTGGCGGGGCCGCGCCCACTTTACAGGTCGGAAATGAAAAGGCCCCTGCCATCGGCAGGGGCCTTTTCATTGTGGAGCAGTGCAGTTCGTCAGAGTACCTCGCTGGCGAAGTCTGCGAGGCGTGAGCGCTCACCCCGCGCCAGCGTGATATGCCCGCTGTGCGGCCAGCCCTTGAAGCGGTCCACCGCATAGGTCAGGCCCGAGGAGCCTTCGGTCAGATAGGGGGTGTCGATCTGCGCCAGGTTGCCCATGCAGATGATCTTGGTGCCCGGGCCGGCGCGCGTGATCAGCGTCTTCATCTGCTTGGGCGTCAGGTTCTGCGCCTCGTCGATGATCACGTACTTGTTCAGGAAGGTGCGCCCGCGCATGAAGTTCATGCTCTTGATCTTGATGCGGCTCCTGATCAGCTCGTTGGTGGCGGCGCGGCCCCACTCGCCGGCATTGCCGCCGTCGCCCTTGGCCAGGAACTCGAGGTTGTCGTCCAGCGCGCCCATCCAGGGGCCCATCTTCTCCTCTTCCGTGCCGGGCAGAAAGCCGATGTCCTCGCCCACGCTCACGGTGGCGCGGGTCATGATGATCTCGGTGTAGCGGCGGTCGTCCAGCACCTGGGTCAGGCCTGCGGCCAGGGCCAGCAGGGTCTTGCCGGTGCCGGCCGTGCCGGTCAGGGTCACGAAGTCGATCTCAGGGTCCATGAGCAGGTTCATGGCGTAGTTCTGCTCGCGGTTGCGCGTGGTCACGCCCCACACCGCGTGCTTGGCCGAACCGTAGTCCTTGAGCGTCTGCAGCACCGCCGTTTTTTCGCGGATCTCGCTCACGCGGGCGAACAGGCTGGGCTCGCCGGGGGCTTCGAAGTACACGAACTGGTTGATCATCAGCTGCGGCACGATGGGCCCGCCGATGCGGTAGTAAGTGTGCACTCCGCTCTGCCAGCTTTCGACATTCTTGCCGCTCTTGACCCAGAAGTCCGGCGGCAGGGCCAGCACGCCAGAGTACAGCAGGTCACCGTCTTCCAGCGTCTTGTCGTTCTGGTAGTCCTCGGCGGCCAGGCCCAGGGCGCGTGCCTTGACGCGCATGTTGATGTCCTTGGACACCAGCACCACCTCGCGCGGGGCGTGCAGATTGCGCAGGGCCTCCACCACACCCAGGATCTGGTTGTCAGCCTTGCCCGGGGGCAGGCTGGTGGGCAGGCTGTAATCCAGCGGAGCGGTCTGGAAGAACAGGTGGCCGCCGGCTGCGCGCTGGCCGGTGGAATCGAGCTTGAGGCCGTGGGCGATGTCGGCGCCCGCGACGCCCGCCAGGGCATCCAGGGTGCGGCTGGTCTGGCGGCCGTTGCGGGCCACTTCGGTCATGCCCTTCTTGTGGCCGTCGAGTTCTTCCAGCACGATCATGGGCAGGAAGCTGTCGTGCTCTTCGAAGCGGAACAGGCTGGTCGGGTCGTGCAGCAGCACATTGGTGTCCAGCACGAACAGCTTGGACGGGCCGCTCGGGCGCGCGCGCTTGGTGGTACGGGAGGCCGGGGTGGCTGCTGCCGGCGCCGTTGCGGCCGTGCTGGCGGGGGGCTTTTTGGCGCTGCTGCGTGCGGTCGCGGGTGCGGCCGGTGCCTTCGCGCGGCTGCCTGCCGCCACGGGTTCCGCCGGCGCAGCGGCTGTCATGGTTGCTGCGGGGGCGGGTACGGCCTGCAGGGTGGCGCGACCGGAGGTGGCCTTGCGGGCGGGCGTGCGGGCTGCAGGGGGTTCCAGGGCTTCTGCGGCTGCGGGCTGCGCTGTGGCGCGGCCGGGTTTGGCCACCACGTCATAGGCATCGGGGGAGAGCAGGGCGGCGCGGCGGCTGGGAGCGGGGGGAAGGGGCATGGTGTGCGGGGCCTCGGTCTGTGGTGGGATCAGAAAGCAAAAAGCCGCCTGGAGGCCAAGGCGGCTTTGTCGGGGAGGGCGGTCGTTGCAGAATCCAGAAGCATTGGCCCCATTATGCCTATTCCGCGTGGCGCGCCCGCAGTGGGCACGCAAGGCTGTTGCGGGCAGGCCCGCAGCCCGGTTTCAGGCGGCTTTCTTCAGGGCCTTGATGCCCTTGACGGCCTTGAGCACCTCGTCCACATGGCCGGGCACCTTCAGTCCGCGCCATTCCTGCACCAGCAGGCCATCGGGGCCGATCAGGAAGGTGCTGCGCTCGATGCCCTTGACCTTCTTGCCGTACATGATCTTGTTCTTGACCACGCCGAACATGTGGCACATCTTCTCTTCGGTGTCGGCGATCAGTTCGAACGGGAGTTCCAGCTTTTCCTTGAAGTCGTCATGCGACTTCATGTTGTCGCGCGACACGCCGAACACGGCAGCGCCGGCCTTCACGAAGTCCTTGTACTTGTCGCGGAACTGCATGGCCTCCGTCGTGCAGCCCGGGGTGTTGTCCTTGGGATAGAAGTACAGCACCAGAATCTGGCCAAGGTGGGAGGTGTTGGAGACCTTGATTCCACCGGTTGCGTTGGCTTCAAATTCAGGGAGGGGTTTGTTGACAACGATCGCCATATCACTTCAATCTCTCAGGATGTAGTCGTTGATAAGCCAGGGGAGTGGGGGTGTCCAAAGCGGCTAACAAAACTCTTCTGGCGTTGTCGCTGCGTCTTGTCGTACTAACGTACTGCCTGCGACGCAGCGCCTAGCCAGAACCGCTTCGCTGAGTTTTGTTAGCCGCTCTTATTGCTTTTGAAAGGCCCCTGGCCGCAACCGTAGATTTTACCCTGAAACGGACTCTTTCGCGAATCGCATTCTGTAACCAAAGTACACAGGCCGGAGCCTGTTCGGTACCTGGGCCGCCCCAAAGCCCGGGTCAGGGCGCTGCCTCCAGCAGCAGGGCCGCGACCACGTTGCGCCCCTCGCCTGCCAGGATGTTGTAGGTGCGGCAGGCCGCGGCCGTGTCCATGGTTTCCAGGCCCAGGCGGCGCGCCATCAACGGCTGCAGCCAGGCTGGGGGCGGAAAACGGTTGCGCTGCCCGCTGCCGAAGATGACCAGCTCAGTCTCGAGTTTCGCCAGTTCGGCGAAATGCTCGGCCGTCAGGTCCTCGAAGCGGGTGCAGGGCCAGGCCTGGCGCAGCCCGTCCGAGCCGACGATCACGCTGTGGGTGATCTTCTCGCCGTCCACCCCGATCCAGCCAGGACCGTAGCCCGTGACGGTTTGGACATTGGCTTTGTCGGGCTGGAATTTCATGGTGTGTGTCGGGTGCGCGGCGCGGGCCCCGGGGCCCGCCTCGCTGGTGATCTGTGGTCAAATTATAGGTTTCGCCAAGGTGCCAGCCGCTCTGGCCGCCACCTGACCCCACTGCACCACCGTCAGCGCATGAAAACCGTCCAGAAATCCGCCAAGCTTGCCAACGTCTGCTACGACATCCGGGGCCCGATCATGGATGCGGCCAAGAAGATGGAAGAGGACGGCCACAAGATCATCAAGCTCAACATCGGCAACCTGGCGGTGTTCGGCTTCGACGCGCCCGAAGAGATCCACCATGACAAGAGCCGCAACCTGCCCAATTCGGCCGGCTACTCGGACAGCAAGGGCATCTTCGCGGCCCGCAAGGCCGTGATGCACGAAACGCAAAAGCAGGGCATCAAGGGCGTGGCCCTCGATGATATCTACCTGGGCAACGGCGCCAGCGAGCTGATCGTGATGGCCACCAACGCCCTGCTGGACGATGGCGACGAGCTGCTGCTGCCCTCGCCCGACTACCCGCTGTGGACCGCCGCGGCCAGCCTCTCGGGCGGCACGCCCGTGCACTACCTGTGCGAAGAGGCCAACGGCTGGATGCCCGACCTCGCCGACATCCGCGCCAAGATCACGCCTCGCACCAAGGGCATCGTGGTCATCAACCCGAACAACCCGACGGGCGCGCTGTATTCGGACGAACTGCTGCGCGGCATCGTCGCCATCGCGCGCGAGCATGGCCTGGTGATCTTTGCCGACGAGGTCTACGACAAGGTGCTTTACGACGGCGCCACGCACACCGCCATCGGCTCGCTCAGCGAGGACGTGCTCACCCTGACCTTCAACTCCCTGTCCAAGAGCTACCGCTCCTGCGGCTACCGCGCAGGCTGGCTGGTGGTCTCGGGCGACAAGAAGCCCGCGCGCGACTACATCGAGGGCCTGAACATGCTCTCCAACATGCGCCTGTGCGCCAACGTGCCGGGGCAGTGGGCCATCCAGACCGCGCTGGGCGGCCACCAGAGCATCAACGAGCTGGTGTGCGAGGGCGGGCGCCTGCGCAAGCAGCGCGACCTGGCCTATGAGCTGATCACCGCCATTCCGGGCGTCACCTGCGTCAAGCCCCGCGCTGCGCTCTACATGTTCCCGCGCCTGGACCCGGCCGTCTATCCGATCAAGGACGACCAGCAGTTCTTCCTGGAATTGCTGCAGGAGACCAAGGTCATGCTGGTGCAGGGCACGGGCTTCAACTGGGCTGCGCCCGACCATTTCCGCATCGTGTTCCTGCCCCACGAGGACGACCTGCGCGACGCCATCGGCCGCGTGGCGCGCTTCCTGGAGCAGTACCGCAAGCGCAAGCAGACGGCGGCCGCCTGAGGCGATTGCGCACCGGAGACCATCTGCCCATGCGCCACCACCATGCCCCCCATGCCCTGGTGCCTTGCGTGTGCCTGCTGGCCCTGGCGCTGCCAGCGCAGGCTGCGGACAAGGAGCCTGTGCGCTTCACCCACAAGGACTGGGGCCTGCAGTGCGACAACACCCGCGCCTGCAGCGCCGTGGGCTACCAGCCGGAGGCGGGCGACTCAGGGCCCGTGTCCATCCGCCTGACCCGCGAAGCCGGTCCCGGCACGCCGGTGCTGGTGGACCTGCAGGTATCCACCGAGGACGCCACGCCGGCGTCGCTGAACCTCAAGGTGGGCAAGCTCTCCCTTTCCGGCCTGAAGGGTGACATTCCGCGCGTTCCGGCCGGCCAGGTGGCTGCACTGCTGCAGGAGCTGCAGAAGAACGACGAGGCCACCGTCACCGCGGGCAAGGAACAATGGGTGCTGTCGCTGGCTGGCGCCAGCGCCGTGCTGCTCAAGATGGACGAGGCCCAGGGCCGCGTGGGCACGCCCGGCGCGCTTGTGCGGCGCGGCAGCAAGTCCGAATCCTCGGTGTTGGCTGCAGTGCCCGCGCCGGTGGTCAACGCCGTGCGGCCCCTGCCCGAGCGCAAGGGCGACGATGCCCTCGCCAAGCCACTGCTGGCCGCCATCGATCTCAAGGAGGTCGATGACCGCTGCAACGGCGACCCGCCCAAGCCGGCCGAAGTGCAGGTGCATCGCCTCACGGAGCGCAAGGTACTGCTGTCCATCCCCTGCGCCATGGGCGCCTACAATTTCGGTGGCCTGAACTGGCTGGCCAATGACCGCCCGCCCTACCAGCCGCAGCAACTCGACGCCGAAGGCGAATTCGATGCGGCCGACGGCTCGATCCGCTCCTCCATGAAGGGACGCGGCATCGGAGACTGCTGGTCCATGCAGGAATGGCATTTCGACGGCAAGGGCTTCGTGCTCACCGGCCAGTCCGGCGACAGCATGTGCCGCGGCTTTGCCGGCGGCGCCTGGCAACTGCCCTCCTACACCGCCAAGGTGGTCCTGCCCACCAACCCCGCTTCCAAGAAACCCTGATTTTTATGACCATGAAACCCATCCAAGTAGGCCTGCTGGGCATCGGCACCGTCGGCAGCGGCGTGTTCAACGTGCTGCAGCGCAACCAGGAAGAAATCCGCCGCCGTGCCGGCCGCGGCATCGAGATCACCATGGTGGCCGACCTGGACGTGGCGCGCGCCCGCTCGGTCGTGGGTGAGGGCGTGCAGGTCGTCAACGACGCCCGTGCCATCATCGCCAACCCCGACATCGACATCGTCATCGAGCTCATCGGCGGCTACGGCATCGCCCGTGCGCTGGTGCTGGAGGCCATCGCGGCCGGCAAGCATGTGGTCACCGCCAACACGGCGCTGCTGGCCGTGCACGGCACCGAGATCTTCGCTGCCGCATCGGCCAAGGGCGTGATGGTGGCCTTCGAGGCCGCCGTGGCCGGTGGCATCCCCATCATCAAGGCGCTGCGCGAAGGCCTCACGGCCAACCGCATCCAGTGGATCGCCGGCATCATCAACGGCACCACCAACTTCATCCTGTCCGAGATGCGCGACAAGGGCCTCGATTTCGACGTGGTTCTCAAGGAAGCCCAGCGCCTGGGCTACGCCGAGGCCGACCCCACCTTCGACATCGAAGGCGTGGACGCCGCCCACAAGGTCACGCTGATGAGCGCCATCGCCTGCGGCATCCCGGTGCAGTTCGACAAGGCCTACGTCGAAGGCATCACCAAGCTGGGTGCCGCCGACATCAAGTACGCAGAGCAACTGGGCTACCGCATCAAGCTGCTGGGCATCACCAAGCGCGCCGACAAGGGCATCGAACTGCGTGTGCACCCGAGCTTGGTGCCTGCCAAGCGCCTCATCGCCAACGTCGAGGGCGCCATGAACGCCGTGGTGGTGCAGGGCGATGCCGTGGGCTCCACGCTGTACTACGGCAAGGGCGCGGGCAGCGAGCCCACGGCCAGTGCCGTGATCGCCGACCTGGTGGACATCACCCGCCTGCACACGGCCGACCCCGAGCACCGCGTGCCGCACCTGGCCTTCCAGGCGAACACCCTGGCCGACGCCATGGGCACGCTGCCCCTGCTGCCCATGAGCGAAGTGGTCACCAGCTACTATCTGCGCCTGCGCGTGGCCGACCAGGCCGGCGTGCTTGCCAAGGTCACCGGCCTGCTGGCCGAGGCCGGCATCAGCATCGACGCCATGCTGCAGCGCGAAGCCGACGAAGTCGGCGGAGAAGGTTCCACGCAGACCGACCTCATCATCCTCACGCACGAGACGCGCGAAGGCACCATGGACGCCGTGATCGCCCAGATGCAGGCCCTGCCCACCGTGCTGGCGCCGATCACGCGCATCCGCAAGGAAGAGCTCAACTGACGCCTCTGGCGTGCGCGCCCTGAGCGCAACGGAACACCCATGAAATACCTCAGCACCCGCGGCCATGCAGACCGCAAGCAGTTCTGCGACATCCTGCTCGAAGGCCTGGCCCCCGATGGCGGCCTGTACCTGCCCGAGCACTATCCGCAGGTCAATGACGCCATGCTCACGCGCCTGCGCAAGGCCTACCACGAGCAGGGCTACGCCGAGCTGGCCTTCCAGATCCTGTCGCTGTACATCGACGACATCCCGGCAGCCGACCTCAAGGCCCTGTGCGAGAAAACGTACACGGCCGAGGTCTTCGGCACCGGCGAGATCGTGCCCCTGCGCCACCTGGAGAACAGCCTCTGGCTCGAAGCCCAGTCCAACGGCCCCACGCTGGCCTTCAAGGACATGGCCATGCAGCTCCTGGGCAACCTGTTCGAGTACGAGCTGGGCCGCCGCGGCGAAGAACTGAACATCCTCGGGGCCACCAGCGGCGACACCGGCAGCGCGGCCGAGTACGCCATGCGCGGCAAGAAGGGCGTGCGCGTCTTCATGACCAGCCCGCATGGCCGCATGAGCGCCTTCCAGCAGGCGCAGATGTTCAGCCTGCAGGACGAGAACATCCACAACATCGCCATCGAAGGCGTGTTCGACGACTGCCAGGACATCGTCAAGGCCGTGAGCAACGACCTGGCGTTCAAGCGCAAGTACAAGATCGGCACCGTCAACTCCATCAACTGGGCGCGCCTGCTGGCGCAGGTGGTCTACTACTTCGCCGGTTATGTGCAGGCCACCGAGACCAACGACCAGAAGGTCAGCTTCACTGTGCCCAGCGGCAACTTCGGCAACGTCTGTGCCGGCCATGTGGCGCGCATGATGGGCCTGCCCATCGCGAAGCTGGTGGTGGCCACCAACGAGAACGACGTGCTCGACGAGTTCTTCCGCACCGGCGTGTACCGCGTGCGCGGCAGCGCCGATACGCACGAGACCTCCAGCCCCTCGATGGACATCAGCAAGGCCAGCAACTTCGAGCGTTTCGTGTGCGACCTGCTGGGCCGCGACGGTGCGCGCACCAAGGCCTTGTTCGGCGATGCGCTGTCCCAGGACGGCCGGTTCGATCTGAGCCGTGATCCGAAGTTTGCCGACGCGGCCAGCCGCTACGGCTTCGAGAGCGGCAAGAGCACGCATGCCGACCGCCTGGCCACCATCAAGGGCAACTTCCAGCGCCATGGCGTGACCATCGACACCCACACCGCCGATGGCGTGAAGGTGGCTTTGGAGCACCACAGCGACCCGGCCGTGCCCATGATCGTGCTGGAGACGGCGCTGCCGATCAAGTTCGCCGAAACCATCATCGAAGCTCTGGGCCAGCCGCCCGAGCGGCCGGCGAAGTTTGCCGGCATCGAAGACCTGCCCAAGCGCGTGCAGGTGATGCCGGCCGATGTGCAGCTGGTCAAGGCCTACATCGAACGCCATTGCCATTGAGGCGGGCGGGGCCGGTGGAGCGGATCGAACACAGCAGGGCCGGGCCGAGCCGCGGTTCCATGCAGGAGGTGGGATGAAGGTTGTCTGTTTTGCAGGCTTTTCCGGCAGTGGCAAGACCACCCTGGTCGAGCAATTGATCCAGGAACTGCGGGCAAGGGGCCAGCGGGTGTCCGTGGTCAAGCATGCGCACCACAATTTCGATGTGGACCATCCGGGCAAGGACACCTGGCGCCACCGCCAGGCGGGTGCCTTCGAGGTGGTAGCCGCCTCTGACCGGCGCCTGGCGCTGATGCGCGAATTCGAGCGGCCTGCCGAACTCACCGTGCACCACCTGCTGGCCGAGCTCTACCAGGGGGTGGACTGGGTGCTGGTGGAGGGTTTCAAGAACAGCGACCTGCTCAAGATCGAGATCTGGCGTGCTTCCGGCGAGGGCGAAGAACCCCGTGGCGTGCTGTTTCCCGAGGACGATTTCGTGGCGGCCGTGGCCACCGACGCCCCAGGGCAGTTGCCCGTGCCCACAGGGCTGCCGCTGCTCGACCTCAATGCCCCGGCCCAGGTCGTGGACTGGCTGGAGCAGTATGCCCACCGCTTCGAGTACGACTGGGAACTGCACCAATGAAACCCCCTGGCAAGCCCCTCAAGCCCTTTGACGCCGCCCTGGCAGACCTGCTCGCCGCCGCTGCGCCGCTGGCGGGCACCGATCTCGTTTCAACCTTCGATGCCGATGGCCGGGTGCTCGCGCAAGACGCCATTTCGTCCCTGCAGGTGCCGCCCCAGGACAACAGCGCCATGGATGGCTATGCCGTGCGCAGCGCCGACGTGCCAGCCCCCGGCACGGTGCTGCCGGTATCGCAGCGCATCGCTGCAGGCAGTGCCGGTACCCCTTTGGCCGCCGGCACGGCCGCGCGCATCTTTACGGGCGCACCGGTGCCCGAAGGCGCCGACGCGGTGTTGATGCAGGAGGACTGCGAGGCGCTGCAGGATGGCAGCGTGCGCATCCAGGCCGAGCCCTCCGCCGGGCAATGGATACGCCGTGCCGGCGAGGACATCCGCCTGGGCGCGACCATCCTGGCCGCAGGCATGCGCCTGTCGCCGGCTGAGCTGGGCTTGGCCGCCAGCATTGGCCTGCATGAACTGCAGGTGGCGCGCCGCCCGCGCGTGGCGCTGTTTTCCACCGGTGATGAGCTGGTGATGCCGGGCGAGGTGCCGCCCGAGCAGATGCGCCCCGGCGCCATCTACAACAGCAACCGCTTTTTCCTGCGCGCCATGCTGCTGCGCCTGGGCTGCGACGTGACGGACTTCGGCATCGTGCCTGACCGGCGCGAGGCCACCGTCGAGGCCCTGCGCAAGGCCAGCGAGGCCCATGACCTGATCCTCACCAGTGGCGGGGTCTCGGTGGGCGAAGAGGACCATGTCAAGCCTGCCGTGGAGTCGCTGGGTTCGCTGGATCTGTGGCAGATCGGCATGAAACCGGGCAAGCCCTTCGCCTACGGCCGGGTGGGGGCTGCGCACTTAATCGGCCTGCCGGGCAACCCGGTGTCGAGCTACATGACC
>NZ_JBKDTZ010000223.1:0-18976 GCF_046339755.1 Acidovorax sp. | reverse complement strand
GCACTGGTGCCGCTGCCGCTGGCGTAGTTCACCACCTGGTCGATGGCACCGGTTTCCAGCGTGAGCTGGGGCGTGCCCGTGACGGTGACGGCTTCGCTGAAGTTGACCTGCAGGCTGACGGTGTCGCCCACCTTGTAGGTGCCGTTGGCAGTGCTGGAGTTGACCGACGCGACGGTCGGCGCGGTGCTGTCTATCGCGATGGCCTTGTTGTTGCCCAGCGAGTTGGCCGCGCCGGGCGCCGCCAGCGTAAGCGTGCTGGCATTGCCTACCGCATCCTTGATGGTGCCACCATTCAGCGCCAGCGCCGCCGTGCCCAGGTAGTCCAGGTCGGCCGTGGTGTCACCGGCCTGCACGGTGTATTTGAACGTCAGGGTGTTGGTGCTGCCGCCGCTGGCGTAGTTCACCACCTGGTCGGTGGCGCCGGTTTCCAGCGTCAGTTGCGGGGTACCCGTGACAATCACTGTTTCGCTGAAGATGACCCGAATGCTGACGGAGTCGCCCGCCTTGTAAGTGCCGTTGGCGGAGCTGGAATTGACCGACGCGACTGCGGGCCCCGTGTTGTCGATGGTGTACAGCTGGCCTGCGGTGTAGCCGCCGGGGATGGCGTTGTTGGACGTGTCCTTGATGCCGGTCCCTGAACTCTTGAGGTCCAGGCGCACCGTGCCATCACCGGAGATGCTGTTCACCGTTACGGTGTAGGTGTTTCCGCTGCCCGTCACGCTGGAGATAGTGCCGTTGGCAGTATTGCCTTTGGTCAGGGAGAAGTCTGAAGTATCGACCCCGCTGACGCTTTCAGAGAACTTGACGGTGAAATTGACGCTGGTAGCGTTGGTGGTCGCGGTGGAGACGCGGTTGATCGAAGACACCGTGGGCGGTGTGGTGTCAAGAATGGTGTCATCCGCCGCGAACGCCGCCCTGTACTCCACGATGTCCTGCGCATCGAACGGCAGCATCGTCTCGATCTGCCCGGCCCAATACTCCAGGTCCCAGTCGCCGCCCAGCGCCAGCGCGCCGGTGCGGTCGGTGGATGCGGCGATGTCGGCGCCATTGAGTGCGCCGGACAGGCTGTTGACGAATGCCTGCCCGCCTTCACCCTGGGCCACCGAGCAGCCATACAGCAGCAGGTCCGCACCCGGCGCCAAGTGGCTGGCGATCTGTGCGAGCGCAGGGGCCTGCTCTCCCAGGTTGGTGGTGTTCAGGCGCAGTTCGCCCAGGTGCAGTTGCCCTTCGGAGCCGTGGGTGACCAGGTGCAGCGCGTCCAGCGTGCCGTAGTCGGCCAGCGCCAGCGCCAAGGCTTCGAGGCCGTTGCCGCCTGCGGGCAGCAGGATGATCGGCATGGCAGGGTCCAGGCTGGCAACCAGCGTCTCCCAGTCGGCGATGCCGGCATCGATGGCGATGACTTCACGGGTGGCGGGGGTTGTGGACATGGCAGTGCCTTGTGGTCAGAAAAAGGGATGGCTGCAGCGATGGCACCGTGAGCGGTGCCGGTGGCTTGCAGGGATAGAGGTGAAAACAGCGGTGGTGCACTGTCAACCGATATGGCCAGCCATGGTGAAACGGCTGGCGCTGAAGTCCTGCGTGGCGGTTTCCACGGGCAGCACTTCGTGGAAATACTCGCTGGGGAAGAACACGATGCTGTCGTTGTGCGGAACGATGCGTGTGAACAGGCTGCGCACATAGGCGCGCGGGCTGAAGCGGCTGTCGTACAGAAGCAGGTCGCCACCGCGGTAGGGCTTGGGCTCGCGGTGGAAGTAGTAGACAAAGCTGATCCGCCGGCCCGTATGGCTGAGCCCGTTGTCCTGGTGGGCCTTGAAGAAGTCGCCGGCCGCGTACGCCGCGATCTTGAGCTGGATGAAATCGATGTCGAACACCGGCATGCCCAGGCGCTCGCACAGCAGCGGCAGGCGCTCGCGGACTGCGGTGCGCATCGCCTCGCCCGGGGCCCCCACGTCGTAGGTGACCAGCGTGCTGCGCTGCTTTTCGTACTGGTCTGCCGCCTGCAACTCCGTCGGCCTGAAGATGGCCTGGCGGGAGATCGCGTAGTCGAGCAGGTGCTGGTTCAGCGCATGGCCGAAGAAGCCATCGAACTGCACGAACGGGGCAGGTGCAAAATCCGATGGCGGCAGGCGTGCCGGTGCATTGCCGCGATTGAAAATGGCGTGCAGCAGATCGATGCGAGGCGCTCCGGCCTTTTTGGCATGCAGGCGCTGGTATTCCGCCGATGCAGCGGGCAGATCGCCCCGGCGCCGGTGGATGTCTGCCAGCACTTCGTTGTCTGGCGGGGCGATCTTGCCCGCCCCGATCAGCTCCAGCAGGCGCTGGTCGCGCGCCTGCGGTGATGGCGGTGTGCGGTTGGCCATGGCTTCAGTGGGCATGCAGTGCCTCCGATGGGGCGCACATCGCCTCCCACTGATCCCACAGCGGGTTCAGTGGCGCCATGGCGCTGACCATGGCATCCGACACAGGGGCGCGCTCACGCGGGCGAAAGGGGACTTCACCGGCCTGCTTGGCATCGAATTGCGCCACGTGCACCATGCTCGCCTGCTCCGCAGCGTCCAGGCACAGGCCGAAGTGCTCGGCAATCTCCGCCATGGCGGCCGGCAACTGGGCATAGTTGATCGCCAGAGCCTGCCCGCTCCAATGCGGCAATGGGGCGGCGAACAGGCGCTGCAGAAGCTGTGCCAACGCTTCGGTGCCATCTGCCTGGTGGCCGCCCAGGGCAGGGGCCAGTTGCGGGTGGGCCGCCCAGCGCGGTGGCCGAGCCACCAGGGATTGCAGCACGTCGACCGGGTCCCGGTAGACGAAGACCCAGGGGGTGTCGGGAAAGAGCGCCAGCAGGTGCTGCAGGTGCAACAGGTTCCAGCTGGTGAATTTGATGAAGCAGTCCACACCGGCTGCAGTGCCGCACAGGGCGTGTACCAAGCCCTTGAGCTGCGGCCACTTCGCCTGCGGGTCCCGGCCGTGCGCCAACAGCCACTGGTTCACGGGCGCAGGCTCTGATATCACTCGGTGGCGGGGTATGCCGGCCAGGCTGCGGCTCACCAGCGTGGACCCGCAGCGCGACACATGGAAGATGAAGCCCGCTGGCGCCTTGGCCGGCGCTACCTCTGCCAGCGCCTCCAGGGGGGTGAGCTTCTGCACGGAGTTCGCCTGGACCAGCGCATCGATGGTCTGGTGAAAGAAGGGTTCCGTGAACAGTGGCTTGGTGCCCGGGTGGATCCACCGGACGAGGCTGCGCTGGCCGGCAGTGGTCAGTTCACAGGGAATCCAGTCGGTGCTCATGCGAATTTGCCACTTTCATAGAAGCGCACTTGTTGGTGGCAAGGCATTCGATTCATGCCGTACGGGTATCGAGCGGGCCCTCATGGCCGTTCAAGCTGAGCTCCCAGCAACCTGCAGCTTCATCGCTGCAGTGCCCGCGTTCTGTATCATATTGCAACTGGGAACCAAGGGTATTTGCAGGTCTTTCCGGGCCCGCCAGCCCGGGGGGCCTGGCCTTGCCTTTGGCGCATGCCGGGCAGGCTTCGGGCGATCTCGATCCCCTTGGCCGCCTGGCCGGCGTTGCCGTTCAGGTCCAGTGCCAAATTGGTGTCGCTGAAGCTCACGCGCTCCAGCCGCGTCACATCCAGCATCGCCCCATCGGTCAGGCGCTGCAAGGTGAAGCTACCATTGTTCTGGGATTGCACGTAGGTCTGTGAGAGGGTTGCCGGGATGACCACGGTGTCGGTGCCTGCACCCCCATCCACAAACCTCGCCAGGCCCAGTGTGGGAGTGATGGTGTTGTTGCCGGCATCGCCGGTCACGGTCACATCGCGGATGGCATCCACACGGATCGCGCCTGCGCTGGCCATGCCTTCGAGCAACTGCGCCGGTGTCTTGCCGGCTGCCTGGGTGGGGAACACCTGGGCAAACAGCGTGGCCACCTCCAGGGCGGTCTTGCCCGTCAGGCTCTGGATGATGGCGCCTTCGCCCTGGTTCAGGTCACGCCCGATCCATTTCTGGAACAGATAGGCGGCGGCTTCCTCGGCCGCACTGTGCGCCACCGTGAGGCTGGGCCCGGTGGCAAAGCGCACCTGCTCCACATCGACCAGCCAGTCGGAGACGCCGCTGGCGGTGTGCGTGAGCTTGATGCCTGCGCCCTCCAGGGTCACGGTGTAGTCGGTGCGCGCCCCTTCCTGGATCGCCACGTCGAAGCCGGTACCGCCGTTGATCTTGTCGCTGCCCGTGCCGCCGGAGAGCAGGTCATTGCCGGCGCAGCCGAACACGATGTCGTCGCCTGCATCGCCGTATACCTGGTCGTCCCCGGCCTCGCTGCCCACCACGTCGTTGCCGGCGCCGCCATGGATCACATCGTCATCGGGGCCCAGCACGATCCACTTAGCCGATTCAGGGGACTGTCGCCTGGGGGGCGGCGAGTTGGGTCTTATCGTTAGCCCCTGTTGCTGGCCTTCTTTTGGGCTGGCATCGGCCCACGGCACGTGACTTGTCGCGCGTTGCTGGGATGCTGGCTCCAGCCGCAGGGAATTGATCGATGGCATGCGCCCGGTTGCCAAACGGAGAAACAAAAAAGGCTTCCCCTCGGGAAGCCTTTTTTGCTTTGCGCACCTGCAGCCCGCAAGGGCCGCCGGGATTGCTTACACGCGCTTGCGGTACTCGCCGGTGCGGGTGTCGATTTCGATCTTGTCGCCTTGCGAGACGAACAGGGGCACGGGCACTTCGAAGCCGGTGGCGATCTTGGCGGGCTTCAGGACCTTGCCGGAGGTGTCGCCCTTGACGGCAGGTTCCGTCCAGGTGATTTCGCGCTCGACGCTGGTGGGCAGTTCGACCGAGATGGCCTTGCCGTCGTAGAACACCACTTCGAGGGCCATGCCGTCTTCCAGGTAGTTCAGTGCGTCGCCCATGTTTTCGGCTTCGACTTCGTACTGGTTGTAGTCGGTGTCCATGCAGACGTACATGGGGTCGGCGAAGTAGGAGTACGTGCAGTCCTTCTTGTCCAGGATCACGTTGTCGATCTTGTCGTCGGCCTTGAACACGTTTTCGGTGCCGAAGTTGCCGATCAGGCTCTTGAGCTTCATGCGCACGGTGGCTGCGCCGCGGCCGCCACGGGCGTATTCGGTCTTCAGGACGACCATGGGGTCCTTGCCGTGCATGATGACGTTGCCGGCGCGGATTTCTTGAGCGATTTTCATAGCAGTTTGGGTGCGTGGGTTGGGGCCGCTCAACGCGCTGGCTGCAAGGTCTGCAGGGCCGGCGCATGTTCCGCGGCGGGATTGCGCGGGGTGCGGGCACCGGGGTGCCGCGCTGTGATTTGCGCAAAGCCTTGGATTTTACCTTTTTTCCTGGATAAAACCTACCAGTTGGTCCACAAGGCTGCTTTGTGCTGCCAGGCGCGCCCGCGCCGCCTGGATGCAGGCGGTCCATCCGGCCAGCGTTTCACCATCCGGAAGCACCAGCGGGCCGTGGCCGGGGATGCCGTTCCAAGCGGCATGGAAGCCCCGCAGCGAGGCCGGGGCCTGCAGCCAGTCGAGAAAAGCCGCCAGCTTGGCATGGTGGGCGCCGTCGTCCTGCGGGTAGATGTGCCAGACCAGGGCCTGGCCGGCCCACAGGGCCCGCACCAGGGAGTCCTCGCCGCGCACGGCGTTGAAGTCGCAGGCCCACAGCAGGTCGTCGAAACCCTGCTGGTCGGTGGGGCGCAGGTACTGCAGCTGCAGCGCGCCTTGGTCCGCCGGCAAGGTGGCCAGTGCGGCCTGCACCGCCGCCGTGGCGCGCCCGGGCGTGACCAGCAGGCGCGTGGGCACCGCACCGGGCTGCATGGCCTGGGCCAGTAGCGCGGGCAGGGCAGGGGGCTCGTAGCAGAACAGCGACATCCAGCGCTGGGGAGCAGGCCCCAGTTCTGGCTGCTGGGCGCGCCAGGCGGCGGCAAAGCTGGCGGGGCGCTGGGTGAGCAGGCCGGGCTCGCGCAGCAGGCCGCCCGTGGCGGGGGTGAAGCCGGGGTAGAAGAACCAGCGCGTCCAGCCCCGGGCGGAGCCCGACATCACGAGCGAGGGCAGGCGGTGGTTGCGCTCCACGTACGACTCGGCCGAGAGGTATTCGAGGTTGATCCACACCGGTTGCCGATCGGGCTGATGGTGGGATGCGCGCCCCACGGCCCAGGCCAGGAAGGGCTCGGGGATCTCGCAGCCAAAGGCCTCCACCAGTACATCGGGTGCGGCCTCGTGCGCGCCGGGCCATTCGCCGCCCCAGGGGCGCAACTCCACGCCCGGGTGGCCGGCCGGCGCCATCCAGGCCAGGGCCGAGGCATCGTCCACCCACAGGCGCACGCGCTCGCCGCGCGTGGCCAGCTGGCTGGCCAGGCGCCAGCACACACCGATGTCCCCGTAGTTGTCGATGACCTGGCAGAACACATCCCACTGCAGGGGAACTGTCGCGGCGCGGGTCATGCAGAAGGGTCCTCGGCAGGCGCGCGCAGATGGTCCACCAGCAGCCGCGCCACGCTCGAGAGGGCTTCGCCAGAGCGCACGCACAGCACCAGCTGGCGCTGCGCCCAGGGCTCGCTGAGCGTGACCACGCGGATCGGCTGCGTGCCCTTGTAGAGCGCGGCGCTGCCGCGCGGCATGACGCCCACGCCCAGGCCGGCTGCGACCATGAGGCACATGGCGTCGTAGCTGGTGACCTGCATGCGCAAGCGCAGCGGCAGCCCGGCCTCGGACGCAGCCTTGGTGAGCTGGTTGTTGATGGCGCTGCCCGGGTGCGCGCCCACGAAGTCGTGCGGCAGCACCTCGGCAAAGCGGGCCGCCTTGCGGCGTGCCAGCGGGTGCTCGCGCGGCACCACCAGCACCAGTTCGTCGGTGCGGTAGGGCAGCTGCACCACGCGGTCGCCGTACTGGCCTTGGTTGAGGATGCCCACGTCGGCCGCGTTCTCGGCCACCGACTGGGCGATGGCGGTGCTGATCTGCTCCTGCAGCCGCACGTCCACCTGCGGGTGCAGGGCCATGAAGCGCTGCAGCTGGGCCGGCAAAAACTGCGTGATGGCCGAAATGTTGGCCACCACGCGCACATGGCCGCGCACGCCGGCACCGTAGTCGCGCATCTGCGTGGCGATGCCATCGAGGTCGTTGAGCACGCCGCGCGCCAGGTTCAGGAGGGCATAGGCCGCGGCCGTGGGCTCGGTGCCCTTGTTGCTGCGGGTGAACAGGGTGACGCGCAGCGCGTCCTCCAGGTCGGCCAGCCGCCGGCTCACGGCCGATGCGGCTAGGTGCTCGCGCGCGGCGGCGGCGGCGATGGTGCTTTCTTCCATCACGGCAACGAACAGGCGCAGGGAGACGGGGTCGAGTTTCATGGGGGGCCTCATGGTAGCAAGGCGCCCGGCACCGCGATGGGGCCAGGGCAGTTCTCAGAACCTGTTCAGGATCTTTTTGCAGCCGCGTTGGAATGCAATCGGGCTGGGTGGATGCTTCGGATGCGCCATGCTCGTTCCTCCGCGGGATGCCACTTGCGCTTGCCTGTGCAAACGTGGCCGGGCACATGGCCCGACAATCCCACCCTGGCTTGCAGTGGGATGCCGTTCCACGCAGGGCCCCAGATTTTTCTTGACCCCTCCTGCGATGCCTGCCACTGTCTACGTTCCACTGGAGGTCACAGATGTTCACCGAAAAAATCCCCTCAAACAGCCACATGGCTTTGCGCAGGGCGAGCGACTGTCACGACATCCGACAGGCGTACACGGGGTTTATCGCTTCGCTCAAACAGGCAACCGGGTTACCCGACGTGGGCTTCTTTGTCGCGGATGTCGGGCAGGATGTGGTAATCACCACACCTTCTGGCGAGTCATCTCCGTATCTGTTGATCTGCAGCGATGGCGCAGACGCAGTGTGGGGCCGCGTCCTTTTCCTGGCGCTTGATCCAATTACTGGCAACAAGCTGCCCATCTTCGCGGTGCGCCTGCGCGCTGATGCCGTGGTGCTCAATGACGAAGGGACTCGGGAATGGGAGCCGAGTTTTAAGGAGGGTGATCCTTTCAATCAAATCGAGATACAGCAACTGGTCTATGAATTGATGTACGGTCAGATCGCGTTCAACAGCAAAGGGCTGACTCCTGAAAATTCCTGATGTTGTGGTGCGAGCGTGGGCCAGATTGCGGGCTTGGTGAAGATGGCATGAACCCGTGGACTGCCATCGCGCCCGGTACGGCTCCCTGCCGCAATCCGGGGCCAGCGCGGGGGGAAATGAATGAGCTTCGGTGGCAAGGCATGCTTCGCGTCGATCACCCGCCCGCGCAGCAGGTTCGCGCTCCAAGCATGTGCCGATGCGACTGCGGCCATCGAGATACCAGGGCGCGTGTCCCGCGCGATCGTGATGCAGCCCGGCCACTTCCCTGAGGCCTGATTGCCTGGCGTTCCCGTCCACTGCGTTGGCGCTCGGCGTGTCGGGGCGTGCCATGCCGGTTTGCGATGGCGGCCTGTTGCATGAGCGTTTTGCAGCGGGTTCATCTGTGCACATCATCATGCTCCATGACCAGCAGGCCTGATCCCGCAGGCCGCGAGATATTGGAGACGAGAACACGATGGGTTCCACACCTACCGCCCCGGCCGCGACCGCGACAGGCCTCACCCCCGCCGCCCTGCAGGGCGTGCGGGTGATCGAGATGGGCCAGCTGATCGCCGGGCCCTTCTGCGGCAAGACCCTGGGCGACTTTGGCGCCGAGGTCATCAAGATCGAAGCCCCGGAGTCGGGCGACCCGCTGCGCAACTGGCGCCTGATCAAGGAGGGCACCTCCGTCTGGTGGCAGGTGCAGTCGCGCAACAAGCGCTCGGTGGCGCTGGACCTGCGCCAGAAGGAGGGCCAGGACATCGCCCGCCAGCTGATCGCCGAGGCCGACGTGCTGATCGAGAACTTCCGCCCCGGCACACTGGAGGGCTGGGGCATGTCGCCCGAAGAGCTGCACCGCATCAACCCCGGGCTGGTGATGCTGCGCATATCGGGCTATGGACAGACCGGGCCCTACCGCGACCTGCCGGGCTTTGGCGCCATTGGCGAGGCCATGGGCGGCCTGCGCCACCTGACGGGCGAGCCGGGCCGCGTGCCGGTGCGCGTGGGGGTGTCCATCGGCGACACGCTGGCCGCGCTGCACGGCGCCATCGGCGTGCTCACGGCGCTGTACCACCGCAAGGTGAACGGCGGCCAGGGCCAGGTGATCGACGTGGCGCTGCACGAGGCCGTGTTCAACGTGATGGAAAGCCTGATCCCCGAGTACAGCGCCTTTGGCGCAGTGCGCGAGGCCGCGGGCAGCGCGCTGCCGGGCATTGCGCCGTCCAACGCCTACCCCTGCACCGACGGCTGGGTGCTGGTGGCCGGCAATGGCGACAGCATCTTCAAGCGGCTGATGCAGGCCATCGGCCGGCCCGACCTGGGCGTTGCACCCGACCTGGCCGACAACGCGGGCCGCGTGGCGCGGGTGGACGAGATCGACGCCGCCATCGGCGCCTGGAGCGCCCCGCTCACCGTGCAGCAGGTGCTCGATGCCCTGGGCACCGCCCGCGTGCCGGCCGGCAAGGTGTACACCGCGCGCGATATTGCCGAAGACCCGCACTACCAGGCGCGCGACATGCTGCTCACGCAGCAGACGCGCGATGGCTACAGCCTGCAGGTGCCGGGCATCGTGCCCAAGCTCTCGGCCACGCCAGGCTCCATCCGCAGCAGCGCGCCGCACCTGGGCGACGACACCGATGCGGTGCTGGCCGAGGCGGGGCTCACGGCCGAACAGATCGCGCTGCTGCGCAGCAAGGGGGTGATCCAATGAGTACCGCAGTGAACGCGACGGGCGTGTGGGCCGGTGCCGGCAAGCGCATCCACATGCAGGAGGTGGGCCTGCGCGACGGCCTGCAGATGGAAAGCGCCTTCGTACCCACCGAGGACAAGATCGCACTGGCCAATGCGCTGTCGGATGCGGGCCTGGCCAAGATCGAGGTGACTTCGTTCACCTCGCCCACGGCCATACCCGCCCTGCGCGATGCCGAGGTGGTGATGCGCGAAATCACGCGCCGCCCGGGCACCGTCTACACCGCCCTGGTGCCCAACGTGCGCGGGGCCGAGCGTGCCATCGAATCGCGTGCCGACGAGCTCAATCTGGTCATGTCGGCCAGCGCCACGCACAACATCGCCAACCTGCGCATGACGCAGGAGCATTCGTTTGCCGCGCTGGCCCAGGTGGTGGCCACGGCGCAGGCGGCGCGCGTGGCGGTCAACGTGTCGCTGTCGTGCGTGTTCGGCTGCCCCATGGAGGGCGAGGTCGCGCCAGGCGCCGTGTTCGGCTGGGTGCAGCGCTTTGTGGACCTGGGCGTGGGCGGCGTCACGCTGTGCGACACCACGGGCATGGCCTACCCCACGCAGGTGGCGGCCATCACCGCGGCGGCGCGTGCGCGCTGGCCGGGCGTGGAGTGGACCCTGCACTTCCACAACACGCGCGGCATGGGCCTGGCCAATGTGCTCGCGGCCATCGACGCCGGGGCCGACCGCTTCGATGCATCGCTGGGCGGCCTGGGCGGCTGCCCCTATGCACCCGGCGCCAGCGGCAATGTGTGCAGCGAAGAGATCGTGCACGCGCTCGACTGCATGGGCTACGCCACGGGCGTGGACCTGCCCCGTCTGCTGGCTGCCGCGCAGCGCCTGCCCGCGCTGATCGGCCACGACATCCCCAGCCAGATAGCCAAGGCCGGGCCGCGCCTGGCGCTGCACCCGGTGCCGGGGGATTTCGAGGCGATCAGGGAGCGCGCCCTGGTGCGTGAGAAAGAGCTGGTGGGGGGAGGGCGTGCCGCATAGCCCACCCGCTTTTCAGCGCTGTTCTGGTTCATTCATTCCAATAAGACGACAGGAGACAAAGCCATGATCGATTCGAGAACCACATTGCACAGGCCGCGCAGGCTGCTGCTCGCAGTGCTGCTGTGCGGGGCCGCATTCAGCGCCGCCGCACAGGACACGGGCAAGTTCCCCGGCAAACCCCTCACCGTAGTCGTGCCCCAGGCCGCGGGTGGTGCCAACGACGCTATTGCACGCGTGCTGGCGCAAAAGCTCGGCGAGCAACTGGGCCAGTCGGTGGTGGTGGAGAACCGGCCGGGCGCGGGCGGCAATGTGGGCACGGCCTACACCGCCAAGACCAGGCCCGACGGCTACACCCTGCTGGTGACGGCCGATAGCGCCCAGGTCATCAACCCCTGGCTGTACAAGAGCACGGGGTTCGACCCGGTCAAGGACTTCGAGCCCGTGGCGCCGCTGGCCACGGCGGGTTATGTGCTGGTGGCGCACCCGTCTTTTCCAGCGAAGAACATGGCCGAGCTGATCGCCGTGGCCAAGGCCAGCCCGGGCAAGTACGCCATTGCCTCGGCCGGCAACGGCACGCTCAACCACCTGATCGGCGAGATGCTGCAAAAGGCCGCGGGCATCGAGCTGCAGCACATCCCCTACAAGGGCTCGGCCGCCGCTGCCACCGACGTGGTGGGCGGGCAGGTGCCGCTGTCGGTACAGAGCCTGCCGTCGTCCATTGCCTTCATCAAGGCCGGCAAGCTCAAGGTGCTGGGCGTCGTCAACGAAAAGCGCGTGGCCGCGCTGCCCGATGCGCCCACCATGGGCGAAACGCTCAAGGGCTTTGGACAGACCCCCTGGTACGGCATGTTCGCCCCCGCCGGCACCCCGCCCGCCGTGGTGGCCCTGCTGCAGGCCGAAGTGGTCAAGGCGCTGGACAACAAGGACGTGATCGACAAGCTGGCCAATGTGGGCTGCGAGCCGTTCAAGGGCACATCGGCGCAGCTGGGCACGCTGGTCAAGGACGACCTGGCGCGCTGGCACAAAGTGGTGCAGGAAACCGGCGCAAAGGTCGATTAGCCACTTCTCAACAGATTCAGTTTCACCACTCATTCATCCATAACTCAGAACGGAGACAAACCTTTCATGAAAGCAACCCGCAAACAATTCACCCTGCTGGCTCTGGCCGCGCTCTGCGCTGGCAGTGCCTTCGCACAAGGCGGCACCTATCCCGCCAAGCCCGTCACCCTGGTCGTGCCCACGGCCGCGGGCGGCACCACGGACCTGTCGGCCCGCATGCTGGCGCAGGCCCTGGGCCCGGTGCTGGGTCAGTCGGTCATTGCAGACAACAAGGGCGGCGGCAACGGCGCCATTGCGGCCAGCGCCGTCAAGCGTGCCGAGGCCGATGGCTACACCCTGCTGATGCAGTACTCGGGCTACCACGTCATCTCGCCCCACCTCACCAAGCAAAAGCAGTGGGAGCAGGCGGACTTTCAGCCCGTGGCCAACGTGATCTCGGCCCCGCAGATCATCGTGGTGCGCAACGACCTGCCGGTGAAGACCCTGGCCGAACTCATTGCCTACGCCAAGGCCAACCCCGGCAAGCTCAACTACGCCTCGTCGGGCAACGGCTCACTGCAGCACGTGACCGGTGCCATGCTGGAGCAGCAGGGCGGCGTGAAGATGGTGCATGTGCCCTACAAGGGCACCGGCCCCGCGCTGCAGGACCTGCTGGGCGGCCAGGTGGACCTGACCTTTGGCACCGCGCCGCCCTTCATGCCCCACATCGCCGCCGGCAAGCTGCGCGTGCTGGCCGTGACCGGCAAGGAGCGCCTGCCCAGCCTGCCCGACGTGCCCACCACGGCCGAGGCCGGCTACCCCAAGGTGGACGCCACCTCCTGGTTCGCCGTGTTCGCGCCCGCCGCCGTGCCCAAGCCCGTGATCGACAAGCTCACCGCCGACATCCGCACCGTGGTGCAGAGCGCCGCCTTCAAGCAAAAGGCACAGGAGCAGGGTGCCACGGCTGATTACCAGACGCCACAGCAGCTGGGTGAGAAGACCAAGGTGGAGCTGGCGAACTGGGCCACGGTGGTGAAGACTTCGAAGATCGAGGCGGAGTGAATAGCCAGATCTGACCCGACCGCTGGACAACCGAACTCAGCGCATCGCGAGGGTGTCGTTTTCCCGGCTCGGTTGGAGCGTTGGTGCGGGCTTGGCTGGGCCTAGCGCCCAGCCTTTGCAGCGTTCGTAAAGCTGTGTCGTCCCCGGCCAAGAGGCCCACATGCGCTGCACTTTGTCGGCTGGCAGTTGTAGCAACAATTGCGCAGTGCGGGCTTTGTCTTGGGCCAGGCACGCCAGAATGGGGTGCAAATTCTGCGTGTCCTGGCTTGGGTAGCGCTGATAAAGATCCGACAAGGCCGTGTCCATGGTCGGCCAATCGGCTCCACTTCTTCCGAATGGTGCCACTTTCAAATCGTAGGTGCTTTGAATGGCCGTGATGTAGACGACTGCATACATTGCCATTCCTTCGCGCGCGGAGGTTTTTGCAGCGGCCAGTGCTGCCATCTCACGCAGTTCAGGGAATGCCTTGGTTTCTCTCAAATCAAGTGCATTGGTGGCACTCTGAAAAAAATCAGAAGCTGGATTGGGTATTTTTGCCAAGGCATCTGAGTAGGCCCGTAACACTCTCTGAGAAGTTGCTCCATTCATGGATATCAGGGTGATGTAGGTCGCATGCCACATCGCATCCGTAGCGCCTTGGGTGCGCACCCTTTCCAATTGCACCAGCGCTTTGTTGATCATGGCTTCTTGAGTCGCCCAGCTTTCGGTGGACCCGGGTTTTTTGCGGTCAAGGTAAATTATCCGACTCACGGTGTGGCTGGTAGCCCTTCCCAGGTAAACGGCTGCAGCAACGCTGTCGGGGTAGGCGCTGACCCAGTCGGTTCCCAATCCAACCAAATCAGTGCCTGGCTGGTTGAAACTGTTCTCTGCAAAGACTTTGAGGAATTTTTCCAACCTGGCCTCGCCATTTTTATCCCGTTCCTGGATGGCGGATATTTCCTGGTAGAGCGCATTGAGTTTCTCGAAGTCCCTGTTGGCGAAGAGCTTGGGCGCCTGGGCTTCGGGTTGAAGAAATCCCACTGCAGGCTGGGCTGCGCTTGTCAGTGTTGCACTGAGTAATATTGCTGCGATTGCGCATTTTGATTTTATCATTGGATTTCCTCTAGCGCCCATTGCTGGCAGCGTTTGAATGTGATGCGGTCTTGCCAAAACGTACCGAGCGGGTTTTCACCGATGCGGCGCATCAGTCTGGCGGTTGTCTTTTTGTCATGCGCTTCAAGGCATGCCAGCCGGGCATATGCATTTAAATTCCAGTCTCCCGGATAGCGCTGCAGCATATCGTCAAAACCCGATCGTATTCGAGGCCAATCGACGCCGGGTTTCAGGAAGCCTGGGCGCCCCAGGGAGTCTACAAGGCCCCAGTATATGCGGGCATAGAATGCCTCGCCGTCGGTGGCTTTGGTTTTGTTGACGGCTTCGGATGCCAATGCTGCAATGGAAGAATGGCTACCACCCCATTGAGGCAGAAGCGTGTATGCAATGGTAATATAAATTTCAGTATTATCTGGAAATGCGTTGATGGCATTATTTGTAAGCTGCTGATAGCCTGCGGGGTCCACCGATCCATAGAATGTTGCTGCAAGCAAACTGGCCCACCAATGAGGATCCTTTCGCCCTTCGACTTGTTGTTCATTCAAGACTTCCACAGCTCGGTGCATCAAGCCATGAAACATCTTCCAGTCTTCTTTTGCTACCGTATTGGCATAACCCGTACCCCTGTAGATCCAGGCTTGCTTGGAGTAAATTCGAGCCAATGCAATCGCTGCCAAGGTGGATTTCGGATACCGGACAAGCCACTCCTTCGCCTTCTTCTCCTGAGCCAACCAGAATTTTTCATCGACCTTCGGGCACTTGGAGACGTCGCATTTTTTATCGCTTTTAAATTCTATCGAGCGAACAAGAATGGAAGCTTGAAAGTTGCCTGATTCCATTCGGGTCTTTTCTTTCAAGGCCTTGGTATACCATTGTTCCAGTGCTGAAAAATCACCGTTCTCAAAGTTTTCAGCAAAAAAGGACCTTATTCTTTCGCGGTCAATGACTTCGTTTGCATGGGTTGAGTTAATCAAACTGCAGTTTATGACCAGGATTGTTGCTGCAAGACCAAGAATCTTGCGAAGTCGCGAAATCATGAAGACCTCCCAATAGTTTTTTTGAAATGTACACCGAATTGTCAAGAAATCTGACAAGTGAGTGTCAAGTGAGCCCCAAGCAGAGGGGCGTGTAAGCGGATTGCCGAGTTCATGCGTTTTAGGCAGATACCAAGGGCGCATCATCTATGAACCTCCGGCTTCCTTCGCTCACGCTCCTTCAAGTCATCTTGTCAATGGTCGCCATTGCCTGCGCTTGTGCACCTGTCAAGGATGCTGATGCCCAGGGCCTGGGCTGCGGCGGCCGCCTGGTGGGCGTGGGCGAGTCGCGCGCCACCCTGGTCCTGAAATGCGGCCAGCCCTTTGCCACCGACACCGTGTGCATCCGCATCCCCCGCGTGGTGTGGTCGGTGCCCCTGCACCCGCGCGAGGCGCCGCGCCAGGTCGTGACCGAGCAGTGCGAGTATGTGGACGAGTGGACCTACCACCGTGGCCCGGGCAACTTCATGTCGGTGGTGCGGCTGCAGAACGGCGTGGTGGCGCAGATACGGGATGGGGACCGGGTGCCGTGAGCGGCGGCCCCCGCCCGTCAAGCCCCTTGCGCCTGTGACAGGTCGCCGAAGCGCGCCAGGCAATGCCACACCTTCTTGAGCGCCTGCGGATCGTGCCGCCCTGACGCCACCGCATCGCCGATGGCGGCCGGCGTCAGCACGCCGTTTCGCGCGACTTGGGCGCCCAGCGCGGCAATCTCCGCGCCCCGGTAGTCCGGGTGCTGCAGCAATGTTTCCACCTCCAGCCGAAAGCCTGCATGCCATTCGATGGGGCAGGGCATCTTGTATGCCAAGTCCTCTAGAGGAGTGCCGCGAAAGCTCGGGTCCAACACCAGCGCCTCCACATCGCGGGCCAGCAGCACGGGGCCGTGGACATGGGCCTCGATGTAGTCGTCCAGTGGATCGCTCTGGCCGCCTTCGGCCAGCGTGATCAATCGCGGGGCGTGGTCTGCCGTGCCGAAATGCTGCGGCTCGAACACGCTGTCGGGGTAGCAGAACGTGGCGCGCTGCAGCACCTCGGGTTGGAGGCGCAGGTACGATGAGCCGAACCGGGGTGCTGCGCCCGTGGGCCGTGCCCAGAAATTCAGCGCGCCGTATTTGGGCCGCTCGCCAGGGGCGGCTCCGTTGTAGGCCCTGCCGAAGATGCGGCTCTCCCATTTCCACCGGTCGCCGCCCTCGTGCGCGGTGAGGCCGCCGTTGCTGGTGCGCGTCTCGAACTGGGACTTGTAGCAGCCGTCGTCCAGTAGGGCCTGCAGCAACGGTCGGCCCTGGCTCCAGCGGTCAGGGTGGAACTGCAGGGTGATGCGTGCGGTGTCATCGAGCGGCTGACCGTCGCTGTTGCTGCTGTGTGCACCGACGTGCCGCAGGGCGAGGTCCTGCAGCGATCCAGGGGCTATTGCACCATGCGGCGGGGAGACCGGCACAACGTACCTACCGTGGCATCAAAGCAGGCGGCTCACTGCTCATCCTGCGCATAGATCTGCGGCGCCACCCCGAACACCTCCGCCAGCAGGTCGCGCACCTGCGCATAGCGGGGCTGCCTGGCAATGAGCCCCGCCATGCGCGGCGGGCAGGGCCGCAGGTTGATGAAGATGCCGAACTGGCACAGGCACATGAACGACACCTCGGGCATGGGCGCGTTCTCCCATTTCAGCAGGGCATTGCCTTCCCGGGCCGCGTCGATGACCAGCTCCATCAGGTTGCGCACCGGGTGCCCCGCGGGCAGGGTCAGCTTGTAGCCGTAGTCGCCTTCGATGGTGGACCAGTCGTACAGATCCGTCGCAAAAGGCAATGAGCGGTTCTGGTAAGTCTGGTAATGCTTTGCGACCTCGTCCACCGTGCGGAAGGTGATGGTCTGGAACAGGTCGTGGAGGTGGTCGCCGACGATGTCGGGGTCCACCTGGGCGTCTTCTTCGGGCGTGCGCGGGCTATTGGTCAGATCGCTCTTCAAGAATGCATCGACTTCGGGGCGCAGGCTGTCGAGGGACAGGTAGCCGGCGCTGATCAGCGCGTTCAGCAGCTTCGTGAATTCGGCCGTACCCATGGCCTCGAAGTTGGGTTTGCCCAGCACTACACCTGTCATCGGAAATCCTTGTCAACCATGGAAAGCGTATTGTGTCCGCCCGCGCGCGTTCTCCACCGCAACCCAGGCGCCGGTGCCGCAAGCTTGCCGGGCGTCATGCCGTGGGCATCTGCCAGGCCGCCAGCGCGGCCTGCAGTTCCTCGTCGAATTGGTGATGTACCGCCGCCTGCCCACGCGTGGCCGCCAGGTGCGCCAGCAGCGCATGCACGGCACTGCGCTGCGCCGGGTTGCACCAGGCCAGCAAGCGGTTGTCGCTGCCGTCCCAGGCGAGGTGCAATACCAACTGGTCCGCATACCAGCTGTGCTGGGGCCACACGTCGGGCAGCAATGCAAAACGCGCCAGGGCGGGGAAGAAGTAGCCGATGCCGTCGGCGCTCGAAAACGTGATGGGATCCCAGCCCGCGTTGCCCAGGTCACTGCGGTGCAGCGTATCACGCGTACGGGCGCGCAGCGTGTCGTCGTGCTCGCGGCACTCGTCGCAATGCGTACGGTCGGTGAAGTGATCGGGCTTGTCCACGCCGGCAAAAGCGGCTTCCACCTGCGCAAGAACGGCTTCGTCCGCCCCGGCCTGGGGCCAGGCGTGGGCGCAGTGCAGCAGGTGCGCGACCCAGGCCGTGGCCTCGGCGTCGGTGCACTGGGCGAAGTACCTGAACTCGCCGGCGGCCAGCGTTTTGGAGCCATTGGCGAGCGCGCGCACCACGGCTTCAAACTGCGCCTCGGAGGGCGTGAAGACGATGGTGGTGGTGCCGCAATGCGGGCAGGGCGCCGTCATGCGCTGGCCGGCGCCGCCCGGCAATGGGTGCCCAGCGTGTCCGTGCAGGGGGCCAGCCAGTGGTGCACGGCGGCATTGTGCTTTGCGGCGGCCCGGTGTTGTTCGAGGTCGCCGGTCCCTGCGGGTGGCCGCCCTTGCATGGCGGCAGGCATCAGGGTGCGAAGGTCACGCTGGCCAGCCCCTGCAGGTCGGCGGTGGGCGAGGCCGATGTGGTCAGGCTGTAGAGCACACGCTTGGTGCTGTCGGGCGCTGCCCATTCGAAGGCGAGGGTGTGGGCGGTGCCGTTGTGGGGCGTGGCGGATTTCGAGTCCTGCACCTGGCGGGACACCATGGGCGCAGGGGCCTCGGCCGCCATTTTCTTGAACCAGGCCAGGCTCTGCGGCACGCCCACCCGGCGTGCGTACACGGCGCAGAGGTTCTGGCCATCGGGGATGGCCACCACGAAGCTGCCATGCGGGTCCGGCACCGGCCAGGCCTTGCCGGCCTGGCCCTGCAGGAAGTACGCTGCCTTGTCGGCCGGCATGGTGGGCAGCGGTGCCAGCTTGGTGCGCAGCGCAGCCAGGTTGCTCGCGTACTTTGCGCAGGTGGTGGCGAAGATATTGGCAAACGATTCGGCCTGCTGCTCGGGCGTGCTGCCACCAGCGCTGGCGGGCGCAGCCGCTGCGGGCTTGGCCGGGCCTTGTGCGTAGGCCTGGGCGGACGATATGGCGAACGCCACGGCAAGCGCCGAAAGCAAAGGGCGGGCAGGGAAGAGGGCGTGCTTCTTCGTCATGGGGCTGTATCCACGGGTCTTGTGTGCAGGGGAGAGAACAAACAACGGGCGACCACGGCTGGCTGGCTGCCGCAGGGTCGGCGCAACACGCCATTGTGCCAAAGCAGGCGGGGCAGCGCCCCAGGCCCTGCGCGGGGTGGCCGACGGACCGTTGCCAGGCCCCCCAAAGAAAAAAATCTACCGCCATCGCTGACGGTAGATTGCATGTGCTTTTTTGTTGCGTTGCTGCGCCCCGTGCCGTGCCATCCCTGCCACGTCACTGCGGCCGGCGGGCCGGCCGTTGCCGTCCCGCCC
>NZ_JBKDTZ010000222.1:0-40813 GCF_046339755.1 Acidovorax sp. | reverse complement strand
GGTGTCGCCCTTGGTGTGGCCGCGGCCCAGCTGCAGGATCTGCACTTCGAGCTTTCCGAGCCACAGCGTCATCTTCCTGTTGAAGGTCATGGTCGGCCAGGTCAGGCCCTCGGGCACGCTCTCCACATTCTGGAACAGGCGCGGGAAGCGGCCGATCTCGCTGTCCTTGTCGAACTGGCCGCGCTCGACGATCAAATCGCGCGTGTCCTCGCTGGCGATGATGTGCTCGGCCCCGTAGGCGCTGGCGCCCAGCACGCGCACCGCGTGGTAGTGGGACAGCAGCACGTACTTGATGGGCTTGTCGGTGACTTCGCGGATGCGGCGGATCACGTCCTGCGCCATGACCGGGGTGGCCTGGGTGTCGATGACCATCACGGCGTCGTCGCCAATGATGATGCCGGTGTTGGGATCGCCCTCGGCCGTGTAGGCGTAGGCGTGGTCGGAGAGCTTGTCGAAGCTCACCTTCTTGACTTCCAGGTCGGCGGCGGAGGCGAAGGTCTTGGTGGTCATGGGTGGTTACCGGTTGATTTGGTTTAGTGGAATGAATTCATCTAAACAGAATGCTTTGATCATAGGCAATAAATTCGTCAATGTCTAATTCATTTGTTTAAGTGGAAACCCCAGGGCGGCCAGGATGGCTGCGAGCTCGGTGGACAATGGCACCATGGACGACCTCTCCCGTGACCTTTCCCCTGCTGACGACGAAGACAGCCCGCGCACGCCGCGCGGCATCCAGAGCGTGGAGGTGGGCGGGCAGCTGCTTAAGGTGCTGGCGCGCACAGGCCGGCGCATGGCGCTCAAGGACCTGGCGCGGGCTGCCGACATGACGCCTGCCAAGGCCCATCCCTACCTCGTGAGCTTCGGCAAGCTGGGCCTGATCGAGCAGGACGCCGTGAGCGGCCACTATGGCCTGGGGCCGCTGGCCATGCAACTGGGCCTCATCAGCCTTCAGCAGGTGGACCCGGTGCGGCTGGCGATTGCCGAGCTGCCGGGCTTGGCACAGCGCATCGGCTACACCGTGTCGGCCTCGGTTTGGGGGGACAACGGGCCCACCATCATCCGCGTGGAGGAGGGGCCGACCACCGTCTACGTGGCCATGCGCCATGGCACCACCGCCTCGGTGCGGCACACAGCCACGGGCAAGGTGTTTGCGGCCTTCGGGCCGCGCGAGCGCATCGCGGCGGCCCTCGTGGCCGACGGCCATGCGGGGGCGCTCGACGATCCCGCCTTCGCCGCGGAGCTGGAGGCCGTGCGCACCCACCAGGTGGCCGAGGTCACCGACCAATTGCTGCCCGGCATC
This sequence comes from Acidovorax sp., assembly GCF_046339755.1. Classification (GTDB taxonomy): domain Bacteria; phylum Pseudomonadota; class Gammaproteobacteria; order Burkholderiales; family Burkholderiaceae_C; genus Acidovorax. The sequence goes on along the minus strand of NZ_JBKDTZ010000222.1, from coordinate 39,513 downwards.
AGCGCCCTGGCCACGCCGGTCTTCGACGGCTTCGGCCAGCTGGTGCTGTGCCTGGCCGTGATCGGCCCCAGTGCCACGCTGCGCACCGGACCGGACAGTGCGGCGGCTGGCCACCTGCGCGACACGGCACGCAGCCTGTCGCAGCGGCTGGGCGCCGCACAGGCCGGCGAGCGCTAGGTTTTCGAGAGCGCCTGGTCGATATCCCAGAGGATGTCGTTCAGGTCCTCGATGCCCACCGACAGGCGCACCATGTCGGCGCTCACACCGGCGCGGGCCAGTTCCTCGTCGTTGAGCTGGCGGTGCGTGGTCGAGGCCGGGTGGATCACCAGGGTCTTGGCATCGCCGATGTTGGCCAGGTGGCTCAGGAACTCGCAGGCGTCGATGAACTTCTCGCCCGCCGCAGCGCCGCCCTGGATCCCGAAGGTCAGGATGCCCGACGCGCCCGGTGCGCCGTCCACCGCGCGGAATTGTTTTTGCGCCAGCGCGTGGTACGGCGAATCGGCCAGGCCCGGGTAGTTCACCCAGGCCACCCTGGGGTGGCTTTGCAGAAACTTCGCCACGGCCAGCGTGTTGCGGCAGTGCTCGCGCATGCGCAGGTGCAGGGTCTCGGCGCCCTGCAGCAGTTGCCATGCGTTCATGGGCGAGAGCACGCCGCCGAAGGTGCGGTTGATCTCCATGCGCGCCTTCATGGTGTAGCCGAAGTCGCCGAAGGTCTCGTAGAACTTCACGCCGTGGTAGGCGCGGCTGGGTTCGACCATCTCGGGGAATTGGCCGTTGTCCCAGGGGAATTTGCCGCCCTCGACCACCACGCCGCCCATCGTCGTGCCATGCCCGCCGATGTACTTGGTGGCGCTGTGCACCACGATGTCGGCGCCGAAGGCCAGCGGGTTGCACAGGTAGGGGCTGGCCACCGTGTTGTCGATCACCAGGGGCAGGCCGTGGGCGTGCGCCACGTCGGCCACGGCCGCGATGTCGAGCACATTGACCAGCGGGTTGCCGATGGTCTCGCCGTACATGGCGCGGGTATTGGGGCGCATGGCGCGCGCGAAGTTCTCGGGGTTGGCCGGGTCCACGAACGTGGTCTCGATCCCCAGGCGCGCAAAGCCCACACCGAGCTGGCCCACCGTGCCGCCGTAGAGCGTGCTGGCCGCCACGATGTGGTCGCCGGTCTTGAGGATGGCCAGCAGCGCGGCCATCTGCGCGGCCATGCCGCTGGCGCAGGCCAGGGCCGCGCGGCCGTTCTCCAGGCTGGCGATGCGCTCCTCGAACACAGCCACCGTGGGGTTGCTGATGCGGCTGTAGACGTTGCCGAAGGTCTGCAGGTTGAACAGGCTGCTGGCGTGCTCGGCGCTGTCGAAGACGAAGCTCGTCGTCTGGTGGATGGGCGTGGCGCGCGCGCCGGTCACCGGGTCGGGGATGGCGCCCGCATGGATGGCGCGCGTGCCGAAGCCGTAGTCTCTGTCCTTTTCCATGGGGTGGATGTTTCGCTGGTGTTCCTGTTGTTCAGTAGGGCAGTTGCTGCGGGCGCTTGGCCGAGATCACGCGCGTGTTCACACCGGCCCAGTTGAGCCCGCCGAACAGGCGCGCATGCTCGATCTTCACGCAGCGGTCCATCACCACCGCCAGGCCTGCCGCACGGGCCCGCGCCGCCGCCTCCTCATGAACCACACCGAGCTGCAGCCACAGGCACTGGGCGCCGATGGCGATGGCCTCCTCGGCCAGGGGCGGTATGTCCTCGCTCTTGCGAAAGCAGTCCACCATGTCGATGCGGTGGTCCGCAGCCGCGGCGGTGATGCTGGGGTAGCAGCGCTCGCCCAGGATCTCGCTCGCCATGGGGTTCACCGGCACGATGCGGTAGCCATGGGCCTGCATGTACTTGGCCGAAAAGAAACTGGGCCTGTGCCATTGCGGCGACAGGCCCACGACCGCGATGGTGCGGCAGGTTCCGAGGATGTGGCGCAGTTCGCTGATGGTGCTCATGCCACCAGTGTAGGAGACGGCAATCGAGTGGTCTATGACGTGGCTGCGTTCCAGCGCGGCTTGACGACGAGTCCTCCGTGGCAGCAATCTGACAGATGCTTGCCAAGTAGTAGATGGAAACGGTAGCGTTTCATCCCCTGACATATTTTGCCCCCTCGCTTGCCGAAGCAAGGAGCGGCTACCATGGGGTCTTCCATAGAGGATGTGCGATGTTTCGTTGTTTCGGTCTGTTCATTGCGTCTGCCTTGGTCGTGCTTCCGGCGGCTGCCCAGACCGGGCGATATGCGTCCTTTGTAGCCAAGTCCAAAGCCGTGATCACTGAGGGAATGTACGACCCTGAGGGTGCCAGGTTTCGCAAATTGACTGTGCACATGGACACTGTGGAGAAAAAGCTGGTTCTGTGCGGTGAAATTAACCCGCGCAATGGTTTTGGCGGGCATGTCGGCTACCGCAAGTTCTTTGCCGATGCAATCGGCGGCGTGACGCAGGACGGCGATGACGACCAAAATTTCGGTAGGCTATACGCAAGTTACTGCCGCAACAAAATTGCTGATGTGAAGTAGCCGTCAGTTCAACACCTCAGCTTCCTTCGGGCGGCTTCTTGTTATGGGCTTACTTCGGCGGGCCCTTCGAATTTCTGGGGCACCATCAACGAAGACTCAGCATCACAAATTGCCCTGACCCCCGCTGTGGCTCGCGTTGAGGCCGATGTCGCCACGGCGGAGCGTTCGATCAAGAGCCTCGGCGACATCCGAAGGGGTTGCGTCAGGAGGGTCGTCAAGGCTTGGTGCGGATCGACAAAGGCGGAGAAAAGGCGCCCAGGGAGGTGGAGCCTGCCACCAAGAATTTTGCGGAAAGCCAAAAGAGCCTGGCCCGGGTGTGCGGCACCGACTTGGCCACGCGAAAGAGGCTGCAGTCGCCTCCGACGGCAACGCCAAGGTTAGTGCGGTCAAAGGGGCGCTTCTATGCCGGGTCTTTGTACTTGATGCTGCAGCCGTAGGGGCGCGTGGTGGATGCAGTGAGCTGTTTGCCGGCCAGCGCCTCTGCCAGCCCGGTCTTCACATAGTTGGTGGCGCGCGGGATGTCGTCGACCTTGGCCGAGGCGATGCTGTCGATGCCGCCCGCGTAGATCAGCTGGCCCTGCGGGTTCACGATGTACATGTGCGGCGTGGTGCGCGCGCCATAGGCGCGGCCGGCCGTGCCTTCCTCGTCCATGAGGATGGCGGTGGGTACCGACTGGCGCTCCTTGAGCCAGCCGGAGAGCTTGGCGGGCTCCAGGTAGTCGCCGCTGGCCTTTTCGGTGGAGTTGACGGCGAGCCACACCACGTCCTTGCCCGCGGCGTCCTTCTGCGTGGCGGGCATGTTGCCGCTGTCGTAGTGCTTGCGCACGAAGGGGCAGCCGGGGTTGGTCCATTCGAGCACCACGTGCTTGCCCTTGAAGTCCGACAGGCGCACGGTCTTGCCCGTGGTGTCCTTGAGGGTGATCTCGGGGGCCGGCTGGCCCACGGTGGCAGCGGCCTGGGCGCCGGCCGCGGCCAGCAGCAGGGGCAGGGCGAAGAGGGTACGTCGAAGCAGCAACATGGATGAAAGATCTCCAGGTGAGGGACGGTGGTGGGGCAGTATGGGTGATGCGGCCCCGGATTTCCAGACGGAACCCCTGCCGACCGGCTGGTCTTACATCCCCGCTCCGGCGGCGCGCAGCTCTCTCTCGCCCAGGATCTCGGAGAACCCCACGGGCGCCTTGCCCGGCGCGTGCAGCACATAGACTGGCACGCCGCTGCGGCCCAGCTGGGCCAGCGCGGCCGTGATGGCCGGGTCGCGGCGCGTCCAGTCGGCGCGCAGCAGGGCCACGTTCTTGGCTGCGAAGTCGGCCTGCACTCCGGCGTCGGCCAGCGTGGTCTTCTTGTTGTACTGGCAGGTCACGCACCAGGCGGCCGTGAAGTCCACGAACACCGGGCGGCCGCTGGCCACCAGTTGCTCGGCCGCGCCCGGGGTCCAGGCCTGCCATTGGGCGGTGCTGCCGGCCGTGGCTTGCGCGGCAGGAGCGGCAGCCAGGTTCGTGATGTGGGGCGCAAAAGTCCAGGCCAGCAGCGCCAGCGCCAGCACGGAGACGGGGGCCATGAAGCGGCGTGCCGTGCCCGCGAGCGACAGTGCCCAGGCCACCATGCCCAGCGCCACCAGCAGGATCAGCAGCGCGCCCGCACCATCGATGCCGCTTTGCTGGCCCAGCACCCAGACCAGCCAGACCACGGTGGCCAGCATGGGGAAGGCCATGAACTTGCGCAGCGTGTCCATCCACGCACCGGGGCGGGGCAGGGCGCGCGCCACGGCAGGCACGAAGGCGGCCGCCAGGTAGGGCAGGGCCAGGCCCAGGCCCAGTGCCGCGAACACTGCCAGCGCCTGCGGCCCCGGCAGCGTGGCCGTGAGGCCCAGCGAGGCGCCCATGAACGGAGCGGTGCAGGGCGAGGCCACGGCCACGGCGAGCACGCCCGTGAGAAAGGAGTCGGCCACCGGGTGGCGCGCCTGCAGGCTGGCCACCGACGAGGGCAGGAAATGCCCGAACTCGAACACCCCTGCCAGGTTCAGCGCGATCAGCGTGAACAGGGCTGCCAGGCCCGCCACCACGGCCGGCGACTGCAGTTGGAAGCCCCAGCCGATGGCCTCGCCCGCCGCACGCAGGCCCAGCATCAGCCCGCCCAGCGCCACAAAGGACAGCACCACGCCCGCCGTGTAGGCGATGCCGCTCAGGCGGTGGGCGCGCCGGTCCTGCGCATGCTGGGCAAAGCCCACGACCTTGATGGCCAGCACCGGGAACACGCAGGGCATGAGGTTGAGGATCAGCCCGCCCAGCAGCGCGCCGAGCAGGGCCGCGACCAGCGTGGCGGTGGGTGCCGCGGTGGTGGTAGCTGAGGGCGGGGCAGCGGCGGCATTGGCCTTGAGAGCCGCCTCCAGTGCGGGCGACACGGTGGCCGCGGCGGCCACGGTAGGCCATGCGCCCGCCACCTTGAGTTCGGCCCGGTAGCCCTGGCCATCGGCGGCCAGCACCACGGGCATGGGGTCGGGGCTGTTGCTGCGCTGGGCTGACAGCGGCACCTCGGCGGTCCACACGGCGCCCTTCCAGGCCTGCGTCCAGGCGGCGGCGTTCTCGATGACCTCGGGCGTCTCGGGGAACAGCTCCAGCGCCTTGCCGCGCAGCGCCTCGGGGAGGCCGTGCACGCTCAATTGCAAGGCATTGCCCTCGATGCGCGCCTGGCTGTCCTGGGTCTCCACGGGTTTGGGCTGGGCCGCCAGGGCCGCGTCGAAAGCCGCGCCGTGCATGGCCGTGGTGCTGCGCGCGGGAATGGTGAGCGTGAAGTCGCCCTCTTCAGGGATGCACTCCTTGCGGCAGACCAGCCAGGTGGCGTGCAGGCGCACCGTGGCGTCGCCCGACAGCACTTTGGGCGCAAAGCTGCTGGCCACGGTGACGGGCACGGGCAGCAGCACCGTGCCCTCGTAGCCGTAGTTGGCCAGCGTGCCGATGGGGATCTTTTTGGGCAGGGGCCAGGCGATCTCGCCTGCGTCCAGCCCGGCCGGCAGGGTCCAGGCCATCTCGATGGGCAGGCCCGAGTCGCCCGGGTTCTTCCAGTAGGTGTGCCACTCGGGCTGGTGCGTGATCTGCAGGCCCAGCCACAGGGGTTGGCCGGGCTCAATGCCCTGAGGGGCGTGGGCGATCAGCTCGGCGCGCACATGGGGGGTAGTGACCACCGCGCTGGCGGCGCTGGCACTCTTCGTGGGCAACTGGGCCCAACTGCCTGCACCGGCCAGCAGGAAGGCTATGAAAAGAATAGCTTTGGCGAGCAGGGAGGGCGGGCGATGGAACATGTTGCAGGGTGTGAGCGCCCACGAACCATTTGGTTCCTGGGCGTGGATTCAGCCCCTATTGTGTCGCCAAGGTCATCTGTGCCTGGGGAGACCATTTTTCCGGCTGGGTTCCTGTCCGCGGCGCGGCCAGGAACAGCCGCTCCACCGGCAGCTTCTGCGCCAGCAGGTAGCTGCGCACCGCCTGGCCGCGCTGGGTGGCCAGCTCCTGCGCCATGGCCTCGGTGGCCGGTTGGTTGGCCAGCAGCAGGGCTTCCATCTCGGGCACCGTCAGTTCGCGCGCCAGGCCCACCAGGTTGCGCGGCTTGGGGATGTCGGCGCGGCGGTACACCTCCTTGAGCAGGGCGGGGTATTCGGCGGCCTGCACGGGCGTGGTGTCTGCGGGGCTGGCGCGGCGCTTTTCGGCCAGCACCAGCTGCTGCAGGTGCTCGCGCTGCAGGCCCTCGCGCTCGGCCTGCAGGCTGGCCTGGCCGGTCACGGTGAGGCGCAGGTTGGGCCGGTCGGTCAGGGCCTTGACCACCTTGGAGAGGTTCTGCTGCGCCTCGGGCGTGAGCGTGGCGCTGCCGGGGGCAAAGGCCACGCTGCTCAGCTCGTCGCCGCCACCCAGGGCATTGGCCAGCAGGCTGAAGGGCGCGGTCAGGGCCTTGCCGATCAGGTTGACGATGATCTTCCAGATCACCGGGCCGACGCGGAACTCGGGGTCGTTGAGCGAGCCACTGAGCGGCAGATCCAGGTCGATCACGCCCTGGCGGTCGGCCAGCAGCGCCACGGCCAGCTTCACGGGCAGGCTGTTGGGGGCGCCCGCCACGGGCTCGCCAAAGGTCAGCTGGTTGAGCACCAGCCGGTTGCTGGCCGTGAGCTGGCCGCTGGGCAGCACCTTGTAGGCCACGTCCACGCTGAGCTTGCCGCGCTCGATGCCGTGCCCGGCGTACTTGACGGCATAGGGCGACAGGGGCGGCAGCTCCAGGTCGCGCACCTTGCCCGCGATGTCGAGCGCCAGCGGTTTGGCCAGCGGGTTGAGCTTGCCCGTGATCTCCAGCGAGGCCGTGCCTTCGGCCTTGCCGCGCAGCTCCAGGTCGGCCAGCACGGGGGCGCCGCCCGGCGCTTCGGAAGAAAAGGCGCTGAGTTTGCCCGTGAGTTCCGACAGGTCGGCCGAGTAATTGGGCTTGATGAAGAAGTCCGAGAACAGCACCTTGCCGTTGACCAGGCTCACCGGGCCGAACTGCACCACCGGTGCCAGCGTATCGGCCGGCGCTGCCGAGACGGCAGCCGACGCGGTGGATGCTGCGGGTACCGGCGCGGGCGGCACCGATTTAGCGGCGCTCGCGGCATTGGCCGCCAGGGCTTCGGCCGGGGTCTTGGCAATGTCGCCCAGGTTGATGCGCCCGGCCTCGTTGATGGTGATGCGCGCAAAGAAGTCGGCCAGGCTGGTTTCCTTGACTTCGATGCGCGGTGCCGTGCCGGGGGCAGTGGCCAGGGCCAGGCCGCGCAGGTTCAGGCTCTTCCAGGCCAGCAGTTCCTCGCCCACCTGGGCCTCGGTCTTGGGGGTGGAGGCCGAGGTGCTGTTGGCCTGCAGGTCCTCGACGACGGCATCGCCCGACAGGCGCAGGCTGGGGCCCTTGTCGCCCTGGGCAAAGGCCAGGTCGCCGCGGAAACCCACGTCGGCGCGCAGCAGCTCGATGGACAGCTGGCTGGCCAGGTAGCCGTCGAGCGCATGCAGCGGCAGGCGCGTGGCGTTGAGCTTGCCCCGCGTGGCCAGCGGCTGCAGTGCCAGCGTGCCCTGGTAATCGAGCTTGCCAGCGGCATTGCCCTTGCCGCCCGCCGCCACCTGGGCCGAGAGCTGCAGGGCTTCGGGCTTGCTGCCGTCGGTAGCCAGGTTCTTGGCCATGATGCCCAGGGACGACAGCTCCAGCGCCACGGGGCGGCCCTGGGCCTTGTCGGCCAGGGAGACGGCGCCGCCCTGCAGCGCGAAGTCGGCCACCCGCAGCACCCACGGGGCTGCGGCATCAGGCGCGGCGGCGGTGCTTTCGTCGGCTGCGGGCCGGGCCTTCATCCAGCGCTCGAACATCCAGCGGCCCTCGGCATCGCGGTCCACCGTGATCCTGGGCTGAGTGATCGCCAGGCTCTCCAGCGTGGCGTTGCGCTTGTCCAGCGGCAGTTGCAGGCCCTTGAGCTCCAGCCGGCCCAGGCTGGCCAGCTGCACCTTGCCCTGGCGCAGGGCCAGTTGTTCCAGCGCCAGCGGCCCGGCGGTCAGCGTGATGCCGGTGGCCGCAGGCGCATCGGCCGCAGCCCACTGCACGCCAATGTCGCCCGTGAGCTGGCCTGCCACGGTGGGCTCCAGCACCTGGGCGAGGTAAGGCGCCGCCAGGGGCAGGGCCAGCGCGGTCAGGCTCGCCTGCACCTGGGCCTTCTGGTCCGTGGCCTCGCCCTTGAAAGCGAGGCTGCCATCCTGCAGCTTGAAGCCGCCCTCGAAGGTGACGGGGTGGTCCCAGGGCAGGGCCAGGTCCTTGGCGTCCAGGGTGAATTCGCGCGCCTCCAGCGCCGCGGCGGGGCGGGTGGTCTGGTCGGCCCAGCGCAGCGTGCCGCCGCGCCCCAGGGTGTGGGCGACCTCCACGGTCCAGGGTTTGGCGGCAGCGGCCTTGCCGGTGCTGGCCGAGGCAGGCCGGGAGGCAGCGCTGGCCGGCACGGCATCCGCTGGTGGCGTGGCCGGCGCCAGCTGCGCCAGGTTGACCTGGCCTGCGGCATCGCGGCTGGCGCTGAGCACCGGGTCGATGAGCTCCACCTGCGACAGGCGCACCACCTGGTCGAGCGGGCGCACGTCGGCCATGTCGATCTTCAGCCGCTCGTAGGCCAGCAGGTCCTGGCCCTGGCGGTCCGCCACGCGCACCTGGCTGGCCTGCACGCTGCCCGTGAGCTTCACGGCCATCTTGGGCGCCTGCTCAAAGGCGATCTTCATGTCCACGTCCAGCGTCGCGCCCTGCACCTTCACCGGCAGGCTGGCGGGCAGGTAGGCCAGGTAGGGGGCCAGGTCCACGCCTTCCCAGCGCACGGCGGCGTCGGTCTTGCCGGTCTGGGCAAACGGCGTGCCTTGGGCGGACGAATCGAAGCGGCTGCCGTTGAGCGTGAAGGCCAGGTGCGGCTCCACCTTCACCTCGCGCTGCGAGGGCAGGGTGCTGATGAACGGCACCTTGAGCGCCAGGTCGCGCAGCGTGTGCTGCTTGCCCACGCTGCGGTCGTCGTAGTCGATGCTGCCGCCGGTGAGCGCCAGGTTGTAAAGGGCCAGGCGTGCGGGGCCGGTGTCAGGCTTCGGCTCGGCGGGAGGGGCAGTGACTTTGGCGATGATGTCGTCCACGTCGTAGCGGCCCTCGCCCAGGTGGGCGATGTGCAGCACCGGCGATTCGACGGTGAATTCGTCCACCACGGGTGCCAGGCGCAGCAGCGACTGCAGCTCGCCATCGACATGCACGCGCGCGATGGTGAGCTGCGGTGTGGCGCCGTCCCCGGCACCGGCCACGGCAATATCGCGCAGCGTGAGTTCCAGCGACCAGGGCTGGAAATCGATGGCGCCCACCGTCACCGCGCGGCCCAGTTGCTCGCTGGCCGCGCGCTGCAGCGGCCCCTTGAGCAGGGGCGGCACGGCCAGCCAGGTCAGCAGCCACAGGGCCAGCAAAGCCGCAAGGGCGATGGTGGCACGGCGCGCCCAGCAGTGCTGGCGCAGGGTTGCCAGGGAGGGGCGGGTCAGGGAAAGCTTGGCAACAGGCATGGGCAGCAGAAAACAGGCGGGCGGTCAGGAGTGCCCTGCCGACAAGGGCGGCAGGCCGCCCAAGGTACCACCGCGCAGCGCGGCGCGGTGTATCCAGGGGTTGGGTTGATGTTTTTTGACGATTGGCCGAGGGCTGCCCTCGGGATTCAGTCGCCGAAGCCCAGCACCACCCGCCGCGTGGTGGCACTCTTCTTCTCGATCTTGGTCACCACGATGGCCCCGATCTCCGCGGTATTCGCCACTTGCGTGCCGCCGCAGGGCTGCAGGTCGATCAGCGGGGTATCGCCCTCGCCGCCGATGCGGATGGTGCGGATGCGCCCCGAGCCGCGCGGCGGCTGCACGCTCATGCTCTTGACCAGGGCCGGGTTGGCGTCGAGTTCCTCGTCGCTGATCGAGGCCACGGTGAGCGGGTGCGCGGCCGCAACCAGCGCGGCGATGCCGGCCGTCAGCAGGTCCTTGTCGAGCGGGTCGGTCATGGAGAAATCCAGGCGCGCGTACTCGGGCGTGATGGAGCAGCCATTGACCAGCTGCGGCACCAGATGGCACAGCAGGTGGGTGGTGGTGTGCAGCCGCATCAGGCGGTGGCGGCGTTCCCAGTCGATGCGCGCGGTGACGGGCATGCCGGCCGCCAGAGCGGCCAGGCGCTCTTCCTGGCCCGAGGCCGGCACATGCACGATGTCGGCCGTGGGCTTGCCGTCGGCGTCCTTGCCCTTGCGCGTGTCGGCAATGGCGATGGCCGTGCCATCGGCCAGCAGCAGCTGGCCGATGTCGCCGGCCTGGCCGCCGCCCAGAGGGTAGAACACCGTGCGGTCGAGCACGATGCCGGCCTCGGTGATCGCGGTGATGTGGGCGCTGCATTCGCGCAGGTAGCCGTCTTCTCGGAACAGATCGTGGGTCATCCCTGCATGGTAGCGGCAGCGCCGTGCGGCTGCAGGGCGCTACCATCTGCGGATGAAACGCCGCACCGCACTTGTCGCCGCTCCCCTGGTCCTGGTTCCTGCCCTCGGCTGGGCCGATGAGCCCAAGGTCGCCGACCTGTCGGGCGCGCTGCGCTGGCTCGACAAGCTGGAGGCCACGCCCCAGTCCCGCACCACGGGCGCCTGGCCGCTGGTGGCCGTGCTGGAGCACCTGTCGCAGAGCATCGAGATGAGCATGGACGGCTTTCCCAAGGAAAACAGCGCCCTGTTCCAGCGCACCCTGGGAGCTGCGGCATTCAGTTTCTTCGGCTGGCGCGGGCGCATGTCGCATGGCCTGGCCGAACCCATCCCTGCGGCGCCCGCGCTCACCATGTCGGGCGACTGGAAGCCGGCGGCCCAGCGTTTGCGGTCCGCCATTGCCCGATTCCAGGCGTACACGGGGGCGCTGCGCCCCCATTTCGCGTACGGCGCGCTGGACAAGGCCGACTTCGCGCGTGCCCACACCTTCCACATCGCGAACCACCAGGACGAGATCGTCCTGGGCTGACACCGCTACCATGGTGGGCATGACGCAGCCACCGGTGCCTCCCTCTTCCCCGCCCGCCGCCACGCCCCCGCGCTGGTGGGCCGATCTCGGCACGCGCGATTTCGCGCAGCGCAAGGCATCTGGCCTGGCGGCGCAGACCGTGGCCGTGCTGCCGGTGGCGGCCGTCGAGCAGCACGGGCCGCACCTGCCGCTGTCGGTCGATGCCACGCTGCTGCAGGGCGTGATCGATGCCGCGCTGCCGCTGCTGCCGGCGGATCTGCCGGTGCTGTTCTTGCCGCCACAGAACGTGGGCCTGAGCCCGGAGCACATCCGCTACCCCGGCACGCTCACGCTCTCGCCGGCCACCATCATCGCGCTGTGGACCGAGCTGGGCGAGTGCGTGGCGCGCGCCGGTGTGAAGAAGCTCTTGCTGTTCAACGGCCATGGCGGCCAGGTCAGCGTGATGGACATCGTGGCGCGCGAGCTGCGCACGCGCTGCGACCTCCTGGTCTACAGTGCCAGCTGGTTCAGCCTGCCCCTACCCGACGCGGTGGCCGGACAGTTCAGCGCACAGGAGCACCGCTTCGGCATCCATGCGGGCGAGATCGAGACCTCGATGATGCTGCACCTGGCGCCCGGCACCGTGCGCATGGAACATGCGCAGGATTTTCGCTCCACCTCGCAGGACCGCTCGGAGCAGTACGCCCTCCTGGGCAACGGCAAGAGCGCCAAGCTGGGTTGGCAGATGCAGGACTACCACCCCGCCGGTGCCGTGGGCAATGCCGCTGCTGCCACGGCCGACAAGGGCCGCACCGTGGTGGAGGCGGCGGCCACCCAGCTCGTGGCACTGCTGCAGGAAATGGCGGCGTTGCCGTTGGACACCTTGCGTGACCAAGCCGATTTCTGAGGTCCGTCGCCCCACAGTGCACGGCCTCGTGCATTCATGGAACGAGCATGATCCGACACGCCACGTTCCCCAGCGATCTCGCTGAAGTCACCGCGATCTTTCGTGAATACGTCCAAAGCCCGACGGCCAATCCCGATTTCCAGGACTACGGGCAAGAGTTCGCAGGGCTGCCCGGTCAGTATGCCGAGCCCGATGGTGCATTCTCCTGGCCGTCGTCGAAGGCCGGGTGGTGGGTTGTGCCGCCCTTCGCCAGGTCGATGCTTGCGCCTGCGAACTCAAGCGCGTCTACGTGCGGCCCCAGGCCCGCGGGATGGCGCTGGGGCGGCAATTGGTCCAGCAGATGGTGCGTACCGCCAGGTAGGCGGGCTATCGGCGCATGTGCCTGGATGTGCTGGCGGAATTTGTAGCGGCCCAAAGGCTCTACGAATCGCTGGGGTTTTTGCCCGCGGAGCCCGTGAGCTTCAACCCGGTTCCGGGAACTCGCTTTCTGGCGCTCGACCTGTAGCCGTGCCATCCTGCGGCCTGCCGCCGGTCAGGCATGGGTGAGCCAGTCGGCATGCTCCAGCGCATGCAGGTGCGGCAGGGTGTTGAAGGTCTGCAGCATCAGGCGCTTGGGGGAAATGCTGAACTCCGTCACGGCGCTGTTGCGGATGCGCATGTTGAGCGCAATCGTCACCTCGGGCGCCGTGCCCAGCACCTGGCCCACGGCGGTCGAGATCGGGCCGCCGCTGCTTACCAGCAGCACGTTGTGCCCGACATGGTGCTGGCGCACATGGTCGAGCGCGGCGCGCACACCGGCACTGAACTCGTTCCAGCTCGGCATGCCCTGCGGGCTGATGACGCCCGCCATCCACTGCGCGAGCGCATCGCACAGCAGGCGGAAATGGTGGCGGTACAGCTCGGGCGTGTCGGGCCTGGGCAGGGGCTGCGGGTGGATGGCGGCGATCAGCGCATGGCTGTCGTACTCGTTGAGACCGGGCATCTGCAGCACCTCGGGGGTGGTCTGCAGGCCCTCGGCAATGCCTTCGAGCGTCTGCGTGTGGCGGCGCAAGGTGCCGGTGATGACGGCGTCGAACACCATGCCGCGCTCACGCCAGTGCTCACCCAGGCGCACCGCCTGCTCGCGCCCGCGCGCGCTCAGTTGGTCATAATCGTCTGCGCCAAACGAGGCCTGGCCGTGGCGCACGAGGTAAAGGGTTCCCATGCGCCGGATTGTGGGCAGGCACCGGCCCGGCCGTTTGTCTCCCAAGCGACCGGAACCGGGGCGCCAGTAGCCTTGGAGACAGCAGGGGTCAGCGGCCAGCCAAAACGCGGCTGAACACGGGCGCGTCCACATTGCCGCCCGTGAGCGCCAGGCCCACTGCAAGGCCGCGCAGGGCGTCGCGTTCCTGCAGCGCCGCAGCCAGGGCGGCCGCCCCCGCACCCTCTGCCACATTGTGCGTGTCGGTGTAGATCGCATGCATGGCGGCGGCCACCTCGGCATCGCTGACCTGCACGATGTGGTCGATGTGCGGCGCCAGGAGGGCCAGCGCGTCCGCATCGGCCACGCGGCAGGCCATGCCGTCGGCCAGCTCGGTGGTCACGGGCGCCTCGACCACGCGGCCCGCCGCCAGCGAATCGGCATAGGTCGTGGCATGGCTGCTCACCACTCCGACGATGCGCACGCCGTGGCCGAGTGCCAACTTGGCTGCAATGGCCGAGCACGCGCCCGAACCCTGGCCTATGGGTACGTAGGCTACGCCGAGCTGCGGCACCGCCCGCAAGAACTCCCACCAGTAGGTGCTCACGCCGCGCAGCAGGTCGGCATGGAAGCTTGGCACCATGTGCGCGCCGCGCTCGGCCGCCAGCTGCATGGCGTGCTCGCGCGCTTCCTGGAAGTCGCTGCCATGCTCTATCAGCGTGACGCCCAGGGCGCGCATGGCGGCATTTTTCTCGACCGAGTTGCCACGCGGCACGACGATGGTGCAGGCCACGCCATGGCGGCGCGCGGCCCAGCCCATGCTCTGGCCGTGGTTGCCGCGCGTGGCGCTGACCACCTCGCGCGGCAGGGTGCCGCGCCGGGCCAACTGGTCGAAATAGGTGAGCCCGCCGCGGATCTTGAAGGCGCCCACGGGCGTGTGGTTCTCGTGCTTGAGCCAGCAGTCCGTGCCCAGGCGCTCGCTGAGCAGGCCCCAGCGGTACTGCGGCGTGGGCGCGAAGTCGCGGTAAACGACCTCGGCAGCAGCCTCGATATCGGCCAGGCTCGGCAGCCAGGGCAGGGGGATGGAGGGCAGGGCACTCATGCGGCAGGCCTCTTTTCGGTGAGCAGGCGCACGGCCAGCAGGCCCAGCACCGTGCCCATGACATAGCGCTGGGCAAGCATCCAGCCCTGGCTGCGGTTCATGAACAGCGCCACGCGCGCCGCGAACAGCACCAGCAGGGCATTCACCAGCCCGCTGATGGTGATCTGCACGGCCCCCAGGGAGAGGCTCTGCAGCAGCCACTGGCCGCGCTCGGGATGCAAAAACTGCGGAAAGAACGAGAGGTAGAACATGGCCACCTTGGGGTTGAGCAGGTTGGTCATGAAGCCCATGAGGAAGAGCTTGCGCGGCGTGTCGTGCGGCAGGGCGCGCGCCTCGACGGGCGCGGTGCCGCCGGGCTTCAAGGCCTGCCAGGCCAGCCACAGCAGGTAGGCGGCCCCCGCGATGCGGATGGCATCGAAGGCCATGGGCACGGCGCCCAGCAGGGCCGTGAGACCCAGCGAAGCCGCCAGCAGGTGCACGCCAAAGCCCGCCAGCACGCCGGCCAGCGAGAGCAGGCCGGCACGCGGCCCCTGGGTGAGGCTGCGCGAGACGCAATAAACCATGTTGGGCCCGGGCGTGAGCACGAGCAGCAGTGCTGCGAGCGCAAAGAGCATCAGTTCCTGGGGCGTGAGCATAGGGCTACTCCTGAGAAGCGGTGGAGGGAAGAAGACGCGACTGCAGTGCCAGCGCGCCGCGCGGGGTGAGCAACTGCGCCTGCAACAGGGGCACCGGGCCTTCCGTGGGGGCTGCCACCGCGTGCAGGCCGGCCGCGTTGCAGGCCGCACGCAGGCCTTGCGCGTCGGGGTGCTGCAGCTGCAGCGACTGCAGTTGCACGCCGCTTTCGGGCAGGTGGTCGCAGGGGTGCACGGCACCCCACTGGATCAGCGTGGGCAGGCAGCCATCCCACAGGCGCTGGCCATCGGCCCGCACGGTGATTTGCCATTGCAGCAAGCCCTGGGGCGTGGGGCGGCTGGCGGCGATGGCACGGCCCCGGTCCACGCCCAGGGCCGCGAGCGCGGCCAGGCTGGCCGCCACATCGGGCACCGAGCCCACCCAATGGATGAGCTGCGGCCCGTGCTCGGCCACCTGCTGCTGCAGCGCGGCGTCGTCCATATCGAACCAACGCCGGTCGGTGGCAGGGATGGACTTCGTGCCCTGCGGGTTGATGGCGATGATCTCCAGGTAGGAGCGCGGATGCGCGGCACTGGAGATGTTGATCAGCCGGTTGTGCGTGCCCATCAGCGGGTGCTCGCCGCCGCCCGCGGGCGTGACGCCGAGCGTGCGCTCGCACCATGCAACACCCGTGGCCAGGTCGCGGGCCAGCACCACCAGGTGGTCTATGCAGGCCGTAGCGATTGCCGTCACAGCAGCACCTCGCCCTGCACGCAGGTCACCGAATGGCCGCCGATCCAGATGTCGCTGCCTTCCTGGTCCACGTGCACGCGGCCGGCACGCGCCAGGGCAGTGCCCTGGCTGGCCACGTAATGGGCGGGGGCCAGGCCCTCGCCGATGAGCCACTGCGCCAGCGCCGCGTTAAGGCTGCCGGTCACCGGGTCTTCGGCCAGGCCGTTGTTGCCCGGGAAGAAGGCGCGCACTTCAAACGCGATGTCCTCGCCCGATGCATTGGCACCGATCACGCCCACCTTGCCGCGCGGGCCCACCACGCCGATGTCCAGGCCCGCGAGGATGGCCGCATCTGGCCGCAGGGCCAGCACCTGCTCGGCCGATTGGAGCATCACGCCGCGCCACTTGGGGCCGTTGTCGCACCAGGCGTGGTGCAGGATGTCGGAGCGCTCCACGCCCAGGCCGCGTGCGATCAGCGCCACGTCGGCCTCATCGAGCGGGCCGCTGCGCAGGCGCTGCGGCGCCGCAAACGCCAGGCGTGCGCCGTCCTGGCGCAGCGGCACCAGGCCCACGCCGCATTCCTGCACCACGCGGCCCGGCGTCTGTGGCTGGCCGCCCGCGCCCAGCCAGGCATGGCAGCTGCCCAGCGTAGGGTGGCCGGCAAACGGCAGTTCGCGCCCGGGGCAGAAGATGCGCACGCGGTAGTCAGCGCCCGCGGCGCGGCCTTCGGGCGTGGGCGGCAGCAAAAAGGTGGCCTCGGACAGGTTGGTCCAGTTCGTGAACTCCTGCATGGCCTCGGTGCTGATGCCCTCGCCATCGAGCACCACGGCCAGGGGGTTGCCGCGGTAGGCCTCGGCGGTGAAGACGTCGACTTGCTGGAAGGGGCGCAGTTTCATGGGAGAGCCTGTCGGGTAGGTAGTGGGTTGAACAAGAAAATGTGGTGGGTGGCGCGGCCACGCCAGGGGGCTGGCCTGGGCCAGGTTCAGTGGGCCGGCGGGCGGTTCAGCCGCTGGCGCGGATCGGGGGCAAGGGCGGTTTCAGAGCAGCACCGTCCCTTCGATGCAGGTGACGGAGCGCCCGCCCACCCAGACCTGGTGCTCGTCCTGGCGGATGTGCACGCGCCCAGCGCGGCCCAGGCATTCGCCCTGGGCCACCTGGTAGTGGTGCGGTGCCAGGCCTTCGGCAATCAGCCATTCGGCCAGGCTGGCGTTGAGGCTGCCGGTCACCGGATCCTCGCGGTTGCCCATGGGGGCGGCAAAGGCGCGCACCACCACCCCGGGGCGGCTGGTATCGCTGGCCTCCTTGCCCACGTGCACCACGCCGACCGACTGGCCCAGGTCCATCAGCCGCGCATGGTCGGGCTCCAGGCCGAGCACGGTCTCGGCGCTGTCCAGCAGCATGCCCAGCCATACGGGGCCGTTGTCCAGCAGCTGCGTGCCCAGGATCTGCGCCGGGCGCACTCCAAGGGCGCTGGCGATCAGCGGCACCAGCGCCGGGCTGGGCGCGCTGCGCGTGAGCGGCGGCGCGGCAAAGGCCAGGGTGTGGTCCTCGCGGCGGATGCGCACCAGGCCGAGCGCGCATTCCTGCACCACCAGGCCCTCCTGGCGCGGCTGGTGGCCAGCCTGCAGCCAGGCATGGCAGGTGCCCAGCGTGGGGTGGCCGGCAAACGGCAGCTCGCCCTGCGGGCTGAAGATGCGCAGCCGGTAGTCAGCCCCCTGCGCACGGCCCGCTTCGGTGGGCGGCAGCAGGAAGGTGGTTTCCGACAGGTTCATCCACGCCGCGAAGCGGCGCATGTCCGCGTCGCCCAGGTCCTCGGCCTGCAGCACCACGGCTACGGGGTTGCCGTCGCCGGGGCGGTCGCTGAAGACATCGATCTGTTTGAAGGGGCGTGGTTGCATGGTGCGGTCTTGCGGGCGGATGGTCCTGTCAGGATAACGCCTGGTCGAGCACGCCGCGCGCTCCGGGGCGCGAACTCACCGCCTGGTACCAGCGTTCCAGGTGCGGCCGGGCCGGGCGCTCCTGCGGCAGACCCCACCAGCGGTGGATCTCGCAGCCCACGGGGATGTCGGCCATGGTGAAGCGCTCGCCCACCAGGTAGGGCTGGCGCGCCAGGTGCGCGTCCAGCATCTCCAGCAGCGGCTCGGTGGCCGCCACCGAGGCCGCGATGAGTGCATCGTTGCGCTGCTCCGCAGGCGTGCGTATCCACTGCAGGAAGGCATCGCGCCCGGCCGGGTTCAGCGTGGTCTGCTGCCAGTCCATCCACTGCTCGGCCATGAAGCGGCTGCCCACGTCCTCGGGGTAGAGCCCGCCCGGCGCATGCCGGGCGCACAGGTAGCGCACGATGGGGTTCGACTCCCACAGCACCACACCGGTGTCCTCGTCCTCGATCAGCGGCACCAGGCCGTTGGGGTTCAGTGCCAGGTAGCGCGCCTCGCGCACGAGGCCGAACTGCCCGCCGGCATCGGTGCGCTGCAGGCTGATGCCAAGCTCCTGCGCGGCCCAGACCACCTTGCGCACGTTGATGGACGACATGCGTCCCCACAGGTGCAGCATGCCGCTCAGCCTTTGGCCTGGTGGTCGCGGATGGCCGCGGCCAGCGCCGCGATGCCGGTGGCGATCTGCTCGGCCGTCGAGGTCACGAACGACAGGCGCAGCGTGCGGTGGTCGGCCGCGTCGGCGTAGAAGGCGGCGCCGGGCACGAAGGCCACGTTGCGCTCCACGGCCTTGGGCAAGAGTTCGATGGCGCTCACGCCCTCGGGCAGGCGCACCCACAGGAACATGCCGCCGTCCGGCTTGTTCCACTCGACCGACAGTCCCTGCATCTCCTTGGTGAGCGCAGCCAGCATCGCGTCGCGCTGCTCTTTGTACAGCGCGCGGATGGTGGGCACGTGCCGGTCCAGAAAGCCGCCCTTCATCACCTCTGCCACCATGCGCTGGTTGTAGCCGGGGGTGTGCAGGTCGGCTGCCTGCTTGGCCTGCAGCAGCTTGGGGTAGACCGACTTGGGTGCCACCAGGAAGCCCAGGCGCAGGCCCGGGGCCAGCACCTTGGAGAACGAGCCCATGTAGATGCAGCCCTCGGGGTTGCGCGCCGTCAGCGGGGCGGGCGGCGGGCTGTCGAACCACAGGTCGCCATAGGGGTTGTCTTCCACCAGCGGCAGGTTCAGCTCGGCGGCCTTGGCCACCAGCTCGGCACGGCGCGCATCGCTCATGGTGCGGCCCGTGGGGTTCTGGAAGTTGGGCAGCACGTACAGGAAGCGCGCCTTGTCCGCACCGGTGCCGACCTTGGCCACCAGGTCGTCCACCAGCACGCCCTGGTCATCGCTGGCCACGGCCACGACCTTGGGTTCCATGGGCGTGAAGGCCTGGATCGCGCCCAGGTAGGTCGGCGTCTCCACCAGCACGCGGCTGTCGGTGTCGATCAGCACCTTGGCGATCAGGTCCAGCCCCTGCTGAGAGCCGGTGGTGATCAGCACCTGGTCGGGGTTCACGTCCCAGGGCAGGAATTCGGCAATGGCTTCGCGCAACGGGCCGAAACCCTCGCTCGCGGCGTACTGCAGGGCCGAAGGGCCATCGTTGGCCAGCACGGCGGCCGATGCGGCGGCAAAGGCCTCGACCGGGAAGGTCTTGGGCGAGGGGAGGCCCCCGGCCAGGCTGATGATGCCGGGCTTTTCGGTGACCTTGAGGATTTCGCGGATCACCGAGGGGTTCATGCGCTCGGCGCGGCGTGCCAGGGTCCAGGGGCTGGTGTGGGGCAGGTCGTTCAGTTTCACTCTCGTTCTCCTGTGGGCGGTCCCTAAGACCTCCCATGTTGCAAAGTCATCAGAAAAAATGGCATCTCACGGCGCCCTGGTGCCTTCAGTCCACGATGAACAGTGTGGCACCCAAGGGGGCGGTGGAGCGGTGCGGTTCCGCATTGTCCGCCACCTGGTAGCTCATCCCGGGGGTAAGGGTGAAGCGGCGGCCATCCTGCAGCTCGGTGTGCAGTTCGCCGGTCAGGCACAGCAGCACATGGCCCTTGGTGCACCAGTGGTCCGACACATAGCCGGGGGTGTACTCCACCTTGCGCACGCGCAACGCGCCGTACTGCAGCGTCTGCCAGAAGGCCTGACCGGCCTGGGCGCTCTTTTCGACGCGTTCGACCGTGCTCCAGTCGGTGGCGGCGAAGGGGATGTTGTTCATCTGCATGGCGGGGCGGTCTTTCGGGTTGGCAGCAGGATCGTCATGCGGGAGCGCGCTGGTGAATAGGCATCTTCTTGCCCACGAACACGGTGGCGATCACCCCCAGCGCGAAGGCCGCGGTGACCAGGTCCAGGCGCTCGCCCACCAGCGGCACGGCGAACAGCAGGCTCAGAAACGGCTGGATCAGCTGGATCTGGCTGACGCGCACGGCACCCAGGGCCAGCGCGCGGTACCAGGCGAAAAAGCCGATCCACATCGAGAACAGCGCCACATAGGCAAAGCCGAGCCAGGCCATGGTGCCGATGGCCGCAGGTGCGGCCGGCGCGAACCACCAGGTCACGGGCAGGGTCAGCGGCAGGGCACAGGCCAGCACCCAGCAGATCACCTGCTCGGCGCCCAGGCTGGGCGTGAGCCGCGCGCCGCCGATGTAGCCCAGAGCGCCCGTGGTCAGGGAGATGATGAGAAAGATGTTGGCCGCGCCCAGGTAGAAGCCGCCCGCGCGCCAGGCCATGAAGGCCAGCACCAGGCCGCTGCCCAGCACGGCGCAGGCCCAGAAGCCGGCCGAGGGGCGCTGCCGGTACCACAGGGCCCCGAGCACGGCCGTGGACAGCGGCAGCAGGGCGGTGACCACGGCGCCGTGCGTACTGGGCACGTGGCGCAGCGCCAGCGCCAGGAACAAGGGAAAGCCGACGATCACGCCGAAGGCCGTGACGCCCAGAACCGGCCATTGCTGCACCGTGGGAACACGCAGGCGCCCCTGGGACCGCTGCCAGCCCAGGTAGGCCAGCGACAGCACGCCGGCGACGGCCGCCCGTCCGAAGGTGACAAACCAGGGCGAGAGCTGGGGCGCCTCGGTGGAGCCCACCGCCAGGCGCGTCATGGGCAGGGTCGCAGCAAACAGCGTGACGCCCACCAGCCCCCAGACCAGGGCTTCGCGCTCCTGGTTGCGGTTCATAGCGTCACCATCCAGGCGGCGGTCACCACCAGTACCAGTGCCAGCGCGCGGTTGAACCAGAGCAGGCGCGTGCCCTGCGCCAGCCACTGGCGCAGCAGCGAACCCACCAGGGCATAGACGAAATTGCTCGTGAAGGCGAACACCATCATCACCACGCAGATGATGGCCAGGCGCTCGCCCGGGTTGGCCGAAGGCTGGCCGGCGGCATTCACCACCCAGCCTGCGCTCAGCGTGAGCGCCAGCATCCAGGCCTTGATGTTCACGAACTGCAGGCCCACGCCCTGCCAGAAGGTGACGGACAGGCGCGTGCTGTCCACCTGGGTCAGCTGGCCGGCACGGCTGAGCTTCCAGGCCAGCCAGAGCATGTAGGCCACGCCCAGCAGGGTCACGGCCATGCGCAGCGCCGGCACGCCGGTGATCAGCGCGCCCAGGCCCAGGCCGCTCACCAGCATCAGCAAGGTCCAGCCCGTGGGCACGGCCAGGCAGAAATTCAGCGCCCGGCGCAGCCCCAGGTTGGCGGCCAGCGCGGTGGACAGTGTGGTATTGGGCCCCGGCGAAAAGCTCATCGCGGTGCAGAAGACCAGCAGGGCAGTGAGTTCGGCAGCGGTCATGGGGCGGTCTCTGGAATCGTGGGCTTGTCAGCGTCTGGCCTTCACTGTAATCTTCACCGCCAGTACACGACCAGTACAGTACGGCAGATCAGTTGTGCATCTGTACTGGCCGAAGCGGCAATACACCGGAGCCATGGCATGCTGATGAAAACCCCCACCCAGTCGCTCACCGAGCAGCTGTCGGCGCGTTTTGGCGAGCGCATCCGCAACCGCCTGCTGGCACCGGGTGCGCGCCTGCCCTCGGTGCGCCAGTGCGCGCTGCAGCACAGCGTGAGCCCCTCGACCGTGGTGGCGGCCTACGACCAGCTGCTGGCCCAGGGCCTGGTGGAGGCGCGCAAGAACCGCGGCTTCTTCGTGCGCGAAGTGGCACCCGCGGGGTCCGAGGCGCCGCAGGCCGTGGACGTCGCGGCCATGGAGGCGGCGGGCGGCAACTGGACCACGGCGCACTGGTTCGCGGCACGCGGCGCCGGGCGCGGTTCGCCGCCGGTGAACGCCACGGCGCTGATCCGCGGCATGTTCCACAAGATCAGCGACAAGCCCCAGCCCGGCATGGGCGTGCTGCCGCCGCAGTGGCTCGAATCCACCTTCATGCCCGCCGCGGTGCGCAAGGTCACCAGCACCCGGGCGCTGCAGGAATACTCGCTGCAGTACGGCGAGCCGCTGGGCGACAGCGGCCTGCGCCGCCTGCTGGTGAAGAAGCTGGCGTCCCTGAGCGTGCACACCGCGCCCGAGAACATCCTCACCACCGTGGGCGCCACGCATGCCCTGGACATCGTGAGCCGCACCCTGCTGCGCCCTGGGGACCCGGTGATGGTGGAGGAGCCCGGCTGGGCGGTGGAGTTCGCGCGCCTGGCCGCCCTGGGCATGCACATCCTGCCGGTGCCGCGGCGTGCCGACGGGCCGGACCTGGAGGTCATGGCGCGCTACTGCGAGGTGCACAAGCCCAAGCTCTACGTGAGCGTGAGCGTGTTCCACAACCCCACGGGCTACTGCCTGTCGCCGGGCAGCGCGCACCGCATCCTGCAGCTGGCCAACCAGCACAATTTCCACATCGTCGAGGACGACACCTACAGCCACATCGCGCCCGAGCACGCGACGCGGCTCACGGCGCTCGACGGCCTGCAGCGCACCATCTACGTGAGTGGCTTCGCCAAGATCCTCGCGCCGAACTGGCGCATCGGCTTTCTGGCGGCGCCGCCAGGGCTGGTGGAGCAGCTGCTGGACACCAAGCTGCTGGCCACCCTGACCACGCCTGCACTGCTGGAAAAGGCGCTGGCCCTGTGCATCGAGCAGGGCCAGCTGCGCCGCCATGCCGAGCGCATCCGCACGCGGCTCGATGCCGCCCGGGCGCGCAGCGTCAAGCTCGCGCTGGGCGCGGGCTGCACCTTCGCGGCCGACCCGGTGGGCCTGTTCGGCTGGGTGGATACCGGCGTGGACACCGATGCGCTGTCGCAGCGCATGCTGGACGAGGGCTACCTGCTCGCGCCCGGCGCTTTGTTCCATGCCGAGCGCAAGCCCAGCACGCTGATGCGCATCAACTTCGCGACCACGCAGGATGCGACGTTCTGGCGCACCTTCGAGCGCATCGTCAAGCAAAGCCGGTGATGGGCGCACTGCCTACAATCGCCATCTGATCCCACTACCGCAAAGGAACCATGGACGTACAAGGGCGCTGGGCCGCCATGACCGAGGGCCTGCAGTCCATGGCGCAGTTCTTTCCGGGCGGGCACGAGGGGCTGCTGACGGCGATCTCCGTGACCTGGAGCTTGTACATCGCGGTGCTGGCGGTCTGGATCGTGCTGCAAAAGCGCCCCCCGGTGTCCACACTCAGCTGGATCCTGTCGATGGCGCTGCTGCCCTTCGTGGGCTATGTCATCTACTACTTCTTCGGGCCGCAGCGCCTGCGCAAGCAGCGCTTGAAGCGCATGCGCAGCCAGTCGGCGCTGTATGCGCATGCCGACTTCGCCGCCCTGCGCCAAACGGCTGCCACTGCACCCGAGGCCCTGCGCCAGCTGGTGCTGCTGGGCGAGGCCAGCTGCGAGCTGCGCGTTTCCACCGCGTCGCAGGTGGATCTGCTGGTCGACGGGGCCCAGACCTTCGATGCGATCTTCGACGCCATCCGTGCCGCGCGCCACCATGTGCACCTGGAGTACTACATCTTCGAGCCCGACGGCATCGGCACTTCCCTGCGCGACTTGCTGTTGGCCAAGGCGCGCGAGGGCGTGATCGTGCGGCTGCTGGTCGATGCACTGGGCTCCAAGCGCCTGGGCCGGCGTTTCCTGGCGCCGCTGCTCGACGCCGGCGTGCAGGTGGCCTTCTTCCATGCCTCGCGCATCGGCCGGCGTGTGCGGCCCGTGATCAACTTCCGCACCCACCGCAAGATCGTGGTCTGCGATGGCACCGTGGGGTTCACGGGCGGCATCAACATCACCGACGAGGAAGACCAGCGCGCCCGGCGCGATGCCTACCACGATGTGCACCTGCGCATCGAGGGTGGGGCCGTGCGCCTGTTGCAGATGACCTTCATGGAAGACTGGGTCTACACCACGGGCGAGGGCACCGAAGCCGTGGCGCGCGAGAGCCGGCACCTGCTGCCCGCCACCGAGCCCGGTGACCACCCGGTGCAGATCCTCACCTCGGGCCCGGACAATGCCAACGAGGCCATCCACCGCATGTACGTGGCGGCCATCCAGGTGGCCACCGAGCGCGTGTGGCTCACCACGCCGTATTTCGTGCCCGGCGAGCCCGCGCTCATGGCGCTGACCAGCGCGGCGCTGCGCGGGGTGGATGTGCGCCTGCTGGTGCCCCGGCGCAGCGATTCCTTCGTGGTCAGCGCGGCGGCGCGCTCCTACTTCGACGAGTTGATCGCCGCTGGCGTCAAGGTCTGGGAGTACACGGCCGGCATGCTGCATTCCAAGACCATGCTGGTGGACGACAACTGCGCCTTCATCGGCACCGCCAACTTCGACAACCGCAGTTTCCGCCTGAACTTCGAGGTCTGCGCCGTGGTCTACGGGCCGGCGCTGGCCCTGCCCCGGGCGCGCCAGTTCGAGGCCGACATGCGGCATGCCCGGGCCGTGCCCACGCGCCGCCGCCAGGCCTTTTTGCCGCGCCTGGGCGATGCCACGGCGCGCCTGTTCTCACCGTTGCTGTGAGATCTTGTGGCCATGTGGCCGTGGCCATGGCGATGGCATGCGCTGGAGCGCTTCGCTTTCACCCGCTGACCTGCGAAACTGGCACGCACAAGGCCAGTGACCGCCGCGCAAAGCGCCTCAGGGGGATGGTTATCGTGCCACCTCAAGGTCCGAGAGCACGCGCAGCAGGCCGCGGTTGACTTCTTCGAGGTCCATCTCCTGCGTCTCGCACAGGTGGCGGATGGCGCTCGCGTCGCCGCTCTCCAGCGCACAGGCCATCTGCAGGCTGGCGGCATAGGGGCCGGTGCGCAGCACGGTGGCATCGTAGATGCGCTCGGACAGCGGGATGCGGTGCAGGATGGTGCCCAGGGGCTCCTGCAGCAGATCGTCGATCTGCGACAGCAGTCCGCACAGGTAGATCTCGCGGCGCAGTTCGTTTTCGATGCCGGCATCCAGCAGCTGTGCCATGAGCCGGGCGCGCAGCACCATGGACTCGCGCACGGGCTGCATGTTGGGGTCGGTGTTGGAATGGGGCAACTGGTCCGACAGCCAGCGGTTGATGGACCCGTAGCCCATCATCACCAGCCCGCGGCGCAGCGAGTCGATGCCGGTGCGCAGGCCCAGCGCCGCCGAATTGGTGTACACCATGAAGCGGTAGGCCAAAAGCGGGTCCTCGCCCATGATGTCCTCGAAGGTCTCGAGCGACTGCTCCGCGTCGATGGCCTTCTGCAGCTTGGCGATCACGGCGTGCGAGGGCTGCTGCGGCGTGTGGCGCACGCTGTAGAGCACGTCTTCCGTCGGCCAGCCGGCCAGGGCCAGGGCATTGTGCTTGTCCAGGCAATGCTCCATCAGGGCGCGGCTCGGGATGTTCTCGTACATCTGCCCGGCCAGGATGGGGCTCACGGCCCGCGGTGGCGTCCGGGCTGCCGGGCTGCCGGGCCGGGGGTTGGCCTGCAGGGTGGCCACCGCGTCGGCCGGGGTCAGGCTCAGCAGGCTGTTGTCGAAACACTGCGCCACGGCGGGCTCGGGCAGCTTGCCGATGTCGCCACGCCAGACCAGCTTCAGGCCGCGCTGGTGCGCGGCCTTCACCAGGGCATAGATGCCCGAGTCCTGCAGCCAGTCGCCCCGCACCTCGATCCAGGGGGCGCCGCGGGGCGCATGTTCGAGCATGTCGGCCAGCACCTGGTGGGTCTGGGGCGACAGCAGCAGCGGTGGCGAGCTGGCGGACCACAGCTCCTGCAGCGTGCGCAGCAGGTGGCCGGTATCGACCACGGCGGCCGGGGATTCGTTCTGGACGTAGAGCTGGATGGCAGCGAGTTTGCGGGCACGGTTCCACAGGGGGCGGTACCCCAGGATCAGGCTGCCGAGGACGGATTGGACCATGGGCTCTCAGGCGTTGTCTCGTTGGGGTCCGTCCCCCCGCCAGGGAGTGCGGCTCAGGGCAGGCCCGCTTTAACTGATGAAATTGAACAGGGACAGCTTCTGCACCTGGGCATAGGACTTGAGCGCTGCCTCATAGCCCACCTGCTGGTTCTGGAAGTCTGAAATGCCCTTGATCATATCCAGATCCTCGGCGCGCGAGCGGTCGCCCTCGAGCTGGATCGAGCGCTTTTCCTGGTCGCCCGTGATGCGGTCGGCGCGGTTGAGCAGTTCGCCCGCGTAGCTGCGCGTGTTGCTGATGCGGTCCAGGCCGATGTCGATGTTGGTCAGGGCCTGCCCCACGGCCTGGGTCGCGGCGTTGCTGTTGACGGCGCCGCGGATGTCGCGGATCGCGCTGTCCAGCGTGCTGAACACGCTGGCGGCGGGCGCCATGGTGATGCTGTCCCCGGTGGCCGGGTTGCCCTTGATGTCGAAGGTCAGCCCGGGCACGCCGGTCACGGCGATCGTCACCGGCTTGTCGGTCGGGTAGTCCGGCACCACCACCGGCGCCGACGTCACGCCGGTGGTGGTGTTGGTGATGGTGTAGGTCGCCGAGGTGGTGCCGATGGTGGCCCCGGGGACCACCGACGTGAAGTTGATCGTGTAGTTGTCACCCGTCACCAGGCTCAGGTCCACCGGCTTGGCACCGGTCGTCGTGAGCTGCTGGTTGTTGTTGAGGGTGGCCGGGTTGACCTGGATGTTGTAGGCGCCATCGCGCTGGGGCTGGAACATGAAGGCGAACTCGCCATCCAGCGTGTTGGGAATGGCCACGCCGGTGCTGCCCGTCTGCCCGGGCTGGCCGTTGAACAGGTAGTCCGGCGAGACCGACTGCGGTCCCAGGAAGGGGGCCAGCGCACTGCCCAGCGCGCCCAGCAGCGGAATGCCGTTGGTGTCCTTGCGGTTGGCCACCTCCTGCAGCTGTTCGCGGATGCCCTGCAACTGGTTGGCGATGGTGGCGCGGTCGCTGGACGTGAGGGTGGGGCTGCCGGCGCTCACCATGAGTTCGCGTGCGCTCTGCACCAGGCCCATGGCGTCGCCGAGCGAGGATTCCGCCTGGGCGATGGCGTTGCGCTGGGTCTCCAGGGCGCGCTGCTCCGTCTGGATGCGGGTGAGCCGGGTGAGCGCGCGCTCGGCCTGCGCGGCCGAGACCGGATCGTCGCTGGCGCGCACGACGCGCTTGCCCGAGGTCAGGTTCTCCTGCAGGTTGGACAGGTTGGTCTGGCGCGCGCCCAGGTTGCGCAGCGCGTTGTCGTACATGTTGGCGGTGCCAAGGCGGTAGAGGGTATTGCTCATGTCGAACTCCTGGACCTGTATTCCAACGTGGTCATTTCAGTTTTCCCTTGCGCCGACCACCCTTTGCGGCCTGCGACACCGGCGCGGCCACGGCAAGCGCCCCCGCGCATGGGCCGCCCCGCCGCGCTGGGGGCGTCCCCCTGGGGGGACGGCGCGAAGCGACTCAGGGGGGAGCAGGTCATCGCGTCAATCCTTGAATCAGGGTATCGAAGATGCTCTGTGCAATCTGCAGCATTTTGGCGGAAGCCTGGTAGGCCTGCTGGTACTGGATCAGCTTGGCCGCCTCTTCGTCGAGGTTGACGCCCGAGACTGCCGTGCGGTCGCGCTCCAGGTTGGCGGCGATGGTGGTCGACAGCTCGGCGGCAAAGGTGGCGCTCTGCGTGCGCGTGCCCACCTGGGCCATCAGGCCGGCATAGCCGTCTGCCATCGTGGACTCGTCGAACATCTTCACGTCGCGCAGGTTCATCAGCGAGGTGGCATTGCCGGCGTTGCGCGTGTAGTTGTCGCCGTACTGCGGGTCCAGCGCATTGCCCACCCGAACGGTGTCGCCGGTCTTGGGCGAGCCCTGCAGCTTGATCTCCCAGCCATCGACGGTGATGGTGGAGCCGGAGGTGTAGGGTATGCCCGCCGTGCCCGAAGGCGGCGTGGTCGAGCCCGTCACCGTGTAGCTGGTCGGCGGGCCGGCGGCAAAGGTCAGCGTCACGCCGCCGGGGATGGGCGGCGTCACCAGGGCATCGGTGGACTTGAGCCCCGCCAACTGCAGCGTGCCGCCATTGGTCGTGCCCATGGCCGCGTTGATGGGGTTGGCGGCCGCCAGGTCGCGCGGCGAGTACACCAGGGCGTTGATGTTGGCCCCTGCCGAGTTGAACGGCTGGAACAGCATGCGTTCGCCAGGCGCGCCGGGCGTGGTGAGGTTGACGGTCATCCCGTCGATGTCCAGCGGGGCCAGGTTGGCCGCGTCGGTGAAGGCCGTGGCCTTGCCGTCGGACAGGCGCACCACCTGGCCGGCCGTGCCGGTGGTGAACCGGATCTCGTAGTCGGACGCCGCGAACTTGGTGGGGTCCGTGAAGGTCACATTGCCCACGCCGCCGCCGTTGGTCAGGCCGGGCATGGATGTGGGCAGGGAGAACAGGTCCTTGCCCATCTGGCCGTCCAGCGTGAGGCCCAGCTTGTGCTGCTCGTTCATGGTCATGCCGATGGCCATGGCCATGCGCCCGAGCAGGTTGCGGCTCTCCGACAGGTCGGTGTTGTTGAAGCGCAGCAGGCCGGAGACCGATCCCCCACCCATCATGTTCTCGTCCACCTCGATGGCCGGCGCGCCGGGGCGGTTGAAGAACAGCTTGAGCTGGCCGCTGCCGGGGAACTGCGTGGCATCGTCCACCGAGACCTCGGAGGGCGTGGTGCCCAGCACCAGGGGCTGGCTGCCGCCCACGAACAGGCCCACGGTGCCGTCGTCGGCCGGGATCTGCGTGGTCTGCACGTACTGGTTGACCTCGCGGATCAGCTGGTCGCGGTGGTCCAGCAGGTCGTTGGGCGTCTGGCCATTGCCCTTGGCGCGTGCGATCTGCTCGTTCACGGCGGCGATCTGGCCGGCCAGGCTGTTGATGGCGGTGATGCTGCTTTGCAGCTGTTCCTTCACCGTGTACTCGATCTCGTCGACACGTTCCGCGGCCGCGCGCATGCGCGACGCGGTCTCGTCGATGCGCGTGAGCACCAGCGTGCGGGCCGTGATGTCGGTGGGCGCGCTCACCACATCCGAGAAGGCGTTCATCATGTCGTTGATGGCTGCGCCCAGGCCGGTGGCCCCGCCGCTGAACACGTCCTGCAATTGGCGCAGGCGCTCTGCGCGCACGATGTCGCCGCTCTGCACCGAACCGGCCGCGGCCGACTGGCGCGTGAGCAGTTCGCTCTGGTTGCGCAGGATGGTCTGCACGTCCACGCCCTGGCCGATGTAGCCGCCGCCGGTGAACTGGCCCTGCACGGTCTGCAGCACCACGGTCTGGCGCGAATAGCCCGGCGTGTTGACGTTGGCAATGTTGTTGCCCGCGGTCTGCAGGGCCACCTGGTTGGCGAGCAGGGCGCGGGCACCGACGTTGAGCAGGCTCATGGTTTACCTCGTGTCCTCAGGCCTGCGCCCGCTGCTGCTGCGCACGCTGCACGCTGTTGATGGCGCCGCTGAGCTTGCGGGCGTACCCGGGGTCCGTGGCGTAGCCCGCCTTCTGCAGTGCGGAGGCATAGTCCATGGCCGAGCCGGACTGCGCCACGGACTCCGCCTTTTCATAGCGCGGGCTTTCCTTGATGAGGCGCGCGTAGTCGCGGAACGAATCCTCGTACGAGTCGTAGGCCCGGAACTTGGCCACCACCTTGCGCGGCGTGCCGTTGATGTACTCGGTGGTCGTGATCTCGGCGACCTTGCCGGTCCAGCCCTTGCCGGCCTTGATGCCGAACAGGTTGAAGGAGTTGCTGCCGTCGGCGTTCTTGATCTCGCTCTTGCCCCAGCCCGTTTCGTGCCCGGCCTGGCCGAGCATGAAGCTCGCGGGGATGCCGCTTTCCTGCGCCACCTTCTCGGCCGTGCCGCTCAGGTGCTGCACGAAGCCATCGCGGCCCTTGGGCGCCTGGCCCACGGCCTCGGTGCTGGCGGGGCTGGCGCTCACCTTGGCGGCGGCGGGACGCTGGACCTGCGACAGGCTCATCGTCGAAGGCACGGAGAAGGACGGGTCGGGCCCGCCCATCTGGCGCGAGAGCTGGCGTGCGATGGCTTCGGACAGCCCGCCGGGCTGGCCGGCCATCTGCACCGACAGCTGCTGGTCCAGCAGGTCGGTGCCCAGGTCGCCCTGGGCGCCGTCCATCAGGCCGGACTTCATGGTGGCCTCGCGCATGCTCTTGATCATCTCGCGCATGAACAGCGATTCGAACTGCTTGGCGGCCTCTTTCGCGGCCTGGGGATTGTTGTTGCCGGCCTCGTACTTGAGCGCGTTCAGCGACTTGACGTCGGCCGCCAGCGCGTTCGACGTGCTGGTGCTTGCGGACGACGAGGGCAGCGTGAGGGCCATGGTCAGATCACTTCGAGCTCGGCGTTCAGGGCGCCGGCGGCCTTGATGGCCTGCAGGATGGCGAGCAGGTCACCGGGCGTGGCGCCCAGCGTGTTCAGCGCGCGCACCACGTCGGCGAGCTGCGGCGAGGGCGGCATCTGGATGATGTTGCCCGGCTCCTGGTTGATCTTGATGTCGCTTTGCTGCGTGACCACGGTCTGCCCCTGCGACAGCGGGTTGGGCTGGCTGATGACGGGGCGCGAGCTGATGGTGATGGACAGGTTGCCGTGCGCAATGGCGCAGGGGCCCAGGGTCACCGCCTGGTTGAGCACGATGGAGCCGGTGCGCGCATTGATCACCACCTTGGCGGCAGGGGCCGCCATTTCGAGCGGCAGCTCTTCCAGGTCGGCGATGAAGCCGACGCGGGCGCCGGGGTCGCTGGGCGCGCGCACCTGCACCGTGCGGCCGTCCAGGGCCGTGGCGAGGTTGTTGCCCAGGCGGCTGTTGATGGCCTGGGCCACGCGGCGGGCGGTCTGGAAGTCCGAGGCATTGAGCCCCAGGCTGATGGTGTCGCCCTCGTTCAGGGGCGTGGGAACGGAACGTTCGACCTGGGCACCCAGCGGGATGCGCCCGGCGGCTAGGTGGTTGATCTGCACCTTGCTGCCGCCAGCGGAGGCGCCGGCGCCGCCCACCACCAGGTTGCCCTGGGCCAGGGCGTAGATCTCGCCGTCGGCACCGCGCAGGGGCGTGACCATGAGCATGCCGCCCTTGAGCGACTTGGAGTTGCCCATGGAGGAGACGTTGACGTCGATCTGCTGGCCGGGCTGGGCGAAGGCGGGCAGCTGGGCCGTGACGATCACGGCGGCCACGTTCTTGAGCTGCAGCTGCGAGGCCGTGCCGGGCGGCAGGCTGATGCCCATCTGCTGCAGGTAGTTGGACATGGCCTGCGTGGTGTAGGGCATCTGGGTGGTCTGGTCACCCGTGCCATCGAGGCCCACGACCAGGCCATAGCCGGTCAACTGGTTGGTGCGAACGCCCTGCACCGCCGCGATTTCCTTGATGCGCAGCGCATGCGCCGGCCAGGCCGCACACGCCAGGGCCAATGCGATGGCCGACAGCCACAGCGTGCGCAGGGGGTGTGCCAGGAAGGGGAGGGGCAAGGCTTTCATGGGCTTCATTGTGGGCTGTCGCCGCACAAGGGAATGCCCAAAAAGAGGCGAATTCACCCGTCTTTTGGGAGTGGGGCCCGGTTACATTTTCCGGGCTTGGCCGGCACCGGCGCCCCCGCTGTCGGCCGGGCGGTGGTGCCAGGCCGCTGCGCATCATTCGCAGTAGTTGTTCGTGAAGCCCTTCCAGGGCTTGCGCAGCATGAAGGGCAGGGTGTCCCAGGCGCTCCAGGTGCGCGGATCGTCGAAATTGACCGTGGCCGCCGGCGCGATGATGGCCGTGACCATCCAGACGCCGGAATCCAGCCCCTGCAGGGTGAGGTTGCCGCCCAGGATCACCTCGGTCTGGGCGCCGCCCAGGTTGTCGGCCACGGCGGTGTAGGCGTCCGTCGTCTGGATGTTGCCCGGTGCCAGGTAGACCTTGAAGATGGCGCCGGTGGTGATCAGCGGCGAGCGCACCAGGGGAAAGACGAAGCTGTTGTCCCGGTGGAAGATCACATACACGTTCTGCAGCGTGCCCGGGGTGGTCCCCACCGCCGCTTTGCCGGCGTCGTATTTGATGGTGAAGGCGAACTGGTCCAGCGCCGTGGCGTCGCAGGGCGAAAACTTGATGCCTGCGGGCAGGGTCTTGTTCTTGGAGGCGGCCTCGGAGGCGGAGCCCTTGGGCGCCACCAGGCTCAGCGCCACGGAGTAGGCGTAGGTGGTGGGCTGCGCCTGGGCAACGGGCGAAAATGCAGCGGCCAGGGCCGTGAGGCCGCATGCCAGGGAGCTGCGAAAAAAGGACATCGTGAACCTCGGGTCTGAATGCACAAGGGCGCTGCGCTGGCTGCATGGCCTGCATCCGATCCGCAGGCGCCCGGTCACATTTTGTATCAGAACGGTGTCACGGTGTTGAAGAAGCGGCCCAGCCAGCCGGTCACCTGGGCTTCGCCCTGGGCGCCGCGGCCACGCGATTCCACGCGCACGTTGGCGACCTGGGTGGAGGCCACGATGGAGCCGGGCTGCAGGGCGCGGGGGTCCACGGTGCCCGAGAAGCGCAGCACATCCACATTCTGGTTCACCCCGATCTGCTTTTCGCCGGCCACGATCAGGTGGCCGTTGGGCAGCACGTCGATGACGGTCGCGGTGATCGAGCCCTGGAAGGTGTTGGCGCTTTCGGTGCCGCCCTTGCCCTCGAAGGCATTTTCCGAATTCGCGCCCACGCCCAGCTTGTCGGTGAACTTCTGGCCGGTGAATGGCAGTGCGGTCACCCCGCTGCTGACCTTGGAGGTGCGATCCACGGTGGACGAGGACTTCTGGCTCGCCGTCACGTTTTCCACGATCTGGATGGTGACGTTGTCGCCCACCAGGCGTGCACGCCGGTCTTCGAAGGACGGGCGGTAGCTGGCGGTGTGGAACAGGCCGCCGGTGACCGGTGGCGGGGTGCGCGGTGCGACAGCGGCCAGGGGCGGCGGCGTGGTGGGCAGGATGTCCACGGGCGGCGGCGGGGACATGCTGGCGCAGCCGGTGCTGAGCACGGCGGCAGCCAGGCTGGGCCAAGCAAGGAGGCGCGCGCGGGCGCCCTGGAAGGCGTGGAGGATCGTGGTCATGGGAAGAATCCTGGCAAGAATGGGGCTTGTGGCCTGTCTGCTGCTTACATCTGGCTGAGCTTGGCCAGCATCTGGTCCGAGGTCTGGATGGCCTTGGAATTCATTTCGTAGGCGCGCTGGGTCTGGATCATGGTCACCAGCTCCTGCACCACGTTCACGTTGGAGGTTTCGAGGTAGCCCTGCAGGATGGTGCCCAGGCCATTGGTGCCGGGCGTGCCCTGCTGCGGCTGGCCGGAAGCGGCGGTCTCGACGAACAGGTTCTGGCCGCGCGGCTCCAGGCCGCCCGGGTTCACGAAGGTGGACATGGCGATGTTGCCCAGCGGCTGCGGCGCGGTGTTGCCCGGCACGGTGGCCGTGACGGCGCCCTCGGCGCTGATGGAGACGCTGGTGGCGTTGGCCGGCACGGTGATGCCGTTGGCGATGGGCAGGCCGCTGGAGGTGACCAGGCGGCCCTGCGAGTCGAGCTGGAACGAACCGTCGCGGGTGTAGCCGATGGTGCCGTCGGGCTGCGTGACCTCGAAGAAGCCATTGCCCTTGATGGCCACGTCCAGGTTGTTGTTGGACTGCTGCATGCTGCCCTGCATGAAGTTGCGCGCCGTGGCCACGGTGCGCACCCCCAGGCCCAGGTGCAGGCCGGTGGGCAGCTGGCTTTGCTCGGTGGTCTGGGCGCCCACCTGGCGCAGGTTCTGGTAGATCAGGTCTTCGAACACCGCGTTGGCACGCTTGTAGCCGGTGGTGGACACGTTGGCCAGGTTGTGCGAGATGACGTCCAGCTGGGTCTGCTGGGCTTCCATGCCGGTCTTGGCGATCCAGAGGGAGTTGATCATGGCGATTTCCTAGAGGGGGCTGGTGGCGGTTCAGCCGTTGATGCTCAGCAACTGGCTGGCGGCTTTGTCGTCGGCTTCTGCGGTCTGCAGCATCTTGATCTGCTGCTCGAACTGGCGCGAGGCGGCGATCATGCCGACCATGGTTTCCACGGCGTTCACGTTGGAGCCTTCGATGGCCCCCGAGAGCAGGCGGGCATTGGGGTCGTTGGGGATCTGTTCGCCCGATGTGGCGCGGAACAGCCCGTCGTCGCCGCGCTTGAGCGGGTCTTCGGCGGTGGGTGTGGCCAGCTTCAGGCGGCCGATGGCGGCGGGCGGCTGGCCCGCGGTCTTGGCGGTGAGGGTGCCGTCGGAGCCGAGCGAGACCTCGGAGTTCGGCGGCACATCGATGGGGCCGCCGCCGTCCGACAGCACGGTCAGCCCGGTGTTCGTGAGCAGGGCGCCGGTGGGCGAGACTTCAAAACCGCCGTTGCGGGTGTAGGCCTCCAGGCCATCGAGGCCCTGCACGGCAAACCAGGCGTTGCCGACGGCCATGGCATCGAGGGCGCGGCCCGTGCGCTGCACCGGGCCCGGCTTGTCCACGTAGCCCGAGGTGGCCTCCAGCGCAAACACGCGCGTGGTGGAGCCATCGCCCTGCAGCGGGACGGAGCGGAAGGTGGACATCTCCGCACGAAAGCCGTTGGTGGACGCATTGGCCAGGTTGTTGGCCAGCACCGACTGCCGGTGGGCAGCGGCGTTGGCCCCTGTCATGGAGGTGTAGATGATGCGGTCCATGGCGGCTTCCGGTCAGGGGGTCAGGGGCGTGTCAGCGCAGGTTCACCAGGGTGGACATCACCTGGTCTTGCGTCTTGATGGTCTGCGCATTGGCCTGGTAGGTGCGCTGCGCGGTCATCATGTTCACGAGTTCGGCCGTGAGGTCGACGTTGGAGTCCTCCAGCGCGCCCGAGCGCAGGGCACCGAAGTTGCCGTCGGTGGCCGTGCCCATCACGGGCTGGCCCGATTCGAAGGTGGCCACCCAGTTGTTGCCGCCCACCGAGGCCAGGCCCTGGGTGTTGCGGAAGCTCGACAGCGCGATCTGGCCTTCGGCGCGGGTGACGCCGTTGGAGTAGCGCGTCATGATCATGCCGTTGTTCTCGACGTTGATGCCCGTGAGGTCGCCCGCGGTATAGCCGTCCTGCGAGAGGTCGGACACGGAGAACTTGCGGCCGAACTGCGTCACGTTGTCCAGGTTCACCTCGACGTCGTAGGCGGGCAGGTTGTTCGGGTTGGGCGGCGTGGGGTTCACGTTCAGCGTCAGCGCAAAGCCGGTGGCGGGCGGCGTGGCGGCCGGGCCGGTGATCACGCCGTTGTTGTCGAAGGTGATCTGGCCGATGGCCGTGGCGACCACGGGCGGCACGGCCGTGGGATCGTCCAGGGCGTCGTACACATCCCAGGTGTTGTCGGTGGCGGTCTTCTGGAAGTACAGGTTGACCGGCTTGGCCACGCCCTGGCTGTCGAACACGTTGATCGAGGTGCCGTAGGTGGCGCGTGGCGTGGCGGGCACGGGCGGGGTGGCGGCCGGGTCGCCGGCGGCATCGGTGGCGCGCGCATCCAGGTTGAAGGCGGCGTCGATCCGGGTGGTCTGCTTGGCGGGGATCGGCTCCGAGGTCGGGAACACCATGGGGATCGGGTCGGTGCCGGTGCGCAGGCCGGTGGTGGGGTCGATCGGGTAGCCCATGACCTTGGCGTTGTCATTGGTCACCATGTTGCCCACCTTGTCCAGCTTGAAGTTGCCGGCGCGGGTGTAGGCGGACGAACCGTCGGGCAGCTGCAGCGTGAAGAAGCCGTTGCCGTTGATGGCCACGTCCAGGCTGTTGCCGGTGATGGTCAGGTTGCCCTGTGTGAACTGCTGGGCCACGGCGGCCGTCTCCACGCCGATGCCGGCGTTGGAGCCCCCGGCCGAGCCGATGGCATTGGCCACCATTTCGGCGAATTCCGCACGCGACGCCTTGAAGCCCACGGTGTTGGAGTTGGCGATGTTGTGGCCGATGACGTCCAGGTTCTTGCTGGCGGCGTTCAGGCCGGAGAGGCCTTGCTGGAAACCCATGGTGTTCTCCTTGAGAGGGCGTGTGCGGGGAATCGGGGGAGGGGCAGCCGGGGTCCGTCGTCAGACGATGGACTTGATCTGGCCGTAGTTGATGTTCTTGCCGTTGGCCAGCGTGAGCACGAGCTGGCCATCGGTGGCGCCCGCCCCGGTGACCTTGGACTGGGTGAGTGCCGTGTATTCGAGCGTGGTGGCGCCGTTGACCGCCTTGACGCGGAACTGCAGGCCTTCCTTGCTGCCCTTGTAGCCGCTGGCGTCCCAGTCGAAGTTGTGGCGGCCCATCTCCTTGGGGCCCAGGTCCACGGTGTCGACCACCTGGCCGCCAGGCGTCACGATTTCCACCTCCACCTTGGTGGCGGGATAGGCGATCTCGAAGCCGGCCTTGCCCACGTTGTCCACAACGGTCATGCCCGAACCCTCGGTCATCACATTGCGTCCGACCAGGGTCGTGCCCTGCATGACCTGCAGGGAGTTGAACTGGGCGGCCATGCTCTGCATGGTGGTGTTGAGCTGCTGGATGCCGGTGACGGTGTTGATCTGCGCGATCTGCGAGGTCATCTGGGCGTTGTCCAGCGGGTTCATCGGGTCCTGGTTGTTGAGCTGCGCGACGAGCAGCTTGAGGAACCGGTCCTGGGAGGCGGCGGGGTCGTTGGCCGCCGTCGCCTTGGCATTGGCGGTGTCGGCGGTCGTGGCGGCATTGGTGGCGCTGAGGATCATGGTGAGGGTCTCCCGGGGTTACTGGCCCATCTGCAGGGTCTTGAGCAGAAGTGACTTGGCCGTGTTCATCACCTCGACGTTGTTCTGGTACGAGCGCGACGCTGAAATCATGTTCACCATCTCCTCCACGGCGTTGACGTTGGAATGGGTCACGTAGCCCTGTTCGTCGGCGGAGGGGTGGCTGGGGTCGTGGATCTTGCGGCCGGGCACATTGCTCTCGGTGATGGCGCTCACGCGCACGCCGTCCGAGCCTTCCTGGCCCATGTTGGTGGTGCGAAACACCACCTGGCGGGCCTTGTAGGCATTGCCGTCGGGGCCGGCCACCGCATCGACGTTGGCCAGGTTGCTGGCCACGACGTTCAGGCGCTGGGACTGCGCGCTGATGGCGCTGCCCGAGACGTTGAAGATGGAGAACATGGACATGGTGGTGTGCCTTTTGGGGAATGCGGGGGCGCTTACTGGCCCTGGATGGCGCTGAGCATGGTCTTGGCGTTGCCGTTGATGAAGCGCAGCGTGGCTTCGTAGCGCACGGCGTTGTCCACGAAGGCGGCGCGTTCGCGGTCCAGGTCGACCGAGTTGTTGTCCAGGGCGGGCTGGGTCTGCAGGGAGTAGGCCAGCTTGCCCTTGTTCCCCAGCTCGGCCGAGGAGCCCTCGTCGGCGGTGGAGGCGGTGATGTGCCGCGGATCGGTGCCGATGGTGACCGTGGGCCGCTGGCTGGTGTAGCCGGAGTTGCCCAGCGTGGTGGTGGACAGTTGGTGGGGCGATTCGGTGTACGAGGAGCGCTCGCCCGTGGCGTTGCTCAGTGCGTCGGAAAATTTGAAGTCGCGCGCGACGTAGCCGGGGGTGTCGGCGTTGGCGATATTGCTGGCGATGGCGCGCTGGCGCTCGGCACGCAGTATCAGTGCGTTGCCGTGGAAGTCCAGCCGGTTGGTCATCTTGTCAAGCATGTCTGCCTCACGTCCAGGTTGCGAAACGCCAGTGAAAACGGTTTTCTGGCGTGGCTCGATTATGAAAACCGCCTGGATTTTCTAAAGCGCGAAGAGCCCGCGTTTGCGGTCGCAGTTCGGGGCATCGACGGCCGCCCGAAGGCCTACAGTGAGGGTCGAGAATTGGCCTGTGCAGCGCGCTGCAGGGCCGCACCGGTCTACCAGGAGACGCCCCATGGCACCCGCATTCCGCACCTTTTCCACCGCCGGCCGCGCCGCACTGGCCGCCCTTGCCGGCACCTTGCTGGCCGGCATGGCACAGGCGCAGGCCGTGGCCGACCCGGCTGCGGACCTGCCCGCCCTGACCCAGCGCTGGCTGGACGACGCGATCGCGCGCAACCAGCCCGCAGGCCTGCCGCTGCGCATGGAGGTGAGCATCGGTGCGCTGGACACCCGGCTGCGCCTGGCGCCCTGTGCCCGGGTCGAGCCCTACCTGCCGGCGGGGTCGCGCCTGTGGGGCCGCACCCGGCTGGGCCTGCGCTGTGTGGAAGGGCAAAGCGCCTGGAACGTGTTCCTGCCCGTCACCGTCAAGGCCTGGGGGCCGGCCTGGGTGCTCACGGGCAACGTCGCCTCCGGCGCGGTGCTGGCCGCCAGCGACGCCGCCGAGGCCGAGGTGGACTGGGCGGCCGATGCCGCCCCCATCGTGGCCAATCCCGACCAATGGGTCGGCCAGATCGCCTCGCGCCCGCTGGTGGCAGGCCAGGCCCTGCGCCAGCCCATGGTTCGGGCACCGAGCATCTTCAAGGCCGGGGCGCAGGTGCGGGTGGTGGCGCAAGGGCCCGGTTTTGCGGTAACCTCAGCGGGGCAGGCACTCACAGCGGGTGCTGCAGGCCAGACTGTGCGAGTCCGAATGGACAATGGCCGTACAATCTCTGGTATTGTGGGTGAAAATGGAACGATCGACGTTACCCTTTGATTCATCCCGCCTGCATAAATAGCTAAAGTCCAGCGCCAAGAGGTCGAAAACATTGCTACGAGCTCCGTGTCATCGGAGCGCTGGAGAAGGCGATGAAGATAGGTCAACAACCGGAACTTCCGGGCGCACTGGCGCAGACGGGGCAGGCCAAGCAGGCCAAGGCCCCCGCTGCAGCCCCGGTGGCACCCGAAGGAGTGGCGCAAGGCATGAAGGCTGCCTCGGCCCCTGGCGTGCCTGTGACGGTTTCCACTGCGGCCCGGGCCCTGGACCAGACCACCCGTGCAGCAAGCGATTTCGATACGAAGAAGGTGGCTGCCGTGCGTGCAGCCATCGAAAAGGGTACTTTCTCGGTCAGCGCCGGCGCGATTGCCGACAAGCTGCTGGCCAATGCGCAAGAGATCTTTTCCCGCTCGCGCGGCTAGCGTGACTTCCCTCTTCCAGGCGTCACAGGCCCGCATCCACCAGGACCTGCCGTGACCACCCCTCTGGAAGATGCCTTGCAGACCGTAGAGCAGCATATCGAAGCGGTGTCTGCCGCCCTGCTCAAGGCCGATGCCCCCACCCTCGAACAAGCAAGCACCGGGCTGCGCGACGCCGCAGCCCGTTTTACGTATGCGCTGGACCTCTCCCGCCAGCAGGTGAGCAGCATCACCCCCGCCCTGAAGGCCCGCATGGACGCCATCGCCGCAACCCTGGTGGTGCACCGCGAAAGCCTGGCCCGCCTGGCCGCCATCACCGACCGCCAGACCGCCGTGCTCGTCCCCTCCCAGGACAGCTCCGCCAACGCCACTTACGGCAACGGCCTGGGCGGCAAGCAAAAAGCCGCCGGCATCGCCAAGATCTACCGCTCGGCCGGCTGATCCGCGCACGCCACGGCGCCGCAATGCGGCTTTGTATGGCCACAATTCTCGGTTTGTATTGGTACATAAGCGCAGTGCGCGCAAGCGCGCGAGCAGCAGGCCGTGGATAGCGCGCGGCCCAAGCCAGGGCCGCCGTGCACGGGCCGCCCCGCCGCACTGGCTGCGTCCCCCT
>NZ_JBKDTZ010000221.1:0-17128 GCF_046339755.1 Acidovorax sp. | reverse complement strand
ATCATGGACCCCAAGGCCCTCACGGAACTGATCCCCGACTGGAAGGCCAAGGGCGCTCCGCTGAACCAGCCGGTGACGGACGACGCGATGATCTTCCTGGGCGAGAACTCGTCCTTCCGCGTGCCCAATGTGTTCCTGCCGCACAACTTCCAGAACCACGGCAACTACGTGGTACGCCTGGGCAACGTGGTCAAGTGGCTGGGCGAGCAGGCCGAAGCCCTGGGCGTGGAGATCTTCCCCGGCTTCGCGGCCGCCGCGGGGCTCTACAACGAGAACGGTTCCGTCAAGGGCGTGGCCACCGGCAACATGGGCATCAGCAAGGAAGGCGAGCCCACGGGCGACTTCCAGCTGGGCATGGAACTGCATGCCAAGTACACCATCTTCGCCGAAGGCTCGCGCGGCCACCTGGGCAAGCAGCTGATCTCGCGCTTCAAGCTCGACGCGCATTCCGACCCGCAGAGCTACGCCATTGGCATCAAGGAGCTGTGGGAGATCGACCCGCAGCGCCACCAGCCCGGCTTCGTGATGCACACCGCCGGCTGGCCCATGGAAAACGACACCTATGGTGGCGCCTTCCTGTACCACCTGGACGACAACAAGGTCACGCTGGGCTTCATCACCGGCCTGGGCTATTCCAACCCGTACCTGAGCCCGTTTGAGGAATTCCAGCGCTGGAAGACGCACGCCAACATCCGCTGGTACCTGGAGGGCGACGAGTCCAAGGGCATCAAGCCGGCCAAGCGCATCAGCTACGGCGCGCGCGCCATCACGGCCGGCGGCCTGCTGAGCCTGCCCAAGACCATCTTCCCGGGCGGCGCGCTGATCGGCTGCGATGCGGGTTACCTCAACGTGGGCCGCATCAAGGGCAGCCACGCCGCCATCAAGTCCGGCATGCTGGCCGCCGAGGCCGCCTACGATGCCGTGGTGGCCGGCCGCCAGCACGATGAGCTCAGCGCCTACCCTGAGGCGTTCGAGAAGAGCTGGCTGTACACCGAGCTCAACAAGGACCGCAACTTCAAGAACTGGTTCAAGAAGGGCCTGGTCACCGCCACCATCATGAACGGCATCGAGCAGTTCGTGCTCAAGGGCAACATCCCCTGGACGCTGCACCGCGACAAGCCCGACCACGTGCACCTCAAGCCCGCGTCGGAATGCAAGCCCATCATCTACCCCAAGCCCGATGGCAAGCTGACCTTCGACCGCCTGTCCAGCGTGTTCATCAGCAACACCAACCACGCCGAGAACCAGCCGGCCCACCTGACGCTCAAGGACGCGAGCGTGCCGGTCAACATCAACCTGGCCAAGTACGCCGGCCCCGAGGCCCGCTACTGCCCGGCCGGTGTCTACGAGTTCGTGCCCGACGTGGCCAAGGGCGGCGACAGCCAGCGCCTGCAGATCAACGCGCAGAACTGCGTGCACTGCAAGACCTGCGACATCAAGGACCCGACGCAGAACATCGTCTGGGTGACGCCCGAAGGCGGCGGCGGCCCGAACTACTCGGGCATGTGATCGCGCTGCACATTGCGCAATGACGAAGGGCCTGCAATGCAGGCCCTTTTTCATGGTGCAGCCGATCGATCAGGCCATCGCGGCACCCGCAGTCAACTGGAACTGCCCCATTGCCCCCGCCAGCCGGTTCGCCTGGTCCTTGAGGCTTTGCGCCGCTGCTGCGCCTTCTTCCACCAATGCCGCGTTCTGCTGCGTCATGTGGTCGAGCTGGTCCACGGCCTGGCTGACCTGTCCGATCTGGCTGCTCTGCTCGCTGCTGGCGGCGTTGATCTCGGACATCAGCGTGGTCACCTGCTGCACGCTGGTGACGATGTCCTGCATGGTGGAGCCGGCGGTGACCACCAGGCGTGCACCGTCGCTCACCTTGTCCACGCTGTTGGCGATCAGCGCCTTGATCTCCTTGGCGGCGTTGGCACTGCGCCCGGCGAGGTTGCGCACCTCGCTGGCCACCACGGCGAAACCGCGGCCCTGCTCGCCCGCGCGGGCCGCTTCCACGGCGGCATTGAGCGCCAGGATGTTGGTCTGGAAGGCGATGCCGTCGATGATGCCCACGATGTCGGCGATCTTCTTGCTGCTGGCATTGATCTCGTCCATGGTCTTGACCACTTCGCTGACCACGTCGCCGCCCTTCTTGGCCACCTGCTCGGCGTTGTGCGCCAGGCTGTTGGCCTGGCGCGTGCTGTCGGCATTGGCGGCCACGGTCTGCGCCAGCTGGGCGATGCTCGCGGCGGTCTGCTGCAGGCTGCTGGCGGCGTGCTCGGTGCGCGCGCTCAGGTCGGTGTTGCCGGCCGCCACCTCGGAGCTGGCCACGTGGATGGATTCACCCGAGTCGCGCACCTCGGTCACCACGTAGTGCAGGGATTCGACCATGCGGTTGAGCGCGGTGAGCAGCTCGCCGATCTCGTCGGTGCGCGCGGTGGCCATGCGCACCGTGAGGTCACCCTGCGCCACCAGAGCCGCCGCATCCGAAGCCTGGCGCAGCGGCAGCACGATGGAGCGGCGCAGCAGCCAGCCGAACAGGGCCGACAAGCCCACCACGAAGGCCACGGCCAGCGCGCTGACCCACTGGGCGCGCGCGGCGTCGGCGATCATGGCATCGGCCGCCGCCACCGAGGATTTCTCGGACTCGGCCAGCAACTGGTCGATGGCTTGGAGGTACTGGGCCAGCGCCGCCGCATGGTCCTGCAGCTCCTTCTGGCTGATGACCTTGGATTCCAGCGCGTTCTGCACCAGGGTGTCGCGCAGGGCCGCGTACTGCTGGCGCTGCGCCTGGGCCTGCTTCCAGGCCGGCAGGGTGCTGGCGGCGGACGAGGAGGCCGCCAGCGATTCGTCGATTCGCTTGCGCATGCCCTCCTCGGCCGCCAGTTGTGTGCGCATTTCGGCCACCAGGGGAAACACGTCCTGCGAGCTGGTGGTGCGCAGCGCGATCTGGCCGATGTGCACGGACTGCGTCTTGAACTCGCGCACCGCGCGCTCGATGGGCAGTTGCTCCGCCGTCAGCAGCGTGGCCTGGCGCGTCGTGCCTTGGCCGGTGAGCCAGGTGGTGGAGCCGAGCAGCGCAACGGCCACGCCCAGCAGGCCAAAGGCCGCAGCCAGCTTCTGGCCCACGGACAGGGTGCGCTGGGCGCGGGGGGATGCAGGGGCAGAGGGCATGGCCGAACTGCCCTGGTGCCGGGCAGGCGCAGCAGCATGGGAGGCCGTCACGGCGGGGGTGCGGGTGGCACCGGCCGTTGCAGGAAGGTAGTTCATGGCTTTCTCCGTGGTGTTGCGAGTCATCCGCCCCACCACACGGCGGGGCAGCATGCCCTTGGATTGCAAGCCCTGTGCCAATGCGCCGGGCCGCAATGCAAGTGTCAGGCGCTGTCAG
This sequence comes from Acidovorax sp., assembly GCF_046339755.1. GTDB lineage: Bacteria > Pseudomonadota > Gammaproteobacteria > Burkholderiales > Burkholderiaceae_C > Acidovorax. The sequence continues at coordinate 13,752 of NZ_JBKDTZ010000221.1, read as the reverse complement.
TCTGCCAGCGCACATTCTCCGAACCCCCCGCCCCCGGGCGTGGAGATTTCGAACACATCGCCCGGCTCCATGAGCGCCGCGCCGATGTGCGCAAGGTCTTCGACCTGGCCGTTGGCGCGCAGCACGCGGTTGAGCCCCGTGAGCCCGGCCTGGCCGCCGGCCATGCCGAAGGCCGGCTTGACACGGCCGTTTGACAGGATGCTGGCCGTCATCTGCTCCAGGAAGCGCACCCGCCGCACGCCGCCATTGCCCCCGGCCCAGCGGCCCCGGCCGCCCGAGCCCGCGCGGATCTCGTAGCTGTCGAGCACCACGGGAAAGCGGAACTCCAGGATCTCGGGGTCCGTGAGGCGCGAGTTGGTCATGTGCGTCTGCACCACGCTCGTGCCTTCGAAGCCGCGCACCACCTGTCCTTGTGCATCGAGCACGGCACCTGCACCACTGCCGCCCGCAATGGTCTCGTAGTACTGGTACTGCGCATTGCCGAAGGTGAAGTTGTTCATGGTGGGCTGGCTGCCCGCCATCACGCCCAGGGCACCGAACAGTGCATTGGTGATGCAGGTGGAGGTCTCCACGTTGCCTGCCACCACCGAAGCGGGTGGGTTGGGGTTGAGCATGGAGCCCTGCGGGATGATGACCTGCAGGGGCTTGAGGCACCCGGCGTTGAGCGGGATGTCGTCGTCCACCAGGGTGCGGAAGACGTAGAGCACCGCCGCCATGCACACCGCGCGCGGAGCGTTGAAGTTGTTGACCTGCTGGGCACTGGTGCCCGCGAAGTCGATCACCGCGCTGCGCTCGGCCACGTTGACCTTGACCGCAACGCTGATCTGCGCGCCGTTGTCCAGCGGCAGGGTGAACTGGCCATCCTTGAGGTGGGTGATCACGCGCCGCACCGATTCCTCAGCGTTGTCCTGCACATGGCGCATGTAGGCCTGCACGACATCCAGGCCGAACTGCTCCACCATGCGCGTGAGTTCCTGCACACCTTTTTCGTTGGCGGCGATCTGCGCGCGCAGGTCGGCCAGGTTCTGGTGCGGGTTGCGGCTCGGGTACGGCGTGGTGCCGCCCCCCGTGGCCAGCAGGTGGCGCACGGCCTCTTCCTGGAACACGCCCTGGTCTACCAGCTTGACGTTGTTGATCTGCACGCCCTCTTCCTCGATGCGCGTGGAAAAGGGGGGCATGGAGCCGGGCGTGGTGCCGCCGATGTCGGCATGGTGGCCGCGGCTGCCCACGTAGAAGGTCGGCTCCTTGCCGCCCGCCACATAGACCGGCGTGATCACCGTGACATCGGGCAGGTGGGTACCGCCATGGTAGGGGTCGTTGAGCATGTAGACATCGCCCGGCTGCATGCGGCCCGTGTTCTCGTGGATCACGGTCTTGATGCTCTCGCCCATGGAGCCCAGGTGCACGGGCATGTGCGGCGCGTTGGCAATCAGGTTGCCCGTGGCATCGAACAGCGCGCAGCTGAAGTCCAGGCGCTCCTTGATGTTCACCGAATAGGCCGTGTTCTGCAGCTGCAGGCCCATCTGCTCGGCGATGTTCATGAACAGGTTGTTGAACACCTCCAGCAGCACCGGGTCCACCGTGGTGCCGGCGGCATGCTGCACGCTGCGCGCCGTGACGCGGTCCAGCACCAGGTGATCCAGGTCGGTGAGACGGGCCAGCCAACCGGGCTCCACCACCGTGGTGGTGTTCTTCTCGGCAATGATGGCCGGGCCGGGGATCGCATCGCCGGGGCGCAGGTCCTCGCGCACCACCAGGGCGGCGTCATGCCACTGGCCGCCCGAGTACATGTGCACCGTTTCGCGGCGCGGGTGCACGCGTTCGGCCTGCAGGGGCAGGCGCGGCTCGGCCGGAGCGTCGCCGGGGATCACGGCTTCGACCGACACAGCCTCCACCACCAGCGACTTGCCCACCATCAGAAAGGCGAAGCGCTGGCGGTAGGCCGCCTCGAAGCCGGCCTGCACCGTGGCGATATCGCCGAACGGAACGACCAGGGCCGAGTCCGTGCCTTCATAGCGCACATGCACGTTGTAGCGCACCTGCACGGGCTGGCTGCCGACCTGCTGGCGTTCCAGCTCGGTCTGGGCCGCAGAAGCCAGTGCATCCAGGCGCTCGGCGATCAAGGGCAGCGAGGCTTCGGCCAACGGCAGCTCCACTGCCTGCTCGCGGATCACGGTCTGGTCGGCCAGGCCCATGCCATAGGCGCTGAGCACGCCCGCCAGCGGGTGCACGAACACACGCGTCATGCCCAGGGCGTCGGCCACCAGGCAGGCATGCTGGCCACCCGCGCCGCCAAAGCACTGCAGCGTGTAGCGCGTCACGTCATAGCCACGAGCCACCGAGATCTTCTTGATCGCATTGGCCATCTGCTGCACGGCGATCTGGATGAAGCCCTCGGCCACCTCCTCGGGCTGGCGGTTCGTCTGTGCGGCCAGTTCGGCGAAGCGCGCACGCACGGCCTGGGCGTCCAGGGTCTCGTTGGCGGCGGGGCCGAACACGCTGGGGAAGTAGGCGGGCTGGACTTTGCCGACCATGACGTTGGCATCGGTCACGGCCAGCGGGCCGCCGCGGCGGTAGCTCACGGGGCCAGGGTTGGCACCGGCACTCTCGGGCCCCACGCGGAAGCGCGCACCATCGTAGCTGAGCACCGAGCCGCCGCCCGCGGCCACGGTGTGGATGCTCATCATCGGGGCACGCATGCGCACGCCGGCCACATGGGTCTCGAACTCGCGCTCGAATGCGCCGGCGTAGTGGCTCACGTCGGTGGAGGTGCCGCCCATGTCGAAGCCGATCACACGCTCCTGCCCGGCCAGGCCGGCCGTGCGCGCCATGCCCACGATGCCGCCGGCCGGGCCGGACAGGATCGCGTCCTTGCCCTGGAAGGTGGTCGCATCCGTCAAACCGCCCGAGGACTGCATGAAGAACAGCTTGACGCCCGGCATCTCGCTGGCCACCTGCTCCACATAGCGGCGCAGGATGGGCGAGAGGTAGGCATCGACCACCGTGGTGTCGCCCCGGCTCACGAACTTCATCATGGGGCTGGTCTCATGCGAGGTGCTGATCTGGGTGAACCCCACCTCCTTGGCGATACGCCGCGCCAGTTGCTCGTGTTCGGTATAGCGGTAGCCGTGCATGAAGACGATGGCCACACTGCGCAGGCCCCGGCCCCAGGCAGCGAGCAGGTCGCCGCGCAGGCTGGCCTCGTCGAGCGGCTGCATCACCTTGCCATGGGCGCCCACGCGTTCGCGGGCCTCGACCACCTCGGTGTAGAGCAGCTCGGGCAGCAGGATGTGGCGGTCGAACAGGCGCGGCCGGTTCTGGTAGGCGATGCGCAGCGCATCGCGAAAGCCGCGCGTGGTGACCAGCAGCGTGGGCTCGCCCTTGCGTTCGAGCAGCGCATTGGTGGCCACCGTGGTGCCCATCTTCACGCATTCCACCAGGGCCGGCGTCACGGCCTCGCCAGGCGCCAGGCCCAGCAGGTGGCGGATGCCGGCCACGGCCGCATCCTTGTACTGCTCGGGGTTCTCGGACAAGAGCTTGTGCGTGACCAGCGTGCCATCGGGGCGCTTGCCGACGATGTCGGTGAAGGTACCCCCGCGGTCGATCCAGAACTGCCAGCGGGGAAGGTGTACTTGGGGTGTCATTGCATTCATGGTGTTTCCGATGGAAGAAATAAGGGAATGGGGGCCGGCTTCAGGCGGCATCGGCGCAGGCCGGGGCCAGGCGCTGCAGGAGCTGGCGCACGGCGGGAATGGGCGGCGCGCTGGCCAGCGCATGCGCGCGCGGGCACCAGGGGCCACCGAGCGCCGTGGCCCAGGCCATGACGGGCAGGATGTCGGCCGGCGGCAGGGTCTGCATGGCATCGATCACGATGCGCAGCTCCTGCGCCAGCCGGGTGCCGGGCGCAAAGCGCCAGTGGTACTGCCCGCAGCCCACGCGCACGGCGTGGCTGTCCTTCTCGGTCATGGCCACCAGCCAGTCGCAGTGGAAGTCCGCGCAGTCCGGTGCCGGCGGATCGGCCAGGCAGAAGGTGTAGACGTTCTCGAAACTGCGGTTGAAATTGCGCACCAGGGTCTCGGCAATCGCCTCGCGCCCCTGGGCCGAGGGCGGAAAGACCATGCCGCCCTGGCGCAGCTCCATCTGCAGCAGCGCGCCGCCGGCAAAGGCCTGGGCGATCAGGTGCGGGCGGTTGCCGTCCTTGGCCCGCAAGTAGGTTTCCACGGTGTCTTTCGGGGTATGCATGGTGCTTCTCCTGGAAATGGACTGCAGGACTCTCAGCGTTGCGTGTAGTAGGGAATGAAGATCTGGTTGGCCTCGCCGCCCACCGAGCGCACCCACTCGCGCGAGAAGCGCTCGCCCAGGCGCTTGAGGTCGGCATTGAGCTCGGCGCTGGCGCGCTCCACCTTGATGCCCTTGCGCTGCAGTTCGCCCACGGATTCCTGCGCAATGGCCTCGCTCATGGACCAGCCCCGTGCCTCGGCATCCGCGGCCGCCTTGCCCACGGCTTGGCGCACCGGCGCGGGCAGCGCGTCGAAGGCCTGCTGGTTCACGAAGACGATGTTCTTCGGGAACCAGGCATCGATGCCGTAGTACTGCCGGATCTGGCCCCAGACCTGGTTTTCCACCCCGGTCAGGGCCGAGGTGATCATGGAGTCGAGCTGGCCGCTGGCCAGGGCCTTGTTCACCTCGACCATGGGCACGTCCACCGGCGTGGCGCCCAGCATCTCGGCAATGCGCACCGTGGCCGGGTTGTAGGTGCGCATGCGCGTGCCTCTGAAGTCGGCGGAGGATTTCACCGGCGCGGTGGAAAACAGGCCCTGGGGCGGCCAGGGCACGGCATACAGCGCCTTGAGACCCTTGCGGGTGAAGTGCCCTTCGATCAGCGGCCGCTGCAGGTCCCACAGCCGGCGCGCGTCGGCGTAGCTGCGCACCAGAAAGGGCACGGTGTCGGCCCCGGCGATGGGAATCTCACCGACCAGGCTGGTCATGATGGTCTCGCCCGCCTGGGCCTTTCCGGCCTGCACCGCCTGGGGAATGTCGGCCAGTTTGGCCAGCGTATTGTTGGCATGCACCTCGATCTTCAGTGCGCCCGAGGAGGCTGCCTCCACCTCCTGGGCGAACTGCACCAGGTTGCGGGTGTGGAAGGTCTCCGCACGGTAGCCCGTGGCCAGCTTCCACTGTGCCTGGGCGTGCACCATCGGGGCCACGGCGAGCGCGGCCAACCAGACCATGTGTTTCATGGCAAGCTCCTGAAGGGGGACAAAGGGCCGGGGCGGCAGTGCGCGCCGGCAGACACAGGGGAAAAAGGCCGGGGGCCTACTTGGACGCGCCCATGACGAGGTCCGGGACGATGGTGACGATCTGCGGGAAGACCGTGATCAGGCCGATGCACACCACCAGGCAGAAGAAGAACGGGATGGCCGCCTTGGCGATCAGGTTGCTGTCCTTGCCCGTCATGTTCTGCAGCACGAAGAGGTTGAAGCCCACGGGAGGCGTGACCTCGGCGATCTCGACCAGCAGGATCACGAAGATGCCGAACCAGATCAGGTCGAACCCGGCCTTCTCGATCATGGGCATCACCACGGCGGCGGTCAGCACGATCATGCTGATGCCGTCGAGCGCCGTGCCCAGCACCAGGTACACACCCACCAGGCAGGCGATCAGCGCATAGGGCGACAGGTGCATGGAATCGACCCAGGCGGCCAGCTCGCGCGGGATGCCGGTGAAGGCCATGGTCTTGGTCAGGAACGCGGCCCCGGCCAGGATGAACATGATCATGCAGCTGGTGCGGGCCGAGCCGGCCAGGCCTTCCTTGAAGTTCTGCCAGGTCAGCGCCTTGCACCAGGCGGCCAGGGCCAGGGCCCCCACCACGCCATAGGCCGCGCATTCCGTCGCCGTGGCCCAGCCGGCCACCAGGGACCAGCAGATGAACACGATGAGCAGCGCGCAGGGAATCAGGTTGCGCGACAGGTGCAGCTTCTCGCGGAAGGTGAGCGCCGGCTCGTCCGGGGGCATGCGCTCCTTGTTGCGCAGCGACCACCAGGCGATGTAGCCCGAGAACAGCAGCATCAGCAGCAGGCCGGGCAGAAATCCCGCCAGGAAGATGCGGATGATGGAGGCATCGGCCGCGACCGCGTACACCACCATGGTGATGGACGGCGGGATCAGAATGCCCAGCGTGCCGGCCGTTGCCAGCGAACCGATGGCGATGCCTTCGTCGTAGCCGCGCTTTTTCAATGCAGGCAACGATACCTTGGCGATGGTGGCGCAGGTGGCGGCCGACGAACCCGAGACCGAGCCGAAGATGCCGCAGCCCAGGATGGTGGTGTGGAACAACCGCCCGGGCACCTTGCCCAGCCAGGGAGCCAGGCCACTGAACATGTCCTCGCTGAGCCGGGTGCGGAACAGGATCTCGCCCATCCAGATGAACAGCGGCAAGGCCGCCAGTTCCCAGCTCGCATTGCTCTCCCAGAAGGCGGAGAACAGGTTCAGCCCGGCATGGCTGCTGGTGAAGAAGGCCTGGCCGATCCAGCCGCAGATGGCCAGGGTCATGGCGATCCAGACACCGCCGGAGAGCATGAGCAGCATGATCACCAGCAGGAAGGCGCCGATGGAAAGAATGTCCATGGTGGTTCTCCTTACAGGTCCGACGAGAAGTCGCCCTTGGCGTGGCGCTCTTCCACCAGGCGCACGAAGGTGGGTACCCCGCCGCGCGCCACGATCCACCATTCGTCGACCACGGCCACGAGGAACAGGATGGAGCCGATGGCGAAGCTCAACTGGGGGATCCAGACCGGCACCGCCCACAGGCCCTGGGCCACCTCGTTGAACTTCCAGCTCTCATAGGTGAAGGCGCAGGCCCACCAGGTGAGGTAACCGATGGCCAGCACGGCCACCGACAGGCAGGCCAGCTCGAAGATGCGGCGCGTGGCCGGCGACAGCTTTTCGAGCACCAGCGTCACACGCACGAAGTCGCCGTGCTTGAAGGCATGGGCCATGGTCAGGAAGGCGGCAGCAGCGCAGAGCCAGGCCACCACGTCGTTGATGGCACCGGTGGGAAAGCCGAACTGGCGCCCCAGGGATTGCACCACCATGAGCACGCAGATGCCGGCGATGCACCAGGCACCGATGGTGCCGGCCACGTCGTAGCAGGCGTCCAGCACGCGGCGCAGCAGGTGGGGTGGCATGGCCACCCCGGCCTGTACGCCGGCGGGGGCCGGAGGGGTTTGGGTCAGGGAAGACATGGTGGCCTCATCACTTCTTGTTGTAGGCGTCGATCACAGCCTTGCCTTCATCGCCGGCCACCTTGATCCAATCGGCCGTCATGCGCTCGCCGATGGGCTTGAACTCGGCCTTGAGGTTGGCGGCCACGGTGTCCACCTGCATGCCCTTGGCGGCCAGTTCCTTGAGGTATTCCTGGTCCTTCTGCTCGCTCAGGGCCCAGCCGCGGCGCTCGGCGATGGCGGCCTGGGCCAGCACCGCATCCTGCGTGGGCTTGTCCAGCGCGTCGAAGGTCTTCTGGTTCACGACCACGGCATTGCGCGGCAGGAAGGCCGAGACGGCGTAGAAATACTTCACGCTCTCGTAGAGCTTGCTTTCCACGCCGCTGGCGCTGGAGGTGAGGAAGTTGTCCACGGTGCCGGTGGTGAGCGCGGCGGGCAGCTCGGCCAGCTGGATGGTCACGGGCTGCGCCCCAACGGCCACTGCGATGCCCGAGGTGACGGGGTTGAAGGCGCGCATCTTGGTGCTTTTGAGGTCCTTGAGCGCCGCGACCGGCTTGGTCGAGTACAGGCTTTGCGCCGGCCAGGCCACGGTGTACAGCAGCTTCATGCCCTGGGACGCGAGGGTCTTGGTGAGCATGGGGCGCGAGACCTGGTCCAGGCGCTTGGCGTCGGCATAGCTGGTGGCCAGGAAGGGGATGGAGTCGAGGCCGTAGGCCGCCGACTCGTTGGCCGCGCCCGAGAGGATGAACTCACCCGCCGGCACCTGGCCCGACTGCACCGTGCGCTTGATCTCGTTGGCCTTGAACAGCGAGGCATTGGGGTGCACCGTGATCTTGAGCTTGCCGCCCGTGGCCTTGTCCACGTCCTGGGCGAACTGCTGCAGGTTCTGCACCTGGAAGGTGTTGGTGGCGTAGCCCGAGGGCAGGTCCCACTTGGCCTGGGCCTGGGCGATGCCGGCGAACGCGAGGGCACACATGGTGAAAGCGATGGTCTTCATGGGGAGGCTCCTGGTTTAGAAACTGGCGAGTTGGTGGTTGAGCAGGTCGGAGATCAGCATGCAGCCCGGGGCATGGGTGATGCAGAACGCGGGCTGGGCGTGCAGGATGGCGGACTGGGGCGTGACGCCGCAGGCCCAGAAGACGGGGATCTCATCGGGCATCAGCGCCACGGCGTCGCCGTAGTCGGGCTTGGCCAGGTCGGCGATGCCGATGAGCGAGGGGTCGCCGATGTGCACCGGTGCGCCATGCACGTTGGGAAAGCGGGAGGTCACCTGCACGGCGCGGATCACGTCGGCCGCCTTCATGGGCCGCATGGTCACCACCATGGCGCCGCCGAAGGGGCCGGCCGGCTCGGTGGGCACATTGGTGCGGAACATGGCCACGTTCTTGCCTTCGTCGATGTGGCGCAGCGGGATGCCGGCCTCGATCAGCGCCGATTCGAACGAGAACGAGCAGCCCAGGATGAAGGTCACCAGGTCGGGCCGCCAGAGGGCCGAGATGTCGGCCACCTCTTCGGCCAGTTCGCCATGGCGCCACACGCGGTACAGCGGTACATCGCTGCGGATGTCGATGCCCTCGCCCAGCGTGGGCAGCGAGAACTGGCCCGGCTCGCTCACCGCCAGCACCGGGCAGGGCTTGGGGTTGCGCTGGCAAAAGCGCAGGAAGTCGCCGGCCTGCACCTCGGGCAGGATGACCAGGTTGCCCTGCACGTGGCCATCGGCCAGGCCGCTGGTGTGCGAGGTCCACAGGCCCTGGCGGATCACGCTGCGCACGTGCCTTGGGTTGTCGCTGCCTTGCGGGCCAAAGACCTGGGGTGTGTTGTTGTGTGTGGAGTCCACCGTGGGTTCCTTGCGTTGCGAAATGTCAAATGCATGTCGATGGGGTGGATTGTGTTGGCGTGCCACCGGGGCTGGCAAATTCAAAAAATTTCTATCAGCTCATCGATTTTTTCGATGCACTACCCTGGAGCACAACTCACCCAACTTGGTGCTAAGTGAAAACCCTAGGAGGCCGGAGATACGGCAATTGCCCCCGTCGGGAGCTGCGGCACCCTGGCAGTGCCGTAGGGGCCATCGCCTGCACCGCCATCGCGAAGGCAGGCGTGCGCCCGGCACGGCGGGACTGCACCAACAGCATGCATGGCCCCGGCGCGCTGGCCTGCACGGTGCCTGGGCCGGCACCGCAGAAGCAGGAAAAAGGCAGCCGTGGCGCTTGATGCGTCGTAATGCCGTTGTGCGCGGTCTCTGCTGTCAGCCTGTCTTCAGGTTTTTGGCGCGGCCCTTGCCGACTTCGGCCTGCAGTTCGACAAAGGCCAGGGCCGAGCGCACGACGCCGTCCACCGCCGGAGAGGCCGGGTCTTCGCGGTAGCTCAGGTGGATGGGCAGCGGCCGCAGTTCGGCCTCGCAGGCCAGCGGGCGCAGGTCGGGGAATGCCAGCAGCCGCTGCACGGCCTGGCGCGGCAGCGTGGCCACCCCGAAGCCGCCCTGCACCAGTTGCACCATGGCCGAGATGGAAGAAATGGTGTGCACGCAGCGCGGCTCCACCTGGGCCTGGCGCAGCACGTCGAGCAGGGTCACGTGCGGCTGCGAGCCGCGCTGGAACGTGAGGATGTCGGTCTCGGCAAAGTCCGCGAGTGCATAGCGCCGCTTGCGGTGCAGCTTGCTGTTGCCCACGAAGACCATCTCCATCGGTGTGAGCGCCTGTGTGCGGATGCCCTCGGCCGACGCCGGCAGTGCGGCGAACACCGTGTCCAGCGCGCCGCGGCGGATCTGGTCGAGCAGCACGGGGGTGGTCTCCACCGTGAGCTCCAGCTCCAGCAGCGGGTTGTCCTTGCGCAGTTGCTCGATCCAGGGGATCAGCCAGGAGTGCAGCACCGATTCGATGGCCCCCAGGCGGATGGAGACCTCCATGGGCCCGCCCGAGCCCATCTCGGCCTTGAGCTGGCGCTGCAGCTCCAGCATGCGCTTGGCGTAGGTGAGAAAGCGCGTACCCGCCACCGTGAGCTTGAAGCGCTTGTCGCTGCGGTCCAGCAGCAGCACGCCCAGTTCCTCCTCCAGCGCCGCCACGCGGCTGGACATGGCCGACTGGGTGAGGAACAGCTTCTCGGCCGCACGCGTCACGCTGCGCAGGGAGGCGACCCAGTAGAAGGCTTCGACGAAACGCAGGTTCATGGTGATGCTGTGGACAAGGGTCGCCAGGATTGTGCGCCCGCTTGACCGCAGCAGAGCAGCGAACGTGCCAGCGCCCTACTCCGCGAACAACGGCATGTCGGCCTTCTTTAGCGTGCGCAGCACGAAGCTCGACCGGCTGTGGCGTATGCCCTTGATCTTGTAGAGCTTCTCGCGCAGCAGGCGCTCATAGTCGCGCGTGTCCTTCACCACGACGCGCAGCAGGTAGTCGTAGTCGCCCGAGACCAGGTGCGCCTCGATCACCTCGGGGATGCTGGCCAGGGTCTCGCCGAATTTTTCGAGCGTGTTGTCCGAGTGGCTGTCGAGCGTGACCTGCACCAGCACCGTGTCCGACAGGCCCAGCGCCTGCGGGTTCAGGCGCACGGTGTAGCCCTGGATGACGCCGGCCTCCTCCATCTTCTTGATGCGGCCCCAGCAGGGCGACGGGCTCAGGCCCACCGCCTGGCCAATCTCCTGCAGGCTGGCGCGCGCATCGTTCTGCAGCACGGCGAGAATTTTTCTGTCGAGGCGGTCCATTTGGACAATTATTCAACCAAACCGCTATTTGCAGCAAATTTTTCTGCAAACCAATGATTTCTCGCAAAATATGGAAATAACTGCTGCGCAGGGCGGCGCACAATTCATCCATCGAGGCGCTCTTACCGGAATGCACGAAACGACAGGGCCCCGGACTGGTTACCGCCAGACCGGGGCGCTTGGCAAAGGGCCTGCCCATTCCATTGGCCTGTCGCCCACACGACGCCGCCAAAGGCTCCACCGGTTCGTAAGCACGCTTACCAGCACAAACCCGGATGCCCGTCTCCATGTTGCACCGCCATAATTTGGCGGAGGATTGACACTCTGTGGCAGCACCTCAAACAGGCATGGCACACCGCAGAAAGCCAGCCCATCAACAACAGGAGACACCATGCAACTGACCCGACTCGTCGTTGGCCTGAGCCTTGCGCTCGGCTTTGTGGCCACCGCTGCCGCGCAGACCACCATGCGCATCAGCATTTCCACGGCCCAGAACTCCCACCAGGGCGTGGCCATCGACACCTTTGCCAAGGAAGTCGAAAAGCGCACGGGCGGCCGCTACAAGGTGCAGACCTTCTACAACGGTGCATTGGGCGGCGAGCGTGAATCCATCGAGGCCGTGCAGCTGGGTACGCAAGAGCTGGCCTTCAGCTCCACCGGCCCGGTTCCCAACTTCGTTCCCGAAACCAAGATCCTGGACGTGCCCTTCCTGTTCCGTGACAAGGCCCATGCGCGCGCCGTGCTGGATGGCCCCATCGGCCAGGAGATGCTGACCAAGTTCGACGCCAAGGGCTTCAAGGCCCTGGCCTGGGCGGAAAACGGCTTCCGCCACATGACCAACAGCAAGCGCGACGTGAAGGACCCGGCCGACCTCAAGGGCCTGAAGATGCGCACCATGGAGAACCCGGTGCACATCGCCGCCTACAAGGGCTTCGGCATCATCACCACGCCCATGGCCTTCCCCGAGGTGTTCACTGCCCTGCAGCAAGGCACGGTGGACGGCCAGGAGAACCCGCTGCCGGTGATCATCTCGGCCAAGTTCGACCAGGTGCAAAAGCACCTGACGCTCACCGGCCACGTCTATTCGCCCTGCATCTTCGTGATGAACAAGGGCGCCTTCGACAAGCTCTCTGCCGCCGACAAGCAGGCCTTCATCGACGCGGCCAAGGAGGGCACCAAGGCCAACCGCGCCCGCGTGGACGAAGACGATGCCAAGGGCGTGGCCGACCTGCGCGCCAAGGGCATGACCGTGATCGACAACGTGGACAAGGCCAAGTTCGTGGCGGCCCTGACCCCCGTGAACGCCGAGTTCGAGAAGCAGTTCGGCAAGGCCGCGCTCGACAAGATCCGCGACGTCAAGTAAGCCGCCGCGTTGCCTGCCCCCCTGTGAACCAAACGCCCGCAGCCCCTCGCTGCGGACGTTTGGTTCTTGTCTTTTTCCTCCCCCCTTTTGCTCCTGCCGGGCCGTGCCCCATGAAAAACGCCTTTCTGACCTTTGAGCGGTGGACGACCTTCATCGCCATGCTGGGGGCCTGCGCCATGCTGGCGCTGGCCTCCACCCTGGGCATGTTCCAGATCCTCATGCGCTTCGTGCTGGAGCAGCCAGCCGAATGGACCGAGGTGCTGATCCGCTTCAGCCTGATCTGGATGGTGTTCCTGGCCATCCCGGCGGCCTTTCGCCAGGGCGCCATGGTGAGCGTGGACGTGCTCTACCGCTGGAGCAAGCCCGGCATGCGCCGCGTGCTCGACTGGGTGGTGGCGCTGGCCGCGCTGGCGCTGATTGGCATCATCATCTGGTGGGGTTGGGACTACTCGGTGCGCGGCGGCGTGCAGAGCATGGCGGGGCTGGAGTCGGTCTCGATGTTCTGGGCCTACCTGGCCATGCCCGTGGGCGGGCTGTTCTGCATCTTCGGCATCATCGGCAACCTGCTCGATCCCCTGCGCCTGGAACTGGAGACCGCCCAATGAGCCTGGTCATGATTTCCACGATGGTGCTGTGCTTTGCGCTCACCATCTCCGTTGCCGTCTCCATCGGCCTGGCCTCCATCCTGGGCATCCAGGCCTCCAACGCCAACATGCTCATCTCCGTCAAGGAGATGTTCGCCTCGATCAACAAGTTTCCACTGGCGGCCATTCCGTTCTTCATCCTGGCGGGCAATCTGATGGAGACCGGTGGCATCTCGCGCCGGCTGGTCGAATTTGCCAAGAGCATCGTGGGCGGCGTGCAGGGCGGCCTGCCCATGACATGCGTGCTCACCTGCATGATCTTTGCGGCGGTGTCGGGCTCCTCCGTGGCCACCACCTTCGCCATCGGCGCAATCCTGATTCCGGCGCTCATCAAGCATGGCTACCCCACCAGCTACGCGGCAGCGCTGCAGGCTACCAGCGCGGAGCTGGGTGTGATCATTCCACCCTCCATCCCCATGATCCTCTACGGCGTGAGCGCCGAGGTGTCGATTGGCGAGCTGTTCATCGCCGGCTTCGGCCCGGGCTTGCTGATCAGCTTTGCGCTGATGCTCTTCGTGTGGGCCTACTGCAAGTGGAAGGGCTGGGGCAAGAACGATGGCGAAGGCCGTATGCCCTTCGGCAAGGCGACGCTGCAGGCCGGCTGGGCGCTGCTGATGCCGGTGATCATCCTGGGCGGCATCTATGGGGGCGTGTTCACGCCCACCGAAGCATCGGCCGTGGCCGTGTTCTATGCGCTCATCGTGGGCATCGTGATCTACCGCGAGATCAAGCCCAAGGACCTGTTCGCCATCCTGCGCAAGTCGGCGATCTCGTCGGCGGTGATCATGTTCATCATCGCCAACGCCGGGCTCTTCGCCT
>NZ_JBKDTZ010000220.1:0-3823 GCF_046339755.1 Acidovorax sp. | reverse complement strand
ACACATCGCTGTGCACGTTCAGGGTTTCGACGCCTGCCACGATGATGTCGTCATTGCCCGTGGCATCCGCGAACACGAGGTTCGCCGAGTCGGCGGAGCCCGACGCACCGGCAAACTTCACGGTCAAGGCACCGCCAACGCCCGAGTTCTGGATACCGACGGTGGTCGCCAGGTTTACACCCGAGAAGGTGGCGGGGCCCGCGGCGGCCTCGACCCACAGGTGCATCAGACCGGTTGCGCTGGAGGCGCTGAATTCGGCCCCCGCGCCCGCCTTGACGAAGACGTTTTCCACGCTGGTCAGCGTGGGTGAGACCACTGCTGCCGCCGCCAGTGTCGCCTTCAGGGTGTCGGTACCCGCAGCACCATCGATCACATCCGCCGTCGAAAGAAAGCCCGCGGTGGGCTCAAGGACGGTGTCGCTGTGGACCGTGGCCTTGAATTTGGCTTCTGCGGCTGCAGGCGATATCACATCATCGCCGGAGGTCAGCAAAAGCGTCACGCCTGGCAGGCTGGGGGCGATGGGGCCGACAGGCGAGGGCGCGATGTTGGCGGGGTTGGCGGAGTAGTTGTACGAGACCACCAACTCGTTGTTCCACGCCACGGCGGCCACACTGTAGGCGGCCTGATCACCGGTTGCATTCTCCAGCCCTGACAGGATCTGCCCCAATTGCAGCGCGACGATGCCGACGTTGGCCTTGCCCACGGCGACCAGGTAGTCCTTGACCGAGGTTTGCAAGCCCGCGTTGGGCAGCACGCCCATGTTGCCGAGGATCCTGGCGGACAGCGCTTCCTCCGTCAGGCTGGCAAAGCTGGCACCGAACTGGATTGCAAAAGCTGCGTTGCTTTCAGTGGTAGAGCCAGCAGCGGCCCTCTGGCTCTCAAACGACGCATTCGAAGGGGTCTGGTTGTTGAACGCACGGTTCAATATGAGGACAGGCTCGTAAAAAGGCCAGATGGTCTTGGGCATCGCGAACTCCGTGGCAGCAAGGATGCGCGAAGCGTAGGGGCAGGCCTGAGCAACCGGTGTGTCAGCCGTCACAAACAAACATTTTGAAACCTACCCGTGCCCACGCGCCCACCACTGCAGGACTGAGGAGTTGCCCGCTCAGGCTACGACCGGCGCAATCGAATCCAGCGGCCAGCGCGGCTTCACGTCGAAGGCATACTCGGTCGAGGCCTGCTGCTGCCCCGATTCCAAACGCATCGCAGCCGCCATGGCGATCATGGCGCCGTTGTCGGTGCACAGGTGCAGCTCGGGGTAATGCACGCGCACCTTGTTCTTGGCGCAGGCCTCGTTGAGATGCTTGCGCAGGTGGCGGTTGGCGCCCACGCCGCCGGCCACGACCACGCGCTTCATGCCCGTCTGCTTGAGGGCCGCCAGGGTCTTCTTCACCAGCACCTCGACGATGGCGGCCTCGGTGCTCGCGGCCAGGTCGGCCTTGCGCACTTCGAGGTCATCGCCGAGCTTCTTCGCCTGCGTGAGCACGGCGGTCTTGAGGCCCGCGAACGAGAAATCGAGGTCGCCGCTGTGCAGCAGCGGGCGCGGCAGCTTGAAGGCCGTGGCGTCGCCCTGCTCGGCCAGCTTCGACAGTGCGGGGCCGCCGGGGTAGCCCAGACCCATCAGCTTGGCCGATTTGTCGAAGGCCTCGCCCGCCGCGTCGTCGATGGTCTCGCCCAGGATCTCGTAGCGGCCCACGCCGTCCACGCGCATGAGCTGGGTGTGCCCGCCGGAGACCAGCAGCGCTACGAAGGGGAATTCGGGCGGGTCGGCGCTCAGGAAGGGCGAGAGCAGGTGCCCCTCCAGGTGGTGCACGCCCAGCACGGGCTTGCCCAAAGAAGCTCCCAGGGCGCAGGCCACGCCCGCGCCCACCAGCAGCGCGCCGGCCAGGCCCGGGCCGCGGGTGTAGGCCACCACGTCCACGTCGGCCAGGCTCTTGCCGGATTCGCCCAGCACCTGGGTCGCCAAGGGCAGCACGCGGCGGATGTGGTCGCGGCTGGCGAGCTCGGGCACCACGCCGCCATAGGCCTGGTGCATCTCGATCTGGCTGTGCAGCGCGTGCGACAGCAGTGCGGGCACCTGGCCGTCCGCGCGCGTTTCCACCAGGGCCACGCCGGTTTCATCGCAGGAAGACTCAATGCCCAGTATCAACAACGTCATGCCCCAAGTGTAGGGGGCTTGCGCGGGCCGCGAGGCGCCACAATCGGACAACCCCACGCATTGCAGGCACGCACCGCCTTTTTCTTTTCGCTTCCATGGCCGACGCCCTCCACTTCCACTCCCCGCAGTTGGCGCAGATGCTGCTTCTGGCCCAGCAGGTGCGTGCCTGGGAGCGCGTGCCCCCCGCCGAGTACCAGGCCCTGCAGCAGCGCCAGCTGCACACGCTGATGCGCCACGCGCACCAGCATTCGCCCTTCTGGCGCCAGCGGCTGGAGGCCGCAGGCTGGTCGGCAGAGGTGCCGCCGCACACCGTGCTTGCCCGCCTGCCGGTGCTCACGCGCGCCGACCTGCAGGCGCACTTCGCCCAGGCCCGCGCACGCTGGCCGGGGCTCAAGGACGAGGAGGTGGCCACCTCCGTCACCTCGGGCTCCACGGGCGAGCCCGTGCGCGTGGAAAAGGCCAGCGCCATGTACGCGCCCTTGTATGCCGCCATCTCCTGGCTCGAGGCCCAGTGGCACCAGCGCGATGCGCGGCGCAAGATCGCCGTGCTGGGCACGGGCCTTACCGACGGCACCCGCGACAGCTGGGGCGACATGTACACCGCCATGGGCCTGCGCGGCCCCTGCGTGGTGCGCAACATCACCCAGCACGGCATGGAATCGCATCTCGACTGGCTGCTGCAGGAGCGGCCCGACTACCTCAAGTGCAGCCCTTTCGCGGCGGCAGAGCTCGCGCGCATGGCGCTGGCGCGCGGCGTGCAGTTGCCCATCCGGCAGGTGATCTCGCAGTCCGAGCGCGTCACGCCGGCCCAGCGGGCGCTGTGCCGGCAGGCCTTTGGCGCGACCATCGTGGACCGTTATTCCTGCGAAGAAACGGGCTGGATCGCCCTGCAGTGCCCCACGCACGAGCACCTGCACCTGCTGGGCTCCACCACGCTGATGGAGATCGTGGACGAAGCGGGCCGGCCTTGCCCGGCAGGCACACCAGGCCGGGTGCTGGTGACCAGCCTGCACAGCTTTGCCATGCCCATCCTGCGCTACGAGCTGGGCGACATCGCCGAATGGGGCGCACCCTGCGGCTGCGGCATGGCCCTGCCGGTGATCGCGCGCATGGGCGGCCGCACGCGGCACCTGGTGCAGACCGCGAATGGCCCGTTGCCCATGCCCTTTCTGGGTGATGAGCTGGGCCGCATCGAGCCGATCCGCGCCTTCCGCATGCGGCAGTATGTGGACGGCACGCTGCAGTTGGAGATCGAGGCGCCCCGCGCGCTCACGGCCGAGGAGCATGCCGCCGTGCGCGCGGTGTTTGCCGCCAACGGCATGGCGGACCTGCCCCTGCATGTGGAGCAGTTGGCCCGCATCGACTGGCCTGTCGGGCGCAAGCGCGAGGAGTTCGAGCGCGTGGACCGCGCCTACGAGCCATAGAACCCGCTCACTGCGGCCAGACCTTGCCCTTGTTCACGAAGGCACCACTGCCGGCCCGGAAGCCGAAGTAGACCTCTGCATTGGCGGCCCGCATTTCCGCGTCGGTGAAGTCCAGCGAGGGCCTGAACTGCAAGGTGGCGGCATTCGCCACCTGGCTGGCGAAGGCGGCACCCTCTGCATCGGCCGGCACCTGGCTGGCCCAGGTGCCATCGCTCTTGCGGAAGAACCACAGGTCCGGGGC
>NZ_JBKDTZ010000219.1:0-6314 GCF_046339755.1 Acidovorax sp. | reverse complement strand
TTCCTGCGAGGCGGACGTCCTTTCTCAGCACTGATGCCGCTTCGTCGTCTCCGTCAGCTGTGTCTGTGTGAAGCCCCAGAGGTGCGCCCCTTGGGAGCCGGCTCGGTCGCCCCGCAGCAGGTCGTGCCGCACGGCGGACAGCCGCGCCTCGCGCGCATAGGCGGCCGGCGTGGTCTGGCGAAAACGGCGAAAGCCGTCGAACAGCGCACGCACGCTCACACCGGCATGGCGGGCGATCTGCCCCGTGGTCAGTGGGTGGCGCAGGTGCGCGTGGATGAACTCCTCGGCCCGGCGCACGTGGCGCGGCGCAATGGCACGCGTTGGCCGCGCCAGCGCCTCACGGAAGTTGTGCGGCTGGGCCATCAGCAGCGTGGACAGCGCCATGCGCTCCATGGCCTCGATCGCGGGCGCCGGAAAATCCACGAGGGTGCTGCGCTGCATCACGTCGAGTGCTGCGGCCACCGGCTCCCAGGCGGCCCAGGCGGGCGATCCGCGGGCCATGGTGGGATCGAACTGCAGCCCGCATTCGGGCCGGTGGCCCAGCGCCTCTTCGAGGTGGGCCAGCAGGCGCGGCATGGCGATGCGCAGCACCAGCATCTCCAGCTCGGCGCTGCAGTAGACCTGGCCCACGCGCTGCACGTCGATCAGCGCGTAGTGGTCCGGGTCCATGGGCGTGTTGCTGCGCGGGTACGACACCCGGCCCGCGCCCCTGCGCGGCATCTGCAGCAGCAGCACGTCGGCCCGTTCCTCGGGCTGCACCATGGCCTGCGCGCCATAGGCCAGCGCACTCAGCGAGACATCGGGCGTGAGCGAGCGGATCGAGAACTGCAGGCGCATCTCGTGCCCCCGGGGCACGGTCACGCGGTGGCGCGACCACTCGCGATTGAGGATCTGCGCGCCCTCCGCCAAGGAACTGCTCTGGTAGGTGCGATGCTGCATGGCCACTCCCGCGGTGCCGGAGGCAGGCACGGCGCCCGCCCTGGTGATCGAAGGCATTCTAGGCAGCACCAGGCATCTGCGCAGCCGGCATGCGGTGTCCAAGGCCGGTTTTCGGCAACTCTGCGCGGTGCGCGCCCTGCACCGTTCTCAGCGCTCGATCACATCGTTGCTGTTGCCATGGCGCGTGACCGGTACCTTCGAGCCTTCGGGCACGTACACGGTATTGCCGCTGCCGTCGAGCTCGATGCGCTCGGGCGCAATGCCCCGGCCATCGTCCTGCACCTGCAGCACCAGTTGCGCACCGTGCGCAGGTCTGCGAACGCTTCTACCGCATCCCTGGCACCGGCCCGGGCCTGGCCATCGTGCACCGCGTGGTCCAGCGCATGGGCGGCACCCTGGGCTTGGCGAAGGACTGGGCGGGCGCGGCGTCGGCCTGCGCTGCCTGCTGCCGCGCTACGCCGGGCCTTCCGCGATGGGGCGGGAAGATCCACGCTGAGCGTGGCCCAAGGTTCCAGCCCCCTCAACAATCCCCCGCGTTGCGCCGCGCCACCCAATACGTCGCCCCCTGCACCCCATACCGCTCCGCATGCGGCTCGTTGCGGTACAGCGCGAAGGTATCGCCGGGCACAAGGTGGCGCTCCTGCCCTGCGCAGGTGAGCCACATCTCGCCCTGCACCACGATGGCGCTCACGCCGAAGTCGTGGCGGTGCTCGGGGACCACCGCACCGGGCGCCCATTCGCGCACCAGCACCTCATCGAAGCCATCGGCCAGTGATCGGGCCTCGAACTGCTCGAAGCTGAGCTGCATGGCTGGCAAGGTGGAGGGAGTGGGTGGGGTGTCGCTCATCGGGCTATCTCCTGCGGGTGTCCGGGGCTGGCTGGATGAAAGAATTCTAGGCAGGCGCGGTCCGGCGGACGCGTGGCCGCTGCGGTGCCGTGGCGGTAGCCGCAGCCACCGCCTTGTCGCCGTCCCCTGCTGCGATCAGTGCCTTCACCCGCGCCAGGTCGCGCGGCGTGGCGGGGGTGTAGACCACCATGCCCAGGTCGGTACGGCCATCGACGGCGAAGGCCGAATACTCCAGGTCGATGCGGCCGGCCACGGGGTGCACCACATGCTTGGGGTGCTCGCCGTAGCTGCTCCGCACATCGTTGCCGCGCCACAGCGCGCGGAATTCGGGGTCGAGTTCGCACAATTCGTCCACCATGGGCTGCACGCGCGCGGCGGCACCGGCCCGCGCCACGTCGGCACGGAAGGCGCCGACGATGAAGCGCGAGTCGCGCTCCCAGTTGGGCATCTTGCGGCGCAGCGAGGTGCTGCCGAAGACCACGCGCAGGATGTTGCGCTGCCCGGGTGGCAGCGCGCCGTAGTCGGTCAGCACGTGGGTGGATGCGTGGTTCCAGGCGACCACGTCCCAGCTCGAGGTCTTCACGTACGCAGGGCTGGTCTCCAGCGAATCGAGCACACGCTGCAGCCGGGGGGTCACGCCCTCGGTGTCCTGAAAGCGCACCTCGGGCGGGCGGCCCCGGGCCCTCAGGTAGCTGCATTCCCGCTGGGCATCGGGGAGCATCAGCGCAGGGGCGCAGCGCGCCAGCACCTCGGCCGCGGGCGCGCCGCCCCGGCCCTGTTCCAGCCACGTGTACCAGGTGGCACTCACATGGGCGCGCTGCGCGACTTCTTCACGGCGCAGGCCGGGAGTGCGCCGGCGCGCAAGCGGAAAGCCCAGCGCTGCGGGGTCGAGCCGGGTGCGGCGGTCGCGCAGGTAGTCGCCCAGCGCGTTGTCCTTGGTGTCTGGCATGAGAGGCGGCTTTCTTCCTGTTATCGCTTATACCCGTATAAGAACACTACTTTACCCGGATAAGGCCGGTGGCGACACTGCCCTCCTTTCAGAACATGTTTACGTTCTTACACAGAAGAGGACACCACCATGCGAGTATTCGTAACCGGCGCGACCGGCTTTGTCGGCACGGCCGTGGTCAACGAGCTGATCGATGCCGGCCACAGCGTCCTGGGCCTGGCCCGCACGGACGAAGGCGCCGAGCGGCTGGCCGCCGTGGGCGCCGAAGCGCACCGCGGCTCCCTCGACGACCTCACCAGCCTGCGCCGTGGCATCGCCCATGCCGACGGCGTGATCCACACAGCCTTCAACCACGACTTTTCCACCTATGCCGCCAACTGCGAAGCCGACCGGCAGGTCATCGCCGCCATGGGCGCGGAGCTGGCGGGCAGCGACAGGCCCTTGCTCGTCACCACCGGCATGACGCTGCTGGGCAACCAGGGCGGCGTGGGCACCGAGGAAGACGCGCCCGTGCCCAGCAGCGCGGGCGTGCCGCGCAGCGCCTCGGAAGAGGCCGCAGCCGCGCTGGCGCAGCAGGGCGTGCATGCCTGCGTGGTGCGCCTGCCGCAGGTGCACGACCCGTTCAAGCAGGGACTCATCACCTACCTGATCGCGCTGGCGCGCGAAAAGGGCACGGTGGCCTATATGGACGAAGGCGCCAACCGCTGGCCCGCCGTGCATGTGCTCGATGCCGCCTGCCTGTACCGGCTGGTGCTGGAGCAAGGCGTGCGTGGCGCGCGTTACCACGCGGTGGGCGAGCAGGGGGTGGCCTTGAAGGCGATTGCCGAGTCCATCGGCCGCGGACTGGACCTGCCCGTGGTGTCGGTGCCGGCCGCCAGCGCACAGCAGCATTTCGGCTGGCTGGCCCGCTTTGCAGGCATGGACAGCCCGGCCTCCAGCGCGCTCACGCAGCAGCGGCTGGGTTGGCGGCCGGTGGAGGCCACGCTGATCGCGGACCTCGACCGCGCTCAGTTCTAAAACTCCGGCATTCATTCAGGCAACCCTCCCTACAATGGCCCAACAGGAGGAGTTGACGAATGCCAGGAAGAACGCGCACACCCGTCCCCATGGACCGCCGCACCGCGCTGCTCGCGCTGGGCGCGGCCACCGCCCTTGCCGCCTGCGGCGGCGGCGGATCGTCCAGCGAGCCCCCGCCCGAGCCGGTCGGGCAGGTCTTCAGCTCCACAATCAAGTCGGAGTCGAACGGCGCCACGTACGCCATCCAGGTATACGTGCCCCAGTCGTACGCCACGGGCACCGCGGCGCTGCCGGTCATCTACGCGACCGAGGGGGACGCGCTGTACGGCTCGGGCACCACGCCCACGCGCTTCGACACCTTCAAGCAAGCCATGCAGACCCGGGGAACCCAGGCCATTCTGGTCGGCATCGGCGGCACGGTCACGCGTGGCACGGACTTCCTGCTGCCCGGCGCTACGCGCTACCTGAACTTCATCGCCAAGGAGCTCGCGCCGGTGATCGAACGCCAGTACCGCACCGACCCCAAGCGCCGGGCGCTCTCGGGCCTGTCGCATGGCGGCTACTTCGTGATAGCGGCCCTGGTGCTTGAAGGCCAGGCCGGTGCGCTGAGCTTCTCGCACTACCTCTCGACCGAAGCCAGCTACGGCGGCCATGGCAGCACGGCGGCCTTGCTTGCCTACGAAAGGCAGCTCGACGGCAAACCCCTGCCCGCCACCCTGTTCCTGACCGGCGCGGGCACGGGCGCCAACAACGTAGGTATCATCAAGCCCCTGTACGAGCAGATGCGCGCGCAGAACAATCCAGGATTCACCCTGGTGAATGCAGACTACAACGCCAGCCACGTGGGCGCCGACCTGCCTGCTTTCGAGGATGCGCTCAAGCGCTTCTTTCCGTGATGGCGGCATGACCGTGCAACGCCTGCCCACCGGCGTGCGGATCGCCCTGGCAGGGGAAGCGAGCATTGCGCTGACCGACCTGCTCTGCGAGCTGAACGCCTACTATGCCGATGAAGGCATCGCCACCGCACCGCGCGAGGCAGTGCACGCCCACCTGCGCGACCATCTGCTGGCACCTGGCGCACCGTCGCGGCTGGTGGTGGCCAGCGATGCGGCAGGAACCGCGCTGGGCCTGGCCGCCATCGTGCTGCTCGATTCGCTGGTGGATCCGGCGCCCGGGCACCGCAGGCAGTGCATGGTCAAGGAACTGTTCGTGAGCGAAAGGTCGCGGGGCCAGGGCATCGGCCGGGCCTTGATGGCCTGGGTGGCAGGCTACGCAGCCGTCCAGGGCTGCGGCCGCATGGACTGGAACGTGATGGACTCCAACGCCCAGGGCATCGCCTTCTACGAAGGCCTGGGTGCCCGACGGGTCTCCAGCCGCCTGAGCTACCGGCTCAACCGCGAGGCGATGGAGCGCCTGGCTGTCCCCCAGGCGCCGCTGGCGACCAACCCCCACGCAGCGCCCTGAACAGCCCGGCCAGCGCGATCTGCCGCTGGGTGCTGGTCTCTATGTACGGCAGTTGGCTGGCATAGGCCGAGCGCTGTGCCTCCAGGTAGTGCAGGTGGCTGTCCACCCCGCCGCGGTAGCGCGCCTCGGCCAAGCGCAGGGCTTCTTCGCTGCTGCGCACCAGCGCCTGGCGCGCGGCCTCTTCGCGCCGCAGTGTGTCGTTGGCGGCCAGCGCGTCGGCCACTTCGCGGAAGGCGGTCTGGATGGTTCCCTCGTAGCGCGCCACGGCGGCATTCCTGCGCACCTCGGCCAGTTCCAGCCCGGCGCGGTTGCGCCCGCCGTCGAAGATCGGCAACGTGAGCTGTGGTGCAAAAGACCAGGCGCCCTGCCCTGCGCGGAACAGGTTCGACAGTTCATTGCTGGAGCTGCCCACCAGCCTCGTGAGCGTGATGCGCGGAAAGAACGCCGCCCGCGCCGCACCGATGTCGGCATGGCGTGCGCGCAACTGGTGCTCGGCGGCCACGATGTCGGGCCGGCGGGCCAGCGGGTCCGAGGGCGCACCCGCAGCGATGTCCTGCACCAGCACGGGCGCAGCCTGCGCTGCCGAAGACAGGCCCAGGTCGACCGAGGCGCTGCCCGCCAGCAGGCGCAAGGCATTGGCGGCCTGCTGCAGCTCGCGCTGGTTGCGTTCCAGCTCGGCACGCGCCTGCTCGGCCAGGCCCAGCGCCTCCTGGTGGTCCAGCGCCGTGGCGGCCCCGCCTGCTGAACCCAAGCTCCACCTGAGGCGCTGCGTTCAAATCTGTTCATCTGCGCGAGCACCGGGCAGCGTTTCGCGGCATGACTCCGTGTGGTTGCTTCTGTTCTTTGTTGGAGTGCGGGAGCGGGGATGTGCGCCCGGGCTGTTCAGTGCTTGTTTGGCTGCATGCCTTTGTTGAAGGCGGAGGCCGGGTCTCGGCCCGGCGGCCGAGGTACCTTTCTTTGCGTCGCTGTATGGACCGGACACATGGTTGACGGGTGTGCGAACACATGGTGGACGGATTTTGCCGCACAGCTCAGTCCTGCTTCAGGTCTATCTCGCGCAGCTTGTGGTGCATGAAGTACACCCCATAGCAGCCATCC
>NZ_JBKDTZ010000218.1:0-33737 GCF_046339755.1 Acidovorax sp. | reverse complement strand
CCTCGCCGCCCCCCGCGCCCCGGCCAGCCGGCCCGCGCGCCCCAGCCGGCGCGCCCTGGCGCACAGCGCCCGGCCACTGCCCGGCGCGGTGGTGGTGGAGCGGGTGCTGGAGGAAATCGAGCGCACGCTGCGGCACGAGGTGGACTACCTGCACGAAGCCCGCCAGCTGCAGTGGTTCGCCGAGCATGCGGCGCTGCCCGGCATCGTGCTGCCGCGGCCCATCGCCTCGCACACCCGTGCGCAGGTGCTCACCCAGCAGTACCTGCCGGGCCTGCACCTGGGCGAATGGCTGCGCAGCGAGCCCCCGCAGGCCGCGCGCAACCAGGCCGGCCAGTTGCTCTGGGACTGGTTCATGCACTGCACCTTCGGCCTCGGTCACATGCATGCGGACCTGCACCCGGGCAACTTCCTGTTCCTGCCGGACGGGCAGCTCGGCGTGCTCGATTTCGGATGCACGCGCGAGCTGTCGCCCGCATTCCGCAGCGGGGTGTTGCAGGCCTGGCGGGCACTGCTGCAGCCCGCATCGACCGAGCGCAGCCAGGACGTGCTGCAGGCCTATGGCGCGCTGGGGCTGGTCGGTGCGTCGATGGACCTCGCCACCTTCACCAGCGAGCTGGTGCCCGCCCTCTCGATCATGCAGGCCTGGCAGGTCGAGCCCTTCACGCAGCCGGTCTTCGACTTCGCCGGCAAGAGCCGGCCGCCCGCACCGGTGGCGGCGCAGCAGAAGGTGCTGGCCCGGCACCTGGCTGCCGTGCCGCCGGAGCTGCCGGCGTTCGAACGCGCCTGGCTCGGGCTCATGCACCTGCTGACCGAGATCCGGGCCCAGGTGCACACCCGGGCCGGGCACTGGATCGGCTGACCCCCCATCCCACCTCCCAGGAGAACTCCATGCACACCCTGCCTCCCTCCCTCCCTTGCCCTGCTGGCCACCCGCCCCTGGAAAGGCCGCTGGCTGCTGGCCGTGGCCCTGCTGCACACGGTGGTGGCCGCCATCCTGTTCGCGCCGCAGTGGCAACTGCTGTGGCAACGTGGCGTGTTCAACGCCGTGGCCGGCGATGTACACATCGGCAACGCCATCTGGTTCCTGCTGTTCGGCGCTGTGCTGGCCCTGTTGGCCTGGGAGGTGACGGCACTCGAACGCAGCCAGCCGGCCGTAGCGCTGCGGCCCATGGGCTGGTGCCTGCTGGCCCTGGTGGCAGCCGGCGTGGTGCTGATGCCGGTGTCGGGCTTCTGGCTGGTGCTGCCGCCGGCCCTGGCCTTGCTCGTGCGCTGATGTGACATAAATCACGCTTTGGGTGCGCAGGCCGGCCCGCAGCAACACCCGCTTACAACTCTTCGCACGGCCACTACACCGGCTTGACGCAAAGCGACCACGATCAAGGCTCCGGTTCCGCAAGGAATCATTTGCAAGGAGACCTTCATGGCCCGTATGGCCCTCGCCGCCGCTTCCCTGGCCTTGCTGTCGCTGGGCGCTGCTGCCCCGGCGCTGGCATCGCCCAGTGCCACCGTCGTCATCCAGACCGGCGCCCCCTCGTACCACACCCCCGTGCAACGCCCTGCGCTCGCCCCTCTGCAGGTCGTGCCCGTGCAATACCACCACGCGCCCCCACCGCCCCGCTACGAGGCCGTGCCGCCCCACCGCCGCGGCATGGCCTGGGTGCCCGGCCACTGGGAGTGGCGTGGTGGCCGCCATGTATGGATCGGCGGCCACTGGGTGAAGGCCCGTCCGGGCTACTACTACCGCGAGCCGCGCTGGGAAGAGCGTGGCGGCCGCCACTACATGCGCCCCGGCGGCTGGGACCGCGATGGTGACGGCGTGCCCAACCGCCACGACCGCCGCCCGGACAACCCGTATCGCAACTGATGGTGGCCGAGGCCGCCGAGAGCGGCCCCACACGCCTACAGGCGGCGAGGCGCGGCGCCTACAGACCCCGCGCCCCGGCCTCGCCACCATACAGAGGCGAAACCACAACATTGAAAAAGGAGTCACTCATGACCTACAAAACCATTTCCGCCGCCGCCCTGATTGCCAGCACGCTGGCCCTGGGCAGCTTTGCCCCTGTGGCCGTTGCACAGACGGTGGTGATCCAGTCCGGCCAGGTGATCCCCGCCCCACCCCCACCCCGCCGTGAAGCGGTGCCTGCCCCGCGCCGCGGCATGGTCTGGGAAGAAGGCCACTGGGACTGGCGTGGCGGCCGCCACGTCTGGGTGGCAGGCCACTGGGTCAAGGCCCGCCCTGGCTATGCCTACCGCCAGCCCACCTGGGTGGAACGCGAAGGCCGCTGGGAAATGCGCCGTGGCGGCTGGGACCGGGACGGTGATGGCGTTGCCAACCGCCATGACCGGGACCGCGATAACGATGGCGTACCCAACCGCTATGACAGCAACCCCAACAACCCGCGCCGCAACTGACGCATGACCGGGCCACGGCCCGGCCTTGCATCAGCAACGAACGCCGCACATTAGCTGCGGCGTTCGTCTTTCTGCGCCCTAGAATGGACACCGCAGGAGAGCAGGTGGCGACAGCCATCTCACCGAAGGCGCAAACTCCCATGCACGCTCAGGTCCCGTACTGCACCATCCATCATCATCAAGGCCGTCTGGAGAGTCGCTGCACCATGCAGCGCACCGAAGGAGCAAGCCGCAGCCCATGAGGGGCCCGCGGTGAATCTCTCAGGTACCAAGGACAGGGGGAGCGGCAGCCGGGCGACATGCGTCGTGCCTGCTGCGTGCTCCGGACATTGCGCTCCGGCGCCGTGCTGCACACGCGCCGCCGCCCGGTGATTGCCCTTTCAAAGGCTTTCAAATGCGTGTGATCGTTCGTGGTGCCGGCCTGCTCGGCGTGACTTCGGCCTATTTTCTGCAACAGCTCGGCCATGAGGTGACCGTCATCGACCGCCAGGGTGCGCCCGGTGCGGAAACCAGTTTTGCCAATGGCGGCCAGATCTCGGTGAGCCACGCCGAGCCGTGGGCCAACCCGAGCGCCCCGCTCAAAGTGCTGCAGTGGCTGGGCAAGGAAGATGCCCCCTTGCTGTTCCGCCTGCGCGCCGACATGCGCCAGTGGCTCTGGGGCCTGTCCTTCCTGCGCAACTGCACGCCGACGCGCACGCGCCACAACATCGAGCAGATCGTGCGCCTGGGCACCTACAGCCGCGACACGCTGCAGCAACTGCGCGCCGCCACGGGCATCGCCTACGAGCAGCGCACGCAGGGCATCCTGCACTTCTACACCAGCCAGAAGGAGTTCGACGGCGCCCTGGCGCCGGCCGAGCAGATGCGCGCCCTGGGGTGCGAACGCCAGGTGGTGAGCGCCGACGAGGCCGTGCGCATCGAACCCGCACTGGCCCACATCCGCCCGCAACTGGCGGGGGCCACCTACACGGCAGAGGACGAATCGGGCGACGCCAATGCCTTCACTCGCTAACTGGCGCGCCTGTGCGAGGCGGCGGGCGTGCAGTTCCGCCTGGGCCACCACATCACAGCGCTGCGCGAGGCCGGCGGGCGCATCGACCATGTGGAAGTGAGCAACGCCGAAGGCCGCTTCGAGCGCGTGCACGGCGATGCCTTCGTGCTCGCAATGGGCTCGTTCAGCCCGCTGCTGGCGCAGCCGCTGGGCATCCGCCTGCCGATCTACCCGGCCAAAGGCTATTCGGTGACCATGCCGGTCAAGGATGCAAGCATGGCCCACCAGGTGAGCCTCACGGACGACGAGTACAAGCTCGTTTTCTCGCGCTACACCAGCGAGCGCGGCGACCGCCTGCGCATCGCCGGCACGGCCGAGCTCAATGGCTACCAGCGCGACCTGAACCAGGTGCGCTGCGAGGCCATCGTGCGCCGCGTGGAGCAGCTGTTCCCGGGCGCCGGCGATGCCAGCCAGGCCCAGTTCTGGACCGGCCTGCGCCCGGCCACGCCGAGCAATGTGCCGCTGATCGGCAAGACGAAACTGGCCAACCTGTTCCTCAACACCGGCCATGGCACGCTGGGCTGGACGCATGCCTGCGGCTCGGGCAAGTCGGTGGCACGCATCGTGAGCGGGCTGGCGCCCGAGCTGGACTTCGCCTTCACGGGCATGCCCCAACGCAGCACGGCCGGCCTGTTGCCTGCGGCGTCGAAGGCCTGAGCACGCGCCTAGGGCGCGGCGCCCGAGGCCTGAGCGACAAAGCTGGCCAGTGCCCGCATGTCCTTGTCGCTGAGCTTGTCGGCGTAGGACGGCATGATGCCGATGCCCGCCTTCAGGGCGCGCAGCACGCGCTCGGCATTGGGCTTGAGCTCGTCCAGTGCGGGGCCGATCTGCCCCTCGGCCCCTGCGGCCTGCAGCGTGTGGCACACGGCGCAGGCCGGCTGGACCTTGCTGAACAGTTCCTTGCCGCGCGCTAGTTCGCCGGCATCCGCGGCCCAGGCGCCGCAGGCGGCCAGCGCCAGCAGCCCGGCAGCGGCGGCGGTGCGCAAGGTGCGCACCGCCTCAAGCGACAACCACGGTCACGCCGTGGTCGCGCCAGCTCGCGTTGTTGTAGCCACCCAGGTTTTCCTCGCGCTGCTCGGGTTGCACGTTGCCGGCGGTGTCGGTGGCACGGCTGAGCAGCTCGTGCGAGCCGGCCGCCAGGCGCACCGGCAGCACGAACTGGCGCCAGGCAAAGCGGCCCAGGTCGGGCCCGATGAGCTGCGCGGCCTGCCAGGTCTTGCCGCCGTCCACCGAGACGTCCACGCCCTTGATGCCGCGCGTGCCGCCGAAGGCCACGCCGTGCACCTGCACCAGGCCGGCCTTGAGCGTGCCTTGCTCGGGCAGCGGGCCGTTGATCCAGGATTTCGTCGTCATCTCCCAGACCGAGGGCTGGTCCGGGCCAGCCTTGGTGCCCGGGGGCGACATGCGGTAGCCGTGCGACATGATGCGCGCCTGCGACTGCTCGGCACCGAAGGCCACGCGCTTGACGTACTTGATGTTGTTCACGCCCTGGTAGCCCGGCACGATGAGCCGCAGCGGGCCCCCATGCGCCAGCGGCATGGGCTCGCTATTCATCTCCCATGCCAGGATGGCATCGTCCAGTGCCTTGACGGGCACCGAGCGCTCGACCACCACGGTGAGCGGGTCCACGCCCTCGGGCAATTTCTCGCCGCCGGTGCCCGTGAGGTAGGCCGCACCGCTGGCCAGCCCGCCCAGTGCGGCCACCACGTTGCGCAAGGGCACGCCGCTCCACACCACGCAGCCGGCCGCGCCCACGGTCCAGGGCGTGCCGCTGGGCTTGCTTGGGAAAAAGCCGCGCCCGTTGCCCGAGCATTGCAGCACGGTGGTCACGGTCTCCAACCCAAGGGTCTTGAGTTCGGCCACGGTGAGCGCGCGCGGATTCTTCACCCCTTCGATGGACACGCTCCAGCCGTCACGGTCGGCCACGACAGCGGCATCCGGCGCAGGCAGGTTGTTGCGGATGTAGAGCTGGCTCGCGGGCGTGACGACGCTGGTGCCGAAGACCGAGCGCCGCGTCTCCAGCGTGCTGCTGCTGTGCACGATGAGCGCGTCGGGATTCTTCCAGGCGACATAGGACGGCAGGGGCTTGGCCGCTGGCGCCGCGGCCGCCGGTGCGGGCGCAGACTGCGCATGCGCCCCCTTGCCCAGGGCAGCGAATCCCAACGCACTGAGCGCTGCGGCGCTGCCGGCAAGCATCTGGCGGCGGGGCAAGGTAGCGGGATGGGACATGGACGCGTTCTCCTCCGGTGGGGGTTGATGGACTGGCGAAAAAGCGGGCATGACCTGGGCCTGCCCTCTGCAGATTCTGGAGGGAGCGCCCTGATTTGCCCTCAGGGTTTTGCAGGGCACGTGTAAGAAATGGCAACAGACGCACCGGTAACGTGACCTTCGTAGCGCGTTGGTGCATATTTGACACGGGTTCACAGACTCCACGAGGAGAAGCCATGTACCGCCCTGCGTTCCTGCCATCCACCGTTGCCTTGTTTTGCGCCCTTGCCGCTTCTTCGATCGTGCAGGCGCAGCAGCTCACCGCGATCGTCGCGGTGGAGCCCACCGCGAAGAAAGCGGCGAACACCATCCTGCGCAGCAGCTTCGAGTCGGGCCTGTCCAAGGCCGCCGGGCAGCCCGCCACCGTGGCCACCAGCGAAGACCTGGCCGACGTGATGCGGGCCACGCGCAGTGCGGGCTACGACGTGTTCATCGGCCCCGCCCAGGTGGCCGCCTCGGCCCTGCAGCGCGGCTACGAGCTGGTGGGCGCCACGCAGAAGTCGGAGCAGTACGTGCTCGTGGCTGCGGGCTCGGTAGCCAATGTCGGGGCGATGAAGGGCCGCCGTCTGTACCTGCCCCAGCAGGACTCGATCTACACCTACATGGCGCGGGGCATGCTCAACGAGGCCGGCCTGTCGTTCCAGGACCTCAAGGGCGTGCAGCACGAAAAGCTGCCGCAGGCGGGCCTGAGCGCCCTGGTGCTGGGCACGACCGATGCCACCGTGGTGCGTGCCGACGAATGGGCCGAATGGACCGCCACCCACAAGGGCGACGCACGCGTGTTGGCCACCTCGCAGCCCGTTCCGGGCGGCTTTTCGATCGCCGTGAAGAAAGACCTGCCCGCCGACGTGAAGACACGCCTGGCGCAATGGTTCGGCAACGGCTCCAGTGCTGCCGGCCTGGGTACCGTGGCGCTCAAGCCCGAGGCGGGCGAGTACCGCCGCGTGGCCGAACTCGGCCTGTTCACGCCCAACAGCCTGCCCGGGGTGAGCCGCATCACGGCACGCGAGGCGCAAAAGCTGCAGGCCGAAGGCGCGGTGGTGGTCGACACCCGCACAGAGAAGGAATTCAAGACCAAGCGCATCCGTGGCGCCGTGCTCGCCGCCTACGGGGAAAAGAGCCTCAAGGACGTGGCCTTCAACGCCGCGCAGGACGACTTCCAGGCGCTGGAAAAGGTGGACCGCAACAGGCCCGTGATCTTTGCCTGCAACGGGGCCGAGTGCTGGAAGTCGTACAAGGCAGCCAAGGTGGCTGCCTCCAAGGGCTACAAGACGGTGTACTGGCTGCGCGGCGGCCTGCCGGAGTGGGATGCCGATGGCCTGCCCACGGAAAGCAACGGGCCGGCCGGTTGAAGCAGCCATGCCCGCCGCGCCTGCCTGCGCGCGGTCAGGTGAAGACCGTGAGCACGCCGGTGTAGCCGTACAGGTGGTGGTGGGCGATCTCGCCCCCCGCGAAAAAGCCGGCCAGCGGCACGTCGCCCAGCGCATGCCGCACGATCTGCAGTTCGGCACTGGGGCCGCCGAAATGCGGGCCGCCACGGCCTGAACAGCTGACGTAGATGGCGCCGCGGATGCGCCGCCCGGGCAGCGTCGCCGCCCGGCCTGGGGCGCCCGTTCCGGGCGCAGGGGCTGTCGCAGCTCCGGCATGGCCCGCCCCCAGCGGCGCGGGCTCCAGTTCCTCGGGTTCCAGCTCTTCGCGGATCTCGGCGCAGATGCGCATCAGGTCGGCACGCGCCGCCGCCGCGTTGCGCTGGCAGAACGCCACGTGCATGCCGGGCTCCACCTTGTCAGCGAGGGCCACGCCGCGGCGCGCTCCGTCGAGCCCCACGATGTGGCGCACGCGCGTGTCGGTGCCGAAATGGCCCGTGCGCTGCAGGCCCCGGGGCTGCGCCCCGGCATCCACCAGCCCGGCCAGTGTGGCGCGCACCTTGCGCAGCGCGGGCTGCGGATCGCCGTCGAGCGATACCTCCAGCGTGTCGAGCAGCACATCGAGCGCGGGTTCGCCGTCGAGCTGCAGCACCACGTTCTCGTGCGCAGCGGTCACGCTGCGCAGAGGCCCCACGGGCTGGCAGCCCTGCGTGACGCGCGAAACCAGGGCCACGCCACGGCCGAAGGCCACGCCGGACAGGCCGCCATCGAAGACGCCGCTGGCGCCGCCCTGTCCGGCCATGTTGCCGTCGCCGGCAATGGCGAACTGCACGTCCGCGCCCCGGCTCGCGCTCAGGCCGCCGAACAGGTAGCCGGATTCGGTGCGAGCGGCCATCTCGTCCAGCAACTCGGCGAGCTCGGGCACATGCCCATCGGCGTGCACCAGGGCCGTGTGGGCGACAAAGCCACTGGCGGGGTGGCGCTGCAGCGGTGCCACGCCCGAGAACACCCGGTACTGGTCGGCCGGCAGGTCGAGCAGCATCACCGACAGCGCGGGCTCGTCGAAATACTCGGCGTTGTTGGCGGACACCCCCACCCCGACGGTGCCGCTCCAGTCCGTCACCTCGGGCAGTTCGCTGGCCAGGAAGTCCAGCAGGGCCTGGGCCTCGCTGGCGTAGTGGTCGGTGATGTAGAGCAGCCCCAGCGTGGGGCTGCCCGCGTACTGGGGCAGCGCCATCTGCGCGCGCAGTTGCGCCAGGACCAATGCCGCCGCCATGCGCCACTGGGGATGGGTGGCGTGGCCACTGGGAAAGAGTGTCATGGTGCGTTCTCGCAGGCCGGGGCACAAGACCCGGCCGGGGTGCTTCAACCAGTGCGTTTGCGCGGCGCGCGCTTGGCCGCGGCCGGGGTGGTCTTGTGTGCCTTGGCGGCGGGTTTGGCGGTGGGGGCCTTCTTCGCGGCCGCGGGCTTGCGCGTGCCCGACACGGTTTTCATGCCCTTGGCGGCGAATTGGCTGGCCATGCCGGTGGCCGTCTTGATGGCCTCCTTGGCCAGGCCGGTGGCCATGTTCTTGGTGGTATCGAGGGCGGTCTGCTTGGCAGCGTCCTTCATGGCATTGGCGGCGATCTGCTGGAACTGGCCGGTGAGTGCGCCCCACCATTGCAGCGGGTCGACCACCGAAGCCTCGGGCGCCGCAGCGGCGGCCTTGCCGCCCTTCTTCGCCTTGGGGGCCGCGGCCTTGGCAGGTGCCTCCTCGGGCTCGGCATCGTCGTCCTGTTCTTCCTCTTCCTTCGCGCGGCCCGTGACGCGGGCGGCGGCGCCGGCCACGGCCTCGGCCGCACCGCTCACGGTGTCAGCGGCCTTCTGCACACCGCTCATCACGGTGTCGGCCGTCTTGAGCTTGAAGGCATTGGCCACGTCGCCCATGCTGAAGTTCATGCCCTTCAAGGTGGCCAGGGTCATCTTCTGCACCTCCAGCGCCTGGATGGTGGCGGCCAGTGCGCGCGAGTTCTGCTCCAGCCAGAACTGCACGGCCTTGAGCTCCTCGATGCGCTTGTCCAGCTCTTCGACGCTGATGGTCGGCGCCACCCAGTTGGACAGGTTGGGCAATTGCGGAATGCTGTTGGTCGCCCCCTTGGCCAGGCTCTGCAGGAAATCGAAACCGGGGACGAATTTGCCGAAACCGAAATTGGATGTGTCGCTCATGGCCGCTCCGCAAGATGGGTGGGGGATCTCTCCTGACAGCTTACCCCAATGGGTGGCCGCTGGCGATGGCGGGCAGGGTCCTCGCGCCTCAGTGTTTGTGCCCATGCGCAGGGGCGCCCGGTGCCGTGGCGGCCACGGGCACGGTCAGCTCTAGCCGGCTTTCCGTGCCCTTGGCGTCCTTGAAGGTCAGGGTGAGCGGCACAGTGCTGTCCTTGGCCAGGGGCGCCTTGAGGTCCAGCAGCATGACGTGGTAGCCGCCAGGCTTGAGCTCCACGGGCTTGCCGGCCGGCAGTTCCAGCACCGGCACGGCACGCATGCGCATCACGTCGCCGTCGAGCTTCATCTCGTGCACCTCGGTCACGCCAGCGGCGGGGGACGAGGCCGCCACCAGGCGGGCACCCTGCGGCGCGGTGAGCGTCATGAAGGCGCCGGTGCCCTTCTGGCCGGGCACGCTGGCGCGGGCCCAGGCGCCATCGACCTTTACTGCGGCGGGGGCCTGGGCCCACGCAGCACTTGCAAAAAGGGTCGACAGTGCCAGGCCGGCAAGGGTACTTGTACGGAACATCATGGGGAGAACTCCTGAAAACGGGAAAGAGGGCCGCGCACCAGGGATCGCAACCCCACTCAGGATGGCGCCTTGCGTCATCTGCGCGACGCAGCGCAGTCTGCCACGCCCCTAATATCCACAGAAAGGACACTGGAAGGAGACTACCCCATGCTCACCCTCTGCGGCTTTTCAGCCAGCAACTACTACAACAAGGTCAAGCTCGCGCTGCTCGAAAAGGGCGTGCCCTTCGAGGAGGAGCTGGCCTGGATCGGGGAGACCGACCGCAGCGCCAGCCCGCTGGGCAAGGTGCCCTACCTGCGCACGCCGAACGGCACGCTGTGCGAGTCGGCCGTGATCGCCGACTACATCGAGTCGGCCTACCCCGACCACCCGCTGATTCCGGCCGACCCGCTGGCCGCCGGCAAGGTGCGCGAGCTGATCACCTTCATGGAGCTGCACCTGGAGCTGGTGGCACGCAACCTCTACCCGCAGGCCTTCTTCGGCGGCACGGTGAGCGAGGCGGCGCGCGAGAAGGTCGGCGCGCAACTGGCGAAGAACATTGCAGCCTTCGCCCAGCTCACGAAGTTCGCCCCCTACATCGGTGGCGACAGCTTCACCGCAGCGGACTGCGCGGCCATCGTGCACCTGCCGCTGGTGTCCTCGGCCACCAAGATCATCTATGGCCGCGACTTCCTTACCGACCTGCCGGTGCGCGAGTACCTCACCCGCATGAACGAACGCCCCCATGTGGCGCGCGTGAATGCCGACCGCAAGACGAACACCGCCGAAATGCTGGCCCGCCCGAAAGGCTGACGTCGCCAAGGGGGTGCGTATCGGCTGCTATCCTGCGCCGATGCACAGCCTTTTCCATCTCGCCTTCAACGTCACCGACCTCGACGCAGCCCGCCGCTTCTATGGCGGCGTGCTGGGTTGCCGCGAAGGCCGCAGCACCGACACCTGGGTCGATTTCGACTTCTTCGGCCACCAGATCTCGCTGCACCTGGGCACGCCGTTCACCAGCGCCGCCACCGGCCATGTGGGCGAGCACCTGGTGCCCATGCCGCACTTCGGCGCCATCCTCGAACTGCCCGCCTGGAAGGCCGTGGCCGAGCGCCTGAAGGCGGCCGGCACGCAGTTCGTCCTGGCGCCGCAGGTGCGCTTCGAGGGCGAGCCCGGCGAGCAGTGGACGATGTTCTTCTACGACCCGAGCGGCAACCCGATCGAGATGAAGGGCTTCAAGTCCATGGAGCAGGTGTACGCGGCATAGGCCGCCACCTCCCCAGGCACCGGGCAACCGGGGCGGCCTGGCCGCCCCTGTCCCACGTCAGCGCCGCTGCATCAGTGGCATGCTTCCCAGTGCGAACACCGAGTTGGGCACACCCAGTCCTGCCAGGCGTGGCTTGGGCTTGGCGCTGGGCACGGCACGGGCGCGCTGCTGCGGCGCGGGCTCGCCGGACTCCACGACCACGCCCCGGGCCAGCTCCTGCGTCACCAGTTCCGCCAGGGTCACGGACTGCAGGTACTCCATCACCCGGCTGTTGAAGGTGATCCACAGCTCGCCCGTCATGGCCTTCATCTGCGCCGCCTGGCCCTGGGCCAGGCTCTGGGTGTCATCGCCCTTGAGGTTTTCCACCGCCAGGATGATGTCGGCCACGGACACCTGGTCCGCGCGGCGCGCCAGCGTGTAGCCGCCGCCAGGGCCGCGCGTGCTGTCCACCAGCCCGGCGCGCCGCAGCGCGCTGAACAGTTGCTCCAGGTAGGACAACGAAGTGCCCTGGCGTGCACTGATGGTCGACAGTGCCACAGGACGCATTTGTTGGCGCAGCGCGAGATCGGTCATGGCCGAAACGGCGAGCTGGCCTCGTGTAGTGATGCGCATCATTGACTCCTTGTGAACGTTGCATGGCCAGGTTTCGGTGCCCGGAATGGGCGTGGCGCGATCTGTCCATGTAGGTACTGTAGGGACATTGACACTTCGCGTATATTCGATTTATTGAGATTTTTCCTTCGTTTTTTACGAAGTATTGGAATGCCATGAATTTCAAGCATCTGCGCTACTTCTGGACCACGGCCAAGGCGGGCGGCATCATGCGCGCCGGGGAGCAGCTCAACACCACGCCGCAGACACTGTCGGGCCAGATCAAGCAGCTGGAGGAATGGCTCGGGCATGACCTGTTCAAGAAGCGCGGCCGGGGCCTGGAGCTGACCAGCGAAGGCCGGGTGGCGCTGGGCTATGCCGAGCAGATCTTTGCGCTGGGGGACGAGCTCGAAAAATCCATCCGCCTGGCGCGCGGGCAGTCGCGGCCGCTCGAATTCCGCGTGGGGGTGGCGGACTCGGTGGCCAAGTCGGTGGCCTACCACCTGCTGGAGCCGGCCCTGGGCCTGGCCGAGCAGGTGCACATGACCTGCCACGAAGGCAAGTTCCCCGAGCTGGTGGCGCAGCTGAGCCTGAACCGGCTGGACTTGGTTCTGGCGGACGAGCCGGTCTCGAAGAAGATCGGCGTCAAGGCCTTCAATCACGGCCTGGGCAGCAGCGGTATGAGCTTTTTCTGCGCGCCGGCGCTGCGCCGCCAGCTTGACGGGCCGTTTCCCCGGTGCCTGCATGGCGCGCCCATGCTGATCCAGGGCCCCCAATCCTCGGTGCGCCAGCAACTGGACCACTGGTTCAACAAGCACCAGCTGCAGCCGCGCCTGGTGGGCGAGTTCGACGACAGTGCGCTCATGAACGCCTTTGGCCGCGAGGGGCGCGGGGTGTTCACCTCGCCCACGGTGCTGGAGGAAGAGACCCGGGCCCAGTTCGGCGTGGAGGTGATCGGCCGCTCGGGAGAGCTGGTGGAGGAGTTCTTCGCGATCTCGGTGGAGCGGCGCATCAGCCACCCCTGCGTGGCCGCGATCACCAAGGCAGCGCGTTCGGACCTGTTTGCAGCGTAATGGGTAGCCCCCTGAGCCGCTTCGCGTCTTCCCCCAAAGGGGGACGCCCCCAGCGCGGCGGGGCGGCCCTTGCGCGGGGGCACTCGCCCAGGTCGCGCCAGTTTCCTGACGCTGCGACTATTGCCACGCTCCCCTTACATCAAGCCGCCACCTGCACCTGGCGCGCGTACGGCAGCGGCGCCACGGCGCCATAGCCCTGCACGGCCAGGGCGGCGGCGGCGTTGGCATAGCGCGCTGCGGTGAAGACATCATCGCCCTGGGCCAGGCGGGCCAGCAGGTTGCCGCAGAAGCAGTCGCCCGCCCCCGTGGCGTCCACGGGGGTCACGCGCAGGCCGGCGATGCGCTCCCTGCGCTGGCCGTCGCTGGCCAGGGCCCCCTCGGCACCGAGCTTGAGCACCACGGTGGCGGCACCGCGCGCGTGGCCCCAGTCAACGATGGCCTCGGGATCGGACAGGCCGGTCAGGGCCTGCATGTCCTCCAGGCTGGGCAGGAAGATGTCGCACAGCGCCACGGCCTGCGCGATGCAGGCCTGGGCGCGCGCCAGCGGCCAGAGCTTGAGGCGCAGGTTCGAGTCGAAGGCCACCCGGGTGCCAGCCTCGCGTGCCAGGCGCATGGCCTCGAAGGCGGTGTCGCAGGCCTGCGGCGAGATGGCCAGCGAAATGCCGGACAGGTGCAGGATGCGCGCGGCGCGCAGCACCGCCGCGGGCTCGCCGGCCAGCCACTGCGGCGCCATGCGGCTGGCAGCCGAGCCGGCGCGCAGGTAGCTGAACTCGTGCCCATTCGCTCCGTGGGTGACGAAGTAGATGCCGGTGGGGTGTTCGGCGTCGCTCTGCACGGCGCGGGTGTCCACCCCCTCGGTGCGCCACAGCGTGGTGAGGGCCTGGCCGAAGCTGTCCTGCCCGATGCGGGTGAGGTAGGCCGTGCGGGCGCCGGCCCTTGCCGCTGCGATCACTGCATTGCTGGTGTCGCCACCAAAGCCACGCAGGTACTGCGGCTGGCCGGGATGGACCTGGTTGAACTCGACCATGGCCTCGCCGAGCGCAGCCACGTCGAAGATCTTGCCCGCAGAGGAGTTGGCGTGTTCAGGCACGGGGCTTGTAGGCAGTGACGTCGATCTCGACCTTGGCGTCGATCATGAGGCGCGACTCCACCGTGGAGCGTGCCGGGCGGTGATCGCCGAAGCACTCCATGTAGACGCGGTTGAAGCTGCCGAAGTCGCGCGCATCGGCCATCCAGACGCTGACCTTGGCCACATCGGCCAGGGTGCAGTCGGCCAGGGCCAGGGCGTCCTTGACGCGCTGGAACACCTGGCGCGTCTGCGCCTCGATGCCGCCGACGATGACCTGGCCCTGGTCGTCCGTGGGCACCTGGCCCGAGACAAAAACGAAGTCGCCGGCGCGCGTGGCGGGCGACAGGGGCCGCGCCTGGCGGTCGGAGGCGATGGGGGATTGGCCCAGCAGTTCTACATGGCTCATGGATCAAGCTCCTTGTGTAAATTATTTACACCAAACATTCTAAAAAACCCGTTTGACTTTCACAAAAGGGTAATCTACGATGAAAAATGTAATGTTATTACTTATGGAGCCACGATGCAATCCTCATCCATCCGCGATTGGTTGACGCCCGGAATGCCTGTTCAGGCAGCCAGGCGCAGTGTTCTGGGCTTGGCCGCCAGTGCGGCCGTGCTCGTGGCCCTGGGATCGGGCCAGCCCGCCCTGGCGGCGCCCGCCAAGGGCGGCGCCGCCAACCTGGCCATGGTCGGCGAGCCCCAGGGGCTGGACCCCATGGTGAGCACGGCCGACCTGGTCGGCACCATCATGCAGCACGTGTACGAACCGCTGTACACCTTCGACGCGAACTGGGCCGTGGCGCCCATGCTGGCCGAGGGCCTGCCCACCGTGTCGAAGGACGGGCTGACCTACACCATCGCGCTGCGCAAGGAAGTGAAGCTGCACAACGGCCGCGACCTGAATGCCGAGGACGTGGTGGCCTCGCTGCAGCGCTGGATGGAACTGTCGCCCCGCGGCAAGGCCGTGGGCAAGGAGGTGGCTTCGCTCACCGCCAAGGGAGCGCTGACGGTGGAGCTCAAGCTCAAGGCCCCCTACGCGCCGCTGCTGGCCCAGCTGGCCCTGCCCAGCGGCATGGCGGCCATCATGGCCAAGGAGAGCATCGCGCCGCAGCTCAAGGAATTCGTCGGCACCGGTCCCTACAAGTTCAGGGAGCGCCGCCCCGACCAGTTCACGGTGCTGGTGCGCCACGACACCTACAGCGCCCGCAAGGAGGCCCCGAGCGGCTATGCCGGCCGGCGCGAGGCCCTGCTCGACGAGCTTCGCTTCGTGCCCGTGCCCAATGCCAACACGCGCGTGGAAGGCGCGCTGTCGGGCCAGTTCCAGTACGCCGACCTGCTGCCCGTGGAAGCGGCCGGCCGCATCGACAAGGGCGCACCGGCTGTGGTGCCCATCGTGACCAAGAACTTCGGCTTCCCCTACATCGTCTTCAACACCAAGGAAGGCGTGCTCGCCGCGCAGCCACTGCGCCGCGCCGTGCAGACCGCCGTGGGCTCGGGCGAGCTGCTGGCAGCGGGCTTTGGCGACAACCGCTTCTTCGTGGTGGAACCCAACTTCTTCCCCAAGGGCACGCCCTACTACGCGGACGCCGGCAGCAAGCTCTACAACGAGCGCAACCCGCAGGCTGCCAAGGACCAGGCGGCCAAGGCCGGCTACAACGGCCAGCCGGTGCGCATCATGGCCAGCCGGCAGTACGAGTTCCACTACAACATGGCGCTGGTGATGGCCGAGCAGCTCAAGAAGGCAGGCTTCAAGACCGAGCTGCAGGTGGTGGACTGGGCGACCCTGGTGCAACGGCGCAACGACCCCAAGCTGTGGGACGTGTACTTCACGCACTCGGGCCTGTTCCCCGAACCCATGCTGTCGCCGCCGCAACTGGGTGATGGCGCACCGGGCTGGTGGGATTCGCCCGCCAAGAAGGCCACGCTCACGGCCTTCAACCAGGAGACCAATGTCGCCAAGCGCGGGCCGCTGTGGGGTGCCGTGCAGCAGGTGGTATATGACGAGGTGCCCTTCATCGAGGTGGGCAAGTTCAACAGCCTGTCGGCCCGCTCGGCCAAGCTCGAAGGCTACACGCCGGCGATCTGGCCGTTCTTCTGGAACACGGGCCTGGCCAAGTAAGCCCCCACTGCACGAAGGTTCGTTGCCATGCGTTTTCTGATGACCCGCCTGGGCGGCGCCCTGGTGGTGCTGGCCCTCGTCGCGGTGCTGGTGTTCGCGCTCACGCGCCTGGCCTCGGGCGACCCGGTGGCGCTGCTGCTGGGCGACCAGGCCACGGCCGCCGACATTGCCGCGGCGCGCACGCAGTACGGGCTGGACAAGCCCCTGCCCACGCAGTTCGTGCTCTGGGTGGGCGAGCTGCTGCAGGGCAACCTGGGCCAGTCCATCTTTCTGCAGCGCCCGGTGGCGCAGGCGCTGCTTGAGCGCGCCGAGCCCACGCTGTTCCTGGCGCTGTTCGCGGTGGGCATCGCGGCGCTGATCGGCATCCCCTGCGGCATGGCAGCCGCCATCTGGCGCGGCAGCCCCGGTGACCAGGCCCTGAGCGGCGTGGCCATGCTGGGCGCCAGCGTGCCCAGCTTCTGGCTCGGGCTGATCCTGATCCAGCTGTTCGCGGTCAAGCTCGGCTGGTTCCCGGCATCGGGCTATGGCGACCCGGCCTCGCCGCTGGCCGAGCGCCTGTCGCACCTGCTGCTGCCGGCACTGGTGCTGGGGCTGCTGAACTCGGCGCTGATCATCCGCTTCACACGCGCCTCCATGCTCGACATCCTGGGCGAGGACTATGTGCGCACCGCACGCGCCAAGGGCCTGGCCGAGGGCACGGTGATGGTCAAGCACGTGCTGCGCAATGCGCTGGTGCCCATCGTCACAGTGCTGGGCCTCACGCTGGCGCTGATGATCGGCGGCACCGTGGTGACCGAGACGGTGTTCAACCTGCCCGGCGTGGGCAACCTGGTGGTGCGTGCCGTGCTGCGCCGCGACTACCCGGTGATCCAGGGCACGCTGCTGGTCATCGCGGCCATCTATGTCTTCATCAACCTGGCCATCGATTTTCTGTACACGCTGGTCGATCCGCGCATCCGGCTGGAGGGCCAATGATATGTTGCAACGCCTGATTCGCAACCTGCGGGACTACTGGCTGCCGCTGGCGCGCAAGCTGTTCGCACGCAAGGTGGTGCTGGCCTCGGCCATCGTGCTGGCCCTGGTGGTCGCGGTGGCCACGGTGTTCCCCTGGGTGTCGGACGCCGACCCCAACGCCATCTCGATCAGCGAGCGCCTGAACGCTCCCTCGGCCGCGCACTGGGCTGGCACCGATGAGTTGGGGCGCGACGTGATGCTGCGCATCGTGCACGGTGCGCGCTATTCGCTGCTGATCGGCGGGCTGACTGCCGCGGGCGCCGTGCTGTTCGGCACGCTGCTGGGCATGTTCGCAGGCTTCTTTCGGCGGCTGGACGCGCCGCTGATGCGCGTGGTGGACGCGATGATGTCCTTCCCCGACATCCTCTTGGGCATCGCGCTGGTGTCCATCCTGGGCGCCTCGCTGTGGAACGTGATGCTGGCGCTGGTCATCGTCTACACGCCGCGCGTGGCGCGTGTGGTGCGGGCCAGCACCCTGGTGCTGCGCGAGCTGCTGTTCGTCGATGCCGCGCGCGCCCTGGGCGTGCGCACACCGCGCATCCTGCTCAAGCACATATTGCCCAACCTGGTTTCGCCCATCCTGGTGCAGGTGACCTTCATCTTCGCCTATGCCATCCTGGCCGAGGCGGGCCTGTCCTTCCTGGGCGTGGGCGTGCCGCCCGACATCCCCACCTGGGGCACCATGATCGCTGGCAGCCTGGAGTCGGCAGACCGCGCGTTCTGGACCATTCTCTACCCGGGCCTGGCCATCGTGTTCACCGCCCTGTCGCTGCAGATGCTGGGCGACGGCGTGCGCGACCTGCTCGACCCCAAGCTCAAGAAGGCCGCATGAGCTTCTTTCACCGACCCACGCAAGCGCCCGCCCCAGGCGAGCGCGTTACGAAGGCACCCACCCCATGACCACCCCCACGGCTGCCCGGCTCGAAGTGCAGGGCCTGTCCACCTCGTTCGCCACCGACGCCGGCCGCATCCAGAGCGTGGCCGACGTGTCCTTTGCCATCCACCCGGGCCAGACGCTGGCGCTGGTCGGAGAGTCGGGCTCAGGCAAGTCCGTCACCAGCCTCACGCTGATGGGCCTGCATGCCAAGACCTCGCAGGCGCAGGTGGGCGGCCAGGCCTGGTTCACCCGGCGCGACGGCCGGCGCGTGGATCTGCTGGCCCTGCCCGAGGCCGAGCGCCGGGCGCTGCGCGGCAACGAGATCGCGATGGTCTTCCAGGAGCCCATGACCAGCCTGAACCCGGTGCTGACCGTGGGCGAGCAGATCGCCGAATCGGTGCGCCTGCACCTGAAGCTCGACCGCAAGGCGGCTCTGGCCCATGCCCAGCGCATGCTGGATGTGGTGGAGATACCGGCCGCCAAGCAGCGCGTGCACGAGTACCCGCACCAGCTGTCGGGCGGCATGCGCCAGCGCGTGATGATCGCGCTGGCCATGGCCTGCAACCCCACGCTGCTGATCGCCGACGAACCCACCACCGCGCTGGACGTGACCATCCAGGCGCAGATCCTGGCGCTGATGGGCCGGCTGCAGAAGGAGACGGGCATGGGCATGCTGTTCGTGACCCACAACCTGGGCGTGGTGGCGCAGTACGCCGATGCCGTGGCCGTGATGTACGCGGGCCGCATCGTCGAGTCGGCCCCGGTGCACGAGCTGTTCGCACAACCCGAGCACCCCTACACCCGCGGCCTGCTGGCCTGCCTGCCCGGCGTGGCGCGGCGCCATGCCACCAGCGTGGCCGGGCAG
Organism: Acidovorax sp.; assembly: GCF_046339755.1. Taxonomy (GTDB): domain Bacteria; phylum Pseudomonadota; class Gammaproteobacteria; order Burkholderiales; family Burkholderiaceae_C; genus Acidovorax. Next base: position 15,012 of record NZ_JBKDTZ010000218.1, on the reverse strand, counting down.
CGGCCGCGCCTGGTGGCCATACCGGGCCAGGTGTCGAGCCCTCTGGCGCCGCCGCCGGGCTGCGCCTTTGCGCCGCGCTGCGAGCGCCGCATCGCGGCCTGCGACGCACGCATGCCCGCCCTGTCCGACGATGGCGGCGCCAACCGCAGGGTGCGCTGCATCCGCGTGGGCCAGGAAACGCACGAAGATGTGGCCGCATGAGCGCCGTTGCCAGCGAGAACCTTATCGAGGTGCGCGGCCTGCGCAAGTACTTCGGCAGCGGCACGCACCCGGTGCGGGCGGTGGACGACGTGAGCTTTGCCATCCGGCGCGGTGAGACACTGGGCCTGGTGGGCGAGTCGGGTTCGGGCAAGAGCACCATCGGCCGGCTGCTGACCCGGCTGGTGGACCCGACGGCAGGGCAGATGCTGTACCACGGCGGCGAGGCCGCTGGGCAGGACTTGGCGGGAATGAGCCAAGGCCAGTTCCGCCCGCTGCGCTCGAAAATACAGATCATCTTCCAGGACCCGTATGCCAGCCTGAATCCGCGCATGCGCATCCGCGAGGTGCTGGGCGAGGCGCTGGACACGCACAAGCAGGCGCGCGGCGCGGAGCGCCAGCCGCGCATCCAGGAGCTGCTGGCGCAGGTAGGCCTGCGGCCCGAGCATGCGGACCGGTTCCCGCACGAGTTCTCGGGCGGGCAGCGCCAGCGCATCGGCATTGCGCGCGCGCTGGCGGTGCAGCCGAACTTCATCGTGGCGGACGAGCCGCTGTCGGCGCTGGATGTGTCGATCCAGGCGCAGGTGGTGAACCTGCTGGGCGACCTCAAGGAACAACTGGGCCTGACCTTGCTGTTCATCTCGCACGACCTGGACGTGGTGGAGTACCTGTGCGACCGCGTGGTAGTGCTCTACCTGGGCCGGGTGATGGAGATCGCGCCCACCAGCGCGCTGTATGCGCGGCCGGCCCATCCCTATACGCGCGCCCTGCTCGCGGCCGCGCCCATACCCGACCCGGCGCAGCGGCGTACCATCCCCCTGCTGCAGGGCGACCTGCCCAGCCCCGCCAACCCGCCCTCGGGCTGCGTGTTCCGCACACGCTGCCCGCACGCGGTGGCCGAATGCGCCAGCGCCGACATGGCCCTGCGCCCCGTGGGCACCGAGCACTGGAAGGCCTGCTGGCGCGATGACATCTGACCTGCGCGGCCCCGCCGCGCCCTCAACCAACGAGATTCCATGACCACCACCGACTTCACCCTGGACTCCACCTGCAAGAGCTATCCCATCGCCGCAGCGCCCTGCCGCGTGAGCGAGATTGCCGCGCGCGGCTGGAACGTGCTGGCCGATGACCTGGCCTTCCCGCTGGCGGTGCTGAGCCGCTCAGCGCTGGCGCACAACCTGGCCTGGATGCAGGATTTTGCGCAGCGCAAGGGCATTGCCCTGGCGCCGCACGGCAAGACCACGATGTCACCCCAGCTGTTCGCGCAGCAGCTGGCGGCCGGTGCCTGGGGCCTGACCTTCGCCACGGCCTTCCAGGTGGCGGTGGGCGTGGAGGCGGGCGCGCGCAAGATCATCATCGCCAACCAGGTGGTCTGCGATGCGGACCTGGATGCGCTCGATGCGCTGCTGGTGCATCATGGTGACCTGGCAGTCTGGTTCCTCGTGGATTCGCTGGCGCAACTGGCACTGGTTGAGGACTGGAAGCAGCGCCGCGGGAGCGCCCGGGTGTTCAACGTGCTGCTGGAGATGGGCATCCCCGGCCAGCGCACCGGCTGCCGCACACTGGACGAGGCCCTGGCCCTGGCGCGCGCGCTGGCGGCGTCGAAGGCCGTGCAGTTCGATGGCATCGAGTGCTACGAGGGCGGCGTGGCGCGCTGCGACAACGAGCACGACGCCCGAGAAGTGACTGCGCTGGTGCGCCGGGTGATGGAGGTGGCACGCGCCTGCGACGGCGAGCACCTGTTCGCCAGCGAACGCATTCTGCTCACGGCCGGCGGCTCGGCCGTGTTCGACCTGGTGGTGCCGCTGCTGCAGGCGCAGGGCCTGTCGCGCCCCATCGAGGGTGTACTGCGTTCGGGCTGCTATGTGACGCACGACCATGGCAACTACCAGCGCTTTCTCAGGAACGTGGAGCAGCGCGAAGGGCTCGATGCCTCGCTGCGCCCTGCTCTCACGGTCTGGGCCATGGTGCAGTCGGTGCCCGAGCCGGGCCTGGCCTTGCTGACCTGTGGCCGCCGCGACATCTCCTACGACCTGGAGATGCCGATCGCCGTGCAACTGGCCCGGCGCGGCGAGCGCACGGCTGTGGATGCACCGGCCGGCTGGAGCGTGAGCGCATTGAACGACCAGCATGCCTATCTGCGCTTCGATGCCGCGGCCGGCGATGCCGTCGCGCCCCGTGTGGGTGACCGCGTGGCCCTGGGCATTTCGCACCCCTGCACCACCTTCGACAAGTGGTGCTGGATGCCGGTGGTGGAAGACGATGGGGCCGTGACCGGTGCCATCAGCACCCGTTTCTGATGCAGGGCCGCGCATGAACACCAGCAGCGTGCCCAACCCTCTGCCCCCCAGCCCGGCCCCCGGGCTGCTGCAGCAATTGCGCGAGCGCCAGGACAGTCTGCCCGAAGCGCAGCGCAGCGTGGTGCGCGCCGTGCTTGAAGACCCGCGCGCCGCCGTGGCGGCCACGGTGGAGCAGTTGGCACAACAGGCCGGCGTGTCCATGCCGACCATCGTGCGCACCTGCCGCAGCTTCGGCTACGACTCGGTGCGCGAGTTCATGCTGGCGCTGGCGCAGGACCTGGCGGTCTCGGGCTCCTACCTGCACCGCAGCGTGCTGGCCGAGGACACGGCGCAGGACGTCTCCAGCAAGATCATCCACGCGGCCGTCTCGTCGCTGACCGAGCTGGGGCGGCGCATCGATGTGGACGTGATCGACCAGGTGGCCGCCAAGCTCGCCAAGGCGCGGCGCATCGACTGCTACTCGGTGGGTGCGGCGTCGACCTTCACGGCCAGCGAGCTGCAGAGCCGGCTGTTCCGCCTGGGCCTCACGGCCAACGCGATCTTCGACGCGCACCAGCAACTGGTCTCGGCCAGCACGCTGGGGCCCGAGGGCGTGGCCTTCGTGGTCTCGCACGTGGGGCGCATGCCCTACACGGTGGAAGCAGCGCGCTTCGCACGCTCGCAAGGTGCCACGGTGGTCGCGCTGACCCAGCCGGGCACGCCGCGGGCCGAGACGGCCGACCTGGTGCTGGCCGTGTCGGTACCGCAGGACGCGGTGATGCGCGTGGGCACCGAGGCCTACCTGGCCCACCTGGTGGTGATCGAGATCCTGATGGTGCGCCTGGCGCAGCAGCTGGGACCGGTGGCCACGCGGGGGCTGCAGCAATTCAAGCAGTTGCTGCACAAGCACGGATTCGACAGCGCCGAGTATTCGGGCGCCATGGACCACGGCCCGGGCATGCACAAGCCGGGCCAGAAAGACAACTGATTGATGGCAGCGACCCAAGCAACCCTGCTCAAGAACGGAACCATCATCGACGGCACGGACCAGCCCGGTTGGACCGGCGATCTGCTGATGGTGGGCGAGCGCATCGCGGCCCTGGCGCCCCCCGGCGCCATCGACCCGGCCCTGCTGGCGGGCATGGCGGTGGAAACCATAGACTGCGCCGGCCTGGTGGTCGCGCCCGGTTTCATCGACGTGCACACGCACGATGATGCAGCCGCCATCGATGCTCCCGACATGCTGCCCAAGCTCTCGCAGGGCGTGACCACGGTGAGCGTGGGCAACTGCGGCATCTCGCTGGCGCCCGGGGTGACCGATGCCCCGGCGGCTCCGCTGTCGCTGCTGGGAAAGCGCCAGTTCCGCCACGCCGGCATGGCCGACTACGCGCGCGCCGTGGATGCCGCGCAGCCCAGTGTGAACGTGGCCGCGCTGCTGGGTCACACGGCCCTGCGCATGCGCCACCTGCGCGACCTGGGCCAGGCAGCCACGGCCGAGGAGCGTGCCGCCATGGCGGCCGACATGCAGGAGGCCATGGATGCAGGTGCGCTGGGGCTGTCTTCCGGCGTGTTCTACAAGGAGGCCTATGCAGCCGACCTTGTCGAATTGACTGAGCTGGCCAGCGTGGCGGCACGCAATGGCGGGGTCTACGCCACGCACATCCGCGACGAGCTGGCGGGCATTCTGCCGGCACTGCAGGAGGCGGCGCAGACGGCGCGCCAGGCCGGGTTGCCGCTGGTGCGGTCGCCCCACACGTGCGCGGGCGCCGCGAACGGGGGGCGCACGCGCGAGCCCCTGCCGCTGATCGAATCGCTGGCCCAGGGCCAGCCCATCAGCCTGGACGTGTACCCCTACACCGCGGGCTCCACGGTGCTGCGCACCGACCTGGTGGACGGGGTGATCGACATCCTGATCACGGGCAGCCAGCCGCATCCCGAGATGGTGGGCCGCTACCTCAAGGACATCGCGCGCGAATGGGACATGACCGAGCAGGCGGCCTGCGACCGGCTGCAGCCCGGTGGCGCCTGCTACTTCCAGATGCGCGAGGACGATGTGGAGCGCGTGATATCGCACCCGCTGGCCATGATCGGCTCGGACGGCCTGCCGCACGACGAGCGCCCCCATCCGCGGCTGTGGGGCGCCTTCCCGCGCGTGCTGGCCTGCTACTGGCGTGAGAAGGGTCTGCTGCGGCTGGAAGAGGCCATCCACAAGATGACAGGCCTGTCGGCCCAGCGCTTTCACATCGGCGAGCGGGGGCGCCTGGCCGCAGGCCACATGGCCGACGTGGTGGTGTTCGACCCGGCGCGCGTGCGCGATACCGCAAGCTACGAGAAGCCCGTGCAGTTCAGCGAAGGCATCGAGCGCGTGTGGGTGAACGGGGTGCTGAGCTACACCGCCAAAGGCCGCGCCACAGGAGCACGTGCCGGGCGCTTCATCCGCCGGCAGGCCATGACGCCCGTCTGAGGCTTGCCCAGGACGGGCTTTGCAGCGATTGCAAAGCCGCTTCCCGCGGGCCGCCGTGTCCGAAAACCGGGCCGAAAACTACAGTGGAGGCACCTACCAAGGCATTCACTGAACAGGAGTTTTCCATGCCCATCATCAACGTCAAAGTCTCTGCCGAACGCTCGGCCGCCCTGTCGCAGCGCATCTCGGACACGCTGCTCGACCTGAGCACCCGCATCCTGGGCAAGAACCCGAAGATCACGGCGGTCACGGTTTCGTATGTGCACCCCGAGGACTGGATCGTGGGCGGCAGCAGCCTGGCCGCCCAGGGCAAGAGCAGCGTCTACCTCGACATCAAGGTGGTCGACGAGACCAACACCAAAGCCGAGAAGGCGCGCTACATCGCCGAGGTGTTCGCGGCGTTCCAGGGCCTGCTGGGCGAGCTGCACGAAGAGAGCTACATCTACGTGCAGGACGTGCGTGCCACGGCCTATGGCTATGGCGGCAAGACCCAGGAGTTCCGGCACCAGCATCCCCAGTGACCTGACAGCGCCCAAAACAAAAAAGCCCACTCGAAAGTGGGCTTTTTGCAATATTGGTTGCGCGAGGAGGATTTGAACCTCCGACCTTTGGGTTATGAGCCCAACGAGCTACCAGACTGCTCCATCGCGCGGCAAGATTGAATTATATACCTTATTCAGCGGCTGCGGCCGAAGAATTTTCAGTTTTTTCTTCAGCGCGGTCGACCAATTCAACCAGGGCCATGGGCGCGTTGTCGCCAACACGGAAGCCCATCTTCAGGATGCGGGTGTAGCCGCCTGGACGCGCGTTGAAGCGGGGGCCCAGGTCGTTGAACAGCTTGGTCACGCTGTCGCGGTCGCGCAGGCGGTTGAAGGCCAGGCGGCGGTTGGCAACGGTGTCGACCTTGGCCAGGGTGATCATGGGCTCGATCACGCGGCGCAGTTCCTTGGCCTTGGGGACCGTGGTCTTGATGGCCTCGTGCTCGATGATCGAGTTCATCATGTTCTGCAGCATCGCAAGGCGGTGCGAGCTGGTGCGGTTGAGTTTGCGGAGGCCGTGTCCGTGGCGCATGGTGCTTTCCTTCTACTGTCTTAGTAATTAATCGGGCAAGCCGTATCAGGTACTTTCCGAGGCACTGTTCCCTCGGGGGGAACGAAAAGTCCCCCTTGCGGGGGACCCTGAAAAACCGGGTTCCCCTGTTTTGGGGAACTCAGGATTATAGGTTTTGGCTTAGCGCTTGTCCAGGCCTGCTGGTGGCCAGTTCTCGAGCTTCATGCCCAGCGTGAGACCACGCGAGGCCAGCACTTCCTTGATTTCGTTGAGCGACTTGCGGCCCAGGTTGGGCGTCTTGAGCAACTCGTTCTCGGTGCGCTGGATCAGGTCACCGATGTAGTAGATGTTCTCGGCCTTCAGGCAGTTGGCGGAACGCACGGTCAGCTCGAGCTCGTCCACAGGGCGCAGCAGAATCGGATCGAACGTGGCATTGCCGCGTGGGCCTGCAGGTGCGTCGAACGCAGCCAGCTCGCCGCCTTCCAGCTGTGCGAACACGGCCAGTTGTTCCACCAGGATCTTGGCCGATGCGCGCACGGCGTCTTCGGCGGTGATGGCACCGTTGGTCTCGATCTCGACGACCAGCTTGTCCAGGTCGGTACGTTGCTCCACGCGGGCGCTTTCCACGGTGTAGCTCACGCGCTTCACGGGGGAGAACGAGGCGTCCAGCACAATGCGGCCGAGCGACTTGGTGGATTCGTCGGCGTAGAGGCGCAGGTTGCCCGGCACGTAGCCACGGCCCTTATCCTCCTGGCTCTGCATGTACAGCTTGCCACCGGCCGACAGCGTGGCGATCACGTGGTCGGGGTTGACGATCTCGACGTCATGGGGCGTCTGGATGTCGCGCGCGGTCACCACGCCTTCACCATCCTTGCGCAGGCTCAGCGTGACTTCGTCACGGTTGTGCAGCTTGAACACCACGCCCTTGAGGTTCAGGAGGATGTTGACCACATCTTCCTGGACGCCATCGATGGACGAGTACTCGTGCAGAACGCCTGCAATGGTGACTTCCGTCGCTGCGTAACCCACCATGGACGAGAGCAGGACGCGCCGAATGGCGTTGCCCAGCGTGTGGCCGTAGCCACGCTCGAACGGCTCCAGCGCGACCTTGGCACGGTTGTGGCCAAGCTGCTCGACATTGATCGCCTTGGGTTTCAGCAAATTGGTTTGCATTCAGACTTCCTCTCAATACCCCCAGCTCGTTACACCGGTAAGGCTGGTGAAGCGCCTAAACCGCGATGCCTCGCGGTTCAGGTACGGTTTTCTCGAAATGTGATTCGAACTAGCGATTAGCGCGAATACAACTCAACGATCAGCGATTCGTTGATGTCGGCACCGAACTCGTCGCGGTCAGGCACCTTCTTGAACACGCCTTCTGCCTTGTCGGCATTGACGTCCACCCATGCGGGCATGCCCACTTGTGCGGCCAGTTGCAGCGCTTCGACAATGCGGTTCTGCTTCTTGGACTTTTCGCGCACGGCCACGACATCGCCGACCTTGACCAGGTACGAAGGGATGTTGACCGACTTGCCGTTCACAGTGATGGCGCAGTGCGACACCAGCTGGCGGGCTTCTGCACGCGTGGAGCCGAAGCCCATGCGGTACACGACGTTGTCCAGGCGCGATTCCAGCAGGAACAGCAGGTTGGCACCGGTGTTGCCCTTGCGGCTGTCCGCGGTTTCGAAGTAGCGGCGGAACTGCTTTTCCAGGATGCCGTACATGCGCTTGACCTTCTGCTTTTCGCGCAGTTGCAGGCCATAGTCGGACGTGCGGGCACCGGAGGTGCGGCCGTGTTGACCAGGCTTGGAGTCGAACTTGCACTTGTCCGCAATGGAGCGACGGGCGCTCTTGAGGAACAGGTCGGTGCCTTCACGGCGGGAGAGTTTGGCCTTGGGGCCGAGGTAACGTGCCACTTGAACTTCCTTTATGTCATCTACCGCAAACCATTGCGGGAGCCGCCTGCGTCGCTCTCGCGTACGCAGGCGGCGGTGGGCTTGTGAAAATCAGATACGACGGCGCTTTTGAGGGCGGCAGCCGTTGTGCGGGACTGGCGTCACGTCGGAGATCGACGTGATGCGGATGCCCAGGGCACCCAGAGCGCGCACCGAGGATTCGCGACCAGGACCGGGGCCCTTGATCTCGACGTCCAGGTTCTTGATGCCTTGGTCGATGGCGGCGCGGCCAGCCACTTCCGAAGCCACCTGGGCTGCGAAAGGCGTGGACTTGCGCGAGCCCTTGAAGCCTTGGCCACCCGACGAGGCCCACGACAGGGCATTGCCCTGGCGGTCCGTGATCGTGATGATCGTGTTGTTGAACGAAGCATGCACGTGGGCAATGCCGTCCGACACGTTCTTGCGAACCTTCTTGCGAACGCGCTGTGCTGCGTTATTGGCTGGAGACTTGGCCATATTGATCTTTCAATCTCTTTATTTCTTCAGTGCAGCAGCACCCTTGCGCGGGCCCTTGCGGGTGCGTGCATTGGTACGGGTACGCTGACCACGCATCGGCAGACCACGACGATGGCGGAAACCACGGTAGCAGCCAATGTCCATCAAACGCTTGATGTTCATGGTGGTTTCGCGGCGCAGATCACCTTCGATGGTGAATTGCTCGATCTGCTCGCGAATCTTTTCCAGATCGCTGTCCGTCAGATCCTTGATCTTCTTGGAGTAAGCGATGCCGGTGGCTTCGCAAATCTTGCGAGCGCGTGTGCGACCAATCCCGAAAATGGAGGTCAAACCGATTTCCGCGTGCTTGTGGGGCGGAATGTTGATGCCAGCGATACGTGCCATATGCGTCCTCTAATACTTTCCAATCAACCCTGGCGCTGCTTGTGACGCAGATCCGTGCAGATCACGCGCACCACACCCTTGCGGCGGATGATCTTGCAGTTGCGGCAGATTTTTTTGACCGAAGCCGAAACTCTCATTGCATTCTCCTAAAACTTTTCCATCCGTCCCGGCTGTCTTGCACGGAACACAATCTTTGTGCCCGCTACAAAATCGTGGGGCGCCAACTAACCTAAACCTTGCTTGCAGGGACCAGGCGCTGCATGCGCCCAGAACCTTCCTACCCGTCAACCGCCTTGATTGCCTTTGAAATTGGCTTTCTTGAGCAGCGACTCATACTGTTGCGACATCATGTAGTTCTGCACCTGGGCCATGAAGTCCATGGTCACCACCACGATGATCAACAGCGAAGTTCCACCAAAGTAAAACGGTACGTTGTACTTCAGGATCAAGAACTCGGGCAGCAGGCAGACGAAGGTGATGTAAACCGCCCCCGCCAGTGTCAGTCGCACAAGAATCTTGTCGATATAACGGGCCGTCTGTTCACCAGGACGGATCCCGGGAATGAACGCACCGCTCTTCTTCAGGTTGTCTGCCGTTTCACGGCTGTTGAAGACCAGCGCCGTGTAGAAGAAGCAGAAGAAGATGATCGCCGCAGCGTAGAACATCACATACACCGGTTGACCAGGCGTCAGGGCCGCGGAGATGTCGCGCAACCAGCGCATCGACTCCCCGGCACTGAACCAGTTCACCACGGTGGCTGGCAGCAGGATGATGGACGAAGCGAAGATGGGAGGAATCACACCTGCCATGTTCAGCTTCAAGGGCAGGTGCGACGATTGTCCACCGTAGACCTTGTTCCCCACCTGCCTGCGCGCATAGTTCACGAGGATCTTGCGCTGACCGCGTTCCACATACACCACGAAGTAGGTCACCGCAGCGACCACCAGCACGATGAAGATGGCTGCCAGGATGCTCATCGCACCCGTGCGCACCAGCTCCAGCAGGCCGCCGATGGAGCTTGGCAGACCGGCCGCGATACCTGCAAAGATCAGGATCGAGATGCCGTTGCCAAGACCACGTTCCGTGATCTGCTCACCGAGCCACATCAGGAACATGGTGCCAGCCGTCAGGCTGACCATGGCCGTGATGCGAAAACCCATGCCGGGGCTGAGCACCAGGCCGGCCGAGCTTTCCAGCGCCACGGCAATGCCGAGCGACTGGAAAATGGCCAGGCCCAGCGTGCCGTAGCGCGTGTACTGGGTGATCTTCCTGCGGCCGGCTTCGCCTTCCTTCTTCAGCTGCTCGAACGTCGGGACCACGTAGGTCATCAGTTGCATGATGATCGATGCCGAGATGTACGGCATGATCCCCAGTGCAAAGACGGTAAAGCGCGAGAGCGCTCCACCCGAGAACATGTTGAACAGGTTCAGGATGCCGCCTTGCTGGCCGCTGAAAAGCTGCTGAAGTTGGGCTGGATCGATACCGGGCACGGGGATATGCGCCCCGATGCGGTACACGATCAGCGCAAGCAACAGAAAAACCAGGCGACGACGCAAGTCGCCGAACTTGCCGGTTTTTGCAATTTGAGCCGCGCTAGTAGCCACAGGTACCTTCTTTCAGAACCAAAATCAGGCCAGGCTGCCGCCGGCAGCTTCGATAGCCGCCTTGGCACCTGCGGTAGCGCCCACGCCCGTCAGCTTGACAGCCTTGGACAGAGCGCCGCTCTTGATGACCTTGACCACCTTGGCCAGCTCGCCGATCAGGCCGGCTTGCTTCAGAGCAAGCACGTCCACTTCGGCCAGGCCCAGCTTGTCCAGATCGGTCAGCGTGACTTCGGCGTTGAACTTGAGCGATTGCGACTTGAAACCGCGCTTGGGCAGACGGCGTTGCAGAGGCATTTGACCGCCTTCGAAACCCACCTTGTGGTAGCCGCCCGAACGCGACTTCTGGCCCTTGTGACCACGGCCAGCGGTCTTGCCCAGACCGGAGCCGATACCGCGGCCTACACGGCGCTTGGCATGCTTGGCGCCGTCTGCGGGCTTGATGCTATTGAGTTCCATGATCTATCTCTCAGACGATTTTGACCAGGTAGCTGATCTTGTTAATCATGCCGCGCACTTCGGGCGAATCCTTCAACTCGCTGACGCTGTTCAGCTTGCGCAGACCCAGGCCACGGACGGTGGCACGGTGCGATTCCTTGGTGCCGATGGGGCTGCGCACCAGTTGAATCTTGACGGTTTGTTGCGTAGTCATTTACAGCTTCCAATCAGGCGAAGATGTCTTCGACCGTTTTGCCGCGCTTGGCTGCCACTTGCGAAGGCGTCGTGGAGTTCACCAGGGCGTCAAAAGTGGCGCGGACCATGTTGTAGGGGTTGGACGAACCATGGCTCTTGGCCACGATGTCGGTCACGCCCAGCACTTCGAAGACAGCGCGCATCGGGCCGCCGGCGATGATACCGGTACCCTTGGGAGCGGGAGCCATCATCACAACGGCAGCGCCGTGGTGGCCGGTCACATTGTGGAAGATCGTGCCGTTCTTCAGCGAGACCTTCACCATGTTGCGGCGAGCTTCTTCCATTGCCTTTTGCACGGCAGCAGGCACTTCCTTGGACTTGCCCTTGCCCATGCCCACGCGGCCGTCACCGTCGCCGACCACAGTCAGTGCGGCGAAGCCGAGGATACGGCCGCCCTTCACGACTTTGGTCACGCGGTTGACCGCGATCATTTTTTCGCGCAGACCGTCGTCACGACCTTCGTCTTGCACCTTGGGTTGAAATTTAGCCATTTTGTATTCCGTTCCGCTTAGAACTGCAGACCCGCTTCGCGGGCTGCATCGGCCAGGGCCTTGACGCGACCGTGGTAGGCAAAGCCCGAGCGGTCGAACGCAACCTTCTCGACACCGGCTGCCTTCGCCTTTTCAGCGATGCGCTTGCCGATGGCCGTGGCAGCGGCGGCATTGCCACCCTTGCCAGAGCCGCCGAGTTCCTTGCGGACGTCGGCTTCTGCGGTGGAGGCACTTGCCAGCACCTTGCTGCCGTCGCCGGAGATGACGCTGGCGTAGATATGGAGATTCGTGCGGTTCACGGTCAGACGGGCCACGCCTTGCTGGGCAATGCGGATGCGGGTCTGGCGCGAACGACGAAGACGCTGCTCTTTCTTGGTCAACATGCTGCAGCTCCTTACTTCTTCTTGGTCTCTTTGATCGTGATCTTCTCGTCCGCATAGCGGATGCCCTTGCCCTTGTAGGGCTCGGGTGGACGAACAGCACGGATCTCAGCGGCAATTTGGCCAACACGTTGGCGGTCGGCGCCCTTCACGACCACTTCCGTGGGCGTGGGGGTGGCCACCGTGATGCCAGCAGGCATCTCGATGTTGACGGGGTGCGAATAACCGACAGCCAGGTTCAGCTTGGCACCGGATGCGGCGGCCTTGTAGCCCACGCCGATCAGGGTCAGCTTCTTCTCGAAGCCCTTGCTCACGCCCACAACCATGTTGTTGACGAGCTGGCGGATCGTGCCGCTCATGGCATTGGCTTCGCGGGAGTCGTTGACGGGCTCGAAGCTGAGCTTGCCGTCGTTGCTCGACACCTTCACCAGCACGTTCTGCGCCAGCGACAGGGAACCACCAGAACCCTTGACGGAGATCTGGTCGGCTTTAACGGACACATCCACGCCTGCGGGGATGGTCACGGGCATTTTTCCTACTCGGGACATTTCAGTTTCTCCTCAATGCCGCGCTTAGGCCACGTAGCACAGCACTTCGCCACCGACACCGGTTGCGCGCGCCTTGCGGTCGGTCATCACGCCCTTGGGCGTCGTGACGATTGCCACACCCAGACCGTTCATGACTTGTGGAATGGAATCATGGCCCTTGTACACACGCAGGCCAGGGCGGCTGACGCGCTCGATGCGCTCAATCACCGGACGACCAGCGTAGTACTTCAGGGAGATTTCGAGTTCGGACTTGCCGGATTCGGTCTTGACCTGGAATCCGTCGATATAACCCTCGTCCTTCAGCACCTGGGCGATGGCAATCTTCACCTTGGAAGAAGGCACCAGCACCGTGGCCTTGGCGACCATCTGTGCGTTACGGATGCGGGTCAGCAAGTCAGCGATAGGATCACTCATGCTCATGTTGTAATTCTCCTGCCTGCTTACCAGCTGGCCTTGGTGACACCAGGGATGTCGCCTGCAAAAGCCAGTTCACGGATCTTGGCGCGGGCCAGACCGAATTGACGGAAGGTACCGCGTGGGCGACCGGTGATTTCGCAACGGTTGCGCTGGCGCGTGGGGTTCGCGTTGCGGGGGAGCTTCTGCAGGCCCAGGCGGGCTGCATCACGCTCTTCGTCGCTGCGCTTGGCGTCACCGGCGATCGCCTTCAGTTCCGCATACTTCGTTGCGTACTTGGCGGCCAGTTTTTCGCGCTTCAGTTCGCGCTGGATCAAAGCTACTTTAGCCATACCCTGCCTCAGTTCTTGAACGGGAAACGGAAACCAGCCAGAAGAGCCTTGGCTTCTTCGTCGGACTTGGCCGTCGTGGTGATGCTGATATTGAGACCGCGCAAGGCATCGACCTTGTCGTACTCGATTTCAGGGAAAATGATCTGTTCCTTGACGCCGATGTTGTAGTTGCCACGGCCGTCGAATGCGCGACCGGAGATACCACGGAAGTCACGCACGCGGGGCAGAGCCACGGTCACGAAACGGTCCAGGAACTCATACATCTGCACGCCACGCAGCGTGACCATGCAACCGATGGCCTGGCCTTCGCGGATCTTGAAACCGGCGATAGCCTTCTTGGCCTTGGTCACCACGGGCTTCTGACCAGCGATCTTGGTCAGGTCTGCCACGGCGTTGTCCATCACCTTCTTGTCCGACACGGCTTCGCTCACACCCATGTTGAGGGTGATCTTGGTCAGACGGGGAACCTGCATGGGCGAGGTGTAGCCGAACTGCTTGGTCAGTTCGGGAGCGATCTTGTCGCGGTAGATTTCTTGGAGTCGTGCCATGTTTGCCCCTTAGGCCGCCTTGATTTCGGCGCCGCTGGACTTGAACACGCGAACGCGTGCGCCGTCAGCCTGCACCTTGATGCCCACGCGGTCAGCCTTGCCGGTGGCCGCATTGAAGATGGCAACATTGGACTGGTGGATAGGCATGGCCTTTTCCACGATGCCGCCCGTCGTACCCTTCATGGGGTTCGGCTTGGCGTGCTTCTTGACCAGGTTGATGCCGTCGATGACGAGGTAAGAGTCATCCTTGCGCAGCGACACCGTGCCACGCTTGCCTTTGTCGCGCCCGGTCAGCACGATGACTTCGTCGCCCTTGCGAATCTTGTTCATGGCGAGTCCTTAGAGAACTTCAGGAGCCAGGGACACGATCTTCATGAACTTCTCGGTACGCAGTTCACGCGTCACGGGTCCAAAGATGCGGGTGCCGATAGGCTCCAACTTTGCATTCAGCAACACTGCAGCGTTGCCATCGAATTTGACGAGCGAGCCGTCGCCGCGGCGAATACCCTTCGCCGTACGCACCACCACTGCGCTGTAGACCTCGCCTTTTTTGACGCGGCCGCGCGGAGCAGCTTCTTTGATGCTCACTTTGATGATGTCGCCAACGCTTGCATAGCGACGCTTCGAGCCACCCAGCACCTTGATGCAAAGGACGGACTTGGCGCCGGTATTGTCGGCAACCTCTAACCGAGATTCTGTCTGGATCATTTCAATATTCCCAACTTGCACCAGAAGACCACGGCCCCAGAGAACGTCTCAAGGGCTGCAGATCAGCCAGTCAGTCTTGGGCCCGTCGTCCGCACCGCAAACCATTTGCAGCACTTCCCGCTGGGCAGAAACTTCACGTAGGAAACGCGAAGCCCTCGATTATTGCAAAGCGGCAGGCAAAAGTCAACCGCCTATCACACCGGAGCGTGCAAATACTGCTCGGCGAGCGACAAGAATGCATCCAGTTGCGGATCGACGCCCAATTCCTCCTGCAGGAGGGCCGCCACACGGGGGGCGCAGGCGATGGCCTGGCGGGCGTCCAGGAACAGCATGCGCGAGCGGCGGGCCAGCATGTCTTCCACGGTGCAGGCGTATTCGTGGCGCGCGGCAAAGCGCACCATGGCCTCGGTCAGCCCGCCACCCAGGTCCTCGCCGGCGCCCTGCAACCCACGCACGACGGCGGCTTCGCTGCCATAGGAATGCAGACCCTGGGCGTCGCTGATGCGGTGGCGCA
>NZ_JBKDTZ010000217.1:0-7626 GCF_046339755.1 Acidovorax sp. | reverse complement strand
CCGGTGCACTGCGTGCGGTCGCTGTGACCACGGCCAAACGCTCCGCTGCGTTACCAGAGGTGCCCACGATCGCTGAATCGGGTGTCGCGGGATACGACGCCAGTTCATGGTTTGGCATGTGGGCCCCCGCTTCTGTGCCTGCTAGCTTGGTTGGCCGGCTCAACGAAGAAATTCGACAGATTCTGGTGCAGGCCGAAGTAAGACAAACACTCAAGGAGCAAGGCGCAGAGGCCGCTCCTGACAGTCCGGCGCAGTTTGCGGCCTATATCCAAGCCGAGGCCAACAAGTGGTCAAAGGTTGTTCAAACCGCCAATGTGCAGCTGGATTGATCGTATGGGAGCCCTTAGCCATATTCGGGTGCTGGACCTGACGCGGGTCCTGGCCGGTCCCTGGTGCACGCAGACACTGGCCGATCTGGGCGCGGACGTGATCAAGATCGAACGCCCGGGCCAGGGCGACGACACGCGGCAGTGGGGCCCGCCCTACGCGCGAGACGCCACCGGGCAAGACACGACCGAAGCCGCCTACTACCTGGCGGTGAACCGGAACAAACGGTCCGTGACGCTCGACATCTCCACCCCCGAGGGGCAGGAACTGGTCCGCCGCCTGGTGGCGCAATGCGACGTGCTGGTCGAGAACTTCAAGGTCGGCGACATGCAGCGCTACGGACTCGACTACGAGAGCCTGCGCGGTGACCATCCCAGCCTCATCTATTGCTCGATCACCGGCTTCGGTCAGACGGGCCCGTACGCGCCGCGCGCCGGTTACGACTTCATCGTGCAGGGTATGGGTGGGTTCATGAGCGTTACCGGCGAGCGGGATGGTCAACCAGGCGCGTCCCCCCAGAAAGCCGGCGTCGCTATCGCCGACCTGTTCACAGGTGCGCATGCCACCATTGCCATACTGGCTGCGTTGAATCACAGGGAGCGCACAGGCGAAGGGCAGTACCTGGACATTTGCTTGCTGGACACGCAGGTTGCCATGATGGCCAATATGGCCACGAACTACCTGGCCACAGGCAAACCTCCGGCACGCTGGGGTAATGCACACCCCAACATCGTTCCTTACCAGGTGTTCAAGGTGGCCGATGGTTGGGTCATCGTCGCTTGTGGAAACGACGGGCAGTTCCGAAAGCTCACCCAGGCTGCCGGCCAACCCGAACTGGCCGACGATCCGCGCTTTGCCACCAACCCTGCCCGCGTGCGGCATCGCGACCAGTTGGTACCGCTGCTGGAATCGCTGATGCTCCTGCAACCGCGCGATACATGGATCCGGCTGTTGGAAGAGGTCGGTGTGCCTTGCGGCCCCATCAATGACATGGCCGATGTGTTCCAGGACCCTCAGGTGCTGGCCCGTGAAATGCGCCAGGACCTGCCCCATCCCACCGCGGGCCAGGTGAGCGTGCCGGGCAGCGCGCTCAAGCTGTCGGCTACGCCCGTGACCTACCGCAGCGCACCGCCGTTGCTTGGCCAGCACACGCAGGAAGTCCTCCAGTCGCTGGTGGCGCTGTCCGATGGCGAGCTGGACGCACTCAAAACCCGTCACATCATCTGAAACCCGGTACCGCCCACATGACCCCATCTTCTTCCGCTGCCCCACGTGTGGCACGCATCGAACTCAACGCACCGCCGGTCAACAGCCTGGGCATCGCGCTGCGCCGGCATATCGTCGAATCGGTGCGCGCCGCCGATGCCGATCCGCAGGTGGCGGCCATCGTGCTCATCGGCACCGACAAGGCCTTTTCGGCCGGCGCGGATGTGTCCGAGTTCGGCACGCCGCTGCAGTTTGAAACCCCCATGCTGCGCGACGTCATCGAGGCACTCGAAAGCTGTTCAAAGCCGGTGGTGGCCGCCATCTCCGGCGTCGCGCTCGGCGGTGGTCTGGAACTGGCCCTGGGTTGCCATGCACGGTTGGCCCTGGCTTCGGCCCGGCTCGGTACGCCGGAGATCCAGCTGGGCCTGATCCCTGGCTCCGGCGCCACCCAGAAACTGCCGCGCCTGGTGGGAGCAGAGCGGGCGCTGACGATGATGCTCACGGGCCAGCCCCAGACGGCTGGCGAACACACGGCTTCAGGGCTGCTGGACCGCGTGGTACCGCAAGACCTGTGGGGCGCGGCGTCGGCCCTCGCTCTGGAATTGGCGCAGGCTGATGTCCCCCTGCCGCGGGCACGTGACCGCAGCGTCAATGCGGATGCTGCCCGGGCAGCAGTTAGCGAGGCTTTGGCCCGGTTCAACGCCCGCCAGCGCGCGCAGCCCGCCTACCAGGCCTTGCTGGACGCGGTACAGGCGAGCGCTCTGCCGTTCGACGCCGGCATGCAGCGCGAACGCGAGCTGTTCCTGGCGCTGATGCAGAGCCCCGAAGCGGCTGCCTTGCGCTACCAATTTCGGGTCCAGCGCGAGTCCGGCAAGCTGCCGCCCAGTCTGTCTGCCGAGTCGCGTGCCTTCGATCGGGTCGCCGTCATCGGCGCCGGTACCATGGGCTCGGGCATAGCCATCGCCGCGCTGGAGGCGGGCCTGCAGGTCTGCCTGCTGGAGCAGTCGGGCGAGGCGCTGGCGCGTGGTTCCGCGCGCATCGCCGAGCACTTCGTTGCGCGTGTGAAAGCCGGCAAAGTCGATGCTGCAAAGGCCGAAAGCCTGCAAGGCCGGCTGACGGCCACGCTGGACTGGTCGGCGCTGCAGTCGGTCGACGTGGTGATCGAAGCCGTGTTTGAGGACCTGGCAGTCAAGCAGTCGGTGTTTCGCCAGATCGACGCACACGCGCGGGCGGACGCGGTGCTGGCCACCAACACCTCCTACCTGGACATCGACGCGATCGCATCGGTCACGTCCCGGCCGCAGGACGTGCTGGGCCTGCACTTCTTCAGCCCGGCCAACGTCATGAAGCTACTGGAGGTGGTGCAAGGGCGCGACAGCGCACCCGACGTGATCGCCACCGGCATGGCCCTGGGCCGCGAGCTCAAGAAAACGCCCATCCTGTGCGGCAACGCCTTTGGCTTCATCGGCAATCGTATCTACAACGCCTACCGCAAGCAGTGCGAGTTCATGTTGGAAGACGGGGCCTGGCCCGAGGACGTGGATCGTGCACTGACCGATTTCGGCTTCGCCATGGGGCCGTTCGCCGTGGCCGATCTCTCGGGCCTGGACATCGCTTGGCGCATGCGGCAGGCCGGCGCCGCCACCCGTGACCCGCGGGAGCGTTATGTGCACATCCTCGACCGCCTGTGCGAGATGGGCCGCATGGGACGCAAGACCCAGGCGGGCTACTACACCTACACCGACGGCAAGGCCAGCCCCGCCACCGACGAGGTGGTGCGTGGCGTCATCGCGCAGGCCTCGGCCGCGCGCGGCATCGAGCGCTCGCCACTGTCGGCCGAGACGATCCAGCGCCGAGCCCTGCTGGCCATGGTGAACGAAGCCGCGCTGCTGTTCAGCGAAGGGGTGGCGCACCGCGCAGGCGACATCGACGTCGTCTTGGTCAACGGCTACGGCTTCCCGTCCTGGGTGGGAGGCCCCGTGCACTGGGCCCGTACCCAGCCACGGGATCTGCTGGAGCAGGAGCTGGATCGGCTCGTTGCGGCCAACGGCTTTGGCGCTGTACGCGCTACGCCGGCCATGCTGGACCACCTGCTCGGCTGAGCCGCGCACCTCTCTTTTGTCCCTGTATTTCTCTTTTTTTGTTTCCTGCCATGACCACTTCCCAAGCCTTCATCTGCGACGCCATCCGCACCCCCTTCGGCCGCTACGGCGGCGCGCTATCGTCGGTGCGTGCCGACGACCTCGGCGCCGTGCCCTTGCGCGCCCTCATGACGCGCAATCCCAGTGTTGACTGGGCCTCGGTGACTGACATCATCTTCGGCTGCGCCAACCAGGCTGGTGAAGACAACCGCAATGTGGCGCGAATGAGCGGATTGTTGGCAGGATTGCCACTTGAAGTGCCAGGATCGACCGTCAACCGCCTGTGTGGTTCTGGCTTGGACGCCATCGGTACCGCAGCTCGCGCCATCAAAGCCGGTGAAGCCGGCTTGATGATCGCCGGCGGTGTGGAGAGCATGAGCCGAGCGCCCTTCGTCATGCCCAAGGCCGAAAGCGCGTTTTCCCGTAACAACGCTGTCTACGACACCACCATCGGCTGGCGCTTCGTCAACAAGCTGATGAAAGCGCAGTACGGCGTGGACTCGATGCCCGAAACCGCCGAGAACGTGGCGACTGACTTCCAGATCGAGCGCGAAGCGCAGGACCGAATGGCCCTGGCCAGCCAGATGAAGGCCGTGGCCGCGATCAAAGCCGGCCACCTGGCGCGTGAGATCTGTGCCGTGAGCATCCCGCAAAAAAAGGGCGATGCCGTGCTGGTGGACACCGATGAACACCCGCGCGAAACCAGTCTGGAAATCCTGGCGAAACTAAAAGGCGTGGTGCGCCCGGACGGCACGGTCACCGCCGGCAACGCCAGCGGCGTGAACGACGGCGCTTGCGCGCTGCTGCTGGCCGACGAAGCCACCGCCGCGAAGAATGGCCTGACGCCCAAGGCCCGCATCGTTGGCATGGCCACGGCCGGCGTGGCCCCGCGCATCATGGGCATCGGCCCGGCGCCGGCCACGCAGAAAGTGCTGGCGCTCACCGGCTTGACGCTGGAGCAGCTGGACGTGATCGAACTCAACGAAGCCTTTGCTGCACAAGGGCTGGCCGTGCTGCGCCAGCTGGGTCTGCAAGACGACGACGCACGCGTCAACGCCTGGGGCGGCGCGATCGCGCTGGGCCACCCGCTGGGCGCCAGCGGTGCGCGGCTGGTGACCACAGCCGTCAACCGCCTGCACACCACCGGCGGGCGCTATGCGCTGTGCACCATGTGCATCGGCGTGGGGCAGGGCATTGCCTTGATCGTCGAACGCGTCTGAAGGGATCCACACCATGAAAATCCTCGTCCCCGTCAAACGCGTGGTGGACTACAACGTCAAGGTGCGAGTCAAGAGCGACGGCACCGGCGTGGACATCGCCAACGTCAAGATGAGCATGAACCCGTTTGACGAGATCGCGGTGGAAGAAGCCGTGCGTCTGAAAGAAAAGGGCGCGGCCACCGAGGTGATCGCCGTCTCCTGCGGCGTGGCGCAGTGCCAGGAAACGCTGCGCACGGCCATGGCCATCGGTGCCGACCGCGCCATCCTGGTCGAGACCGACGTGGAACTGCAGCCGCTGGCCGTGGCCAAGCTGCTCAAGGCCCTGGTGGACAAGGAACAACCGGGTCTGGTGATCCTGGGCAAGCAGGCGATCGACGACGACGCCAACCAGACCGGCCAGATGCTCGCCGCCCTGGCTGACCTGCCGCAGGCCACCTTCGCCAGCAAGGTGGAAGTGGCCGGTGACAAAGCCAAGGTCACGCGCGAGATCGACGGCGGCCTGGAAACCCTGGAAGTGAGCCTGCCGGCGGTCGTGACCACCGACCTGCGTCTGAACGAGCCGCGTTATGTGACGCTGCCCAACATCATGAAGGCCAAGAAGAAGCCGCTGGAGACTGTCAAGCCGGCCGACCTCGGTGTCGATGTGGCGCCGCGCCTGAAGACTCTGAAGGTCGCCGAACCGGCCAAGCGCGGCGCCGGCGTGAAGGTGCCCGATGTGACCGCCCTGGTGGACAAGCTCAAGAACGAAGCCAAAGTGATCTGAGGAAGAAACAACATGACCGCACTCGTCATTGCCGAACACGACAACGCCGCCATCAAGGGCGCGACCCTCAACACCGTGTCCGCCGCCGCTGCCTGCGGCGGTGACGTGCACGTGCTGGTGGCCGGCCACAACGCCGCTGCCGCTGCAGCCGCCGCCGCCCAGATCGCCGGTGTCGCCAAAGTCATCCACGCCGATGGCGAAGGCTTCGCCCACGGCCTGGCCGAAAACGTCGCCGCCCAGGTGCTGGCCATCGCCAATGCCTACAGCCACATCCTGTTCCCTGCCACGGCCGGCGGCAAGAACGTGGCTCCGCGCGTGGCCGCCAAGCTCGACGTCGCGCAGATCAGCGACATCACCAAGGTCATCAGCCAAGATACCTTCGAGCGCCCCATCTACGCCGGCAACGCCATCGCCACCGTGCAGAGCGGCGACGCCACCAAAGTCATCACCGTGCGCACCACCGGCTTCGACCCGGCAGGCCAGGGTGGATCGGCCGCCGTGGAACCGGTTGCGGCCGCAGCGGGCAACGGCAAGAGCAGCTACCTGGGCAGCGAAATCGCCAAGAGCGACCGCCCGGAACTGACGGCGGCCAAGATCATCGTCAGCGGTGGCCGTGCGCTGGGCAGCAGCGAGAAGTTCAACGAAGTGATGACCCCGCTGGCCGACAAGCTGGGCGCGGCCATCGGTGCCAGCCGCGCGGCGGTGGACGCGGGCTACGCCCCGAACGACCTGCAGGTGGGTCAGACGGGCAAGATCGTGGCGCCGCAGCTGTACATCGCCGCGGGCATCTCGGGTGCGATCCAGCACCTGGCGGGCATGAAGGATTCGAAGGTGATCGTGGCGATCAACAAGGACCCCGAGGCGCCGATCTTCAGCGTGGCCGACTACGGCCTGGAGGCCGACCTGTTCACCGCTGTGCCCGAGCTGGTGGTAGCGATTTAAGAACAGAAGTAGCTTGAAGCAGAAAATGAAAACATTCAGGGAAAACAATGGAACTGAGGCACCTTCGGTGCTTCTTGGCGGTCGCTCAGGAACTGCACTTCGCCAGAGCCGCTGAGAAGCTTCACATTGAACAGTCGCCACTTTCGCGGGCGATCAAGGAACTGGAAGAAGAGCTGGGGGTCCGCCTCTTCGACCGCAACACCCGCAGCACGCGCCTGACCCGTTCTGGTCAGGTCTTCATGGATCACGTGCCACGCGTGTTCGCTGCGCTGACCCAGGCTCGTGACAGCGTACGGGCCGTGTCGGCCGGTTACCAGAGGCAGTTGCGCATCGCGCTGTCCGAAGACATCTCGCAGGCCCGTCTCACTGCATTGCTATCGGGTTGCCGTGAAGAGGAGCCAGATACGGAAATCCGCCTATACGAGGTTCCGCTGGCGCAGCAGATCAAGGGCCTCGAATCCGACTTGTATGACTTGGGGTTTTCCCAATGGACGGATGTCGGCGAGGCTCTGTCTGCTGTGCCGGCATGGAGCGACACGATAGTGGTGGTGATGCCTTTGCGTCACCCCTTGTTGGCCTACGAGAAACCGCCGCTGAACGAGGTCCTGCGCTACCCACTGGTGCTGTGCGACCCTGAGGTCTGCGAGGGCTGCTGTCGCCAGCTGGACCGGGTACTTCGCGCGACTGACATGGAGCCCATCGTGGCTGAGCGAGTCGCCAGTCACGACCTCATGGTGACGCTAGTGGCAGCGGGATACGGGTTGGGCTTTTCGACAGAGGCACACGTATCAACCAGCAGCCACCCAGAAATCGTCACCAGGCCATTGGCAGGCCGCACACCGTTGCTGACCACCTACCTGATCCACCGTATCGGTGACCCGTCTGAGACCGGGGTCTCCTCGTTTTCAGTGCAATAAGTGACGGTACGAAAAGCTAGCACTGGCGCGGAGGTGGTGTTGGTAGATCGTTGATTTCATTGACTTTCCTGTTCACTTTCAAATCTGCGATTCGTGGCGTCAAACCGTGG
>NZ_JBKDTZ010000216.1:0-19155 GCF_046339755.1 Acidovorax sp. | reverse complement strand
TCGGCGCGAGCACATTCGATGGAGCAAAGCAATTTACCGTCATCGCAACCTCGTCGAACGCTTCTTCTGTCGCATCAAGCACTATCGTCGAATAGCGACTCGCTACGAAAAACTGGCCGAACGGTTTACCTCGTTCATCAGTCTCGTCGGCGCCATCGTCTGTATGGCCTGAATGTCAACACACCCTAGTCCGCCGTGAATCCCACAGCCTTGACGATGGGCCCCCAGCGCTCCGTGTCGCGGCGCTGCATGTCCAGCAGTTCTGCCTGACTGGAGGACTTGGCCTCCAGGCCCATCGCAGAAAGGCCGTCGATGACTTCCGGCTTGGCCAACGCGGTACGCAGTGCTGCATTTGCCCGCTGCACGATGTCCGAGGGCGTGCCGGCGGGCATGTAGAACGCGAACCACTCGTCGGTGACCACGTCCTTCAGTCCTTGCTCGGCGAAGGTCGGAGTCTGTGGCGCAAAACGGCGGCGCTTTGCACCAGACACTCCCATAAGGCGCACCCGTCCACCTGCGAGATGCGGCAGAAAGTCGCCGATAGGGCCGCTGACAGAAGCGATCTGTCCGCCCGTGAGATCCAGGATTGCGGGCTGCGTGCCTCGGTACGGCAGGTGCCGCATGGAGACCTGGCCGGCGCGGGCCAGCATCTCGGCAGTGAAATGCGGCGTTGATCCCGCTGCGGGCGACCCGAAATTCGCGTTCGTCGGGTTCGCTTTGACCCAGGCAAGGAACTCTGGCACGTTGGTGATGCTGGCTGGAACGGCAGGTCCAACCGCCAGCGCGAATTCGAAAGTGCAGGCCATGGAGACCGGCACCAGGTCCTTGAAGGGATCGTACTGAAGCTTCTTGTAGATGTGGGGGTAGATAGTGAGCATCGAGGCAGGCGTCTGCAGCATCACCGTGCCGTCCGCAGGGGATGCCTTGACACTCGTGATGGCGATCTGGCCACCTGCGCCCGTCCGGTTCTCCACCAAGGCGCTTCGTGCATAGAGGCCCCGCAGCCCGTCGGCAACGCGTCGACAGACCGTGTCCGACGTACCGCCGGCAGCAAAGCCGGTGATGATCTTGAGAACCTCCACAGAGGCTTGGGTTTGCGCCTGGGCCAGGCCGGCCCCCATCAAGCTGGGAATGGACAGCGCGGCTGCGCTGTGCTGCAGGAAATCGCGGCGGTTGGTCTGCATAGCTGAAGTCTCCATTTTTGTGCGCCAGGCGCGGGGTAACGCGGGCAGCGGGAGCCGCCCGCAGATGCATCAAGACCGGGTACCAATGGATGCAGCCGCACGCCGCACCAGGCGCGCCACGGTTCCATCGTGTCGGAATCCGGCGGCGTCCGCGCGTGCGGTATGCAGGGGCGGCAGCCGGCCAAACTGCGCTTCAAGCGCTGAATCCGGCGCATACGTCACAAGCGCTGCGCACCCCGGATCCAGATCATCGAGGGCGCTGACCAGATCGCGGATACTGAGCCGAAGGGCCGGTAGGTTCCAGGTCGTGTGGCCGCACAGGCTTTCAGGCGCGCATTGCGCCGCGTGGATGAGGTTGTCGATGCATGCCTCCAGCGACAGCAACCACAAGGTGGCGTCGGGAGAGACTGGGCAGCAGTAGCGCTGTCGCTGTACCAGCGCGCGCATGAGTTCGCTGGAAAAGGCGGACAGGGCTCCCGTGGGTGTGGGTGGTCTGGCAACGATTCCCGGCAGTCTGAGCGAGCGGCCTTGCACGAACCCTCTCCTCGTAGCATCGGCCAGGAGTATCTCGGCCATCTGCTTTTGCGCCCCGTAGCTCAGGCTTGGGGAAAGTGGCGTATCGTCGTCGATGCGCTCAGGCAAGGGCGCACCAAAAACCGCAATCGAGCTGGCAAACACCACCACCGGCCCATTGCCGTTGCGACGCAGTGCGTTGAGCAGCGAAACGGTCGCCAGCAGGTTCACGTCAATGCCCAGGCCGTAATCCTTTTCCGACTGACCGCTTGGTACGCTTGCCAGGTGGAAAACGATGTCGGGATCATTCAGCGCTATCGCGTCGATGACCGCAGCATCCGCAATGCTGCCTTCCATGGTCCGCAATTGGGGCATGCGCTCGCTCAGCGTTCTCGCTTCGGGAAGCTGCAAATCGCACAAGGTCAGCGCGGTGATCGGCTGCCCCCGCAACCGGGCAGACGGGTCAGCCAGGCGGCGCGCCAGTGAGCGGCCGATGTAGCCGTCCGCGCCTGTGATAAGAACTTTCATGCAACTGTTCCCATTGCTTGTGGCAGCAAGAGCGACCGCAAATCTTGAAGGCACTCGATGCCGCTCGACGCACTTGCTGGCGATCCGAATTCAAGGCCCAGCCACCCGCCGCAGGGCAGGGTGCTCAATGCGCGCAGGGTCTGCACGGTTTCGGGCCTGCTCAAATCGGGTGCTGTTCGATGGGGGGCCTCTGCAATCTGCACATGTGCAATCCAGGCGGCGCAGGCCAGCAGGCTCTCCAGGACGTCCAGATTCTCTCGGGCCGCATGGAACGTATCGAACTGCAGTCTCAGATTCGGCAAATTCAAGTGCTCGAGCACTTGAATCACCTGTGCCGGCCGGTGGTATGCGTAGCCAGGCATGTCCAGGCGGTTCAGGGGCTCCAGCAGCAAGACAACCCCCGCCCTGCGTGCCTGCCATTCGGCCCAACCGAGGTTCTCCTGCAAAGTCGCCAGGACCGACTGCTCGCACCGACCTTCAGTCCACGGTCGGCCCGCCATCACGTGAACCCTGGCACAGGCCGTGTAGTGCGCCATCTCCAGCGCCTGTTCGATCCCGGCCCGGAAGTACTCCTGCTGCCCGTTCACTGCGGCAAACCCGGGCTCACCGCCAGGCCCCTGAGGCGTGTTGATCAGCACAAGCGGCAAACCCGCTGCGCGCAGCCGCTGGGCCAGCACGGAAGGGGGCAAGTCATAAGGAAAGGGACATTCGATTCCGTCCAGTCCGTCTCGCGCAGCGCAGTCGATGCGATCCATGAGGGGCACCTCTGCGTAGAGAAAGCCGATATTTGCTGCGAGCTTCATGCCGGTCTCGCTACGCGATGGATTTGCGACAGATCCTGGTCTGCCAAGCCCTGCCGGCGCGCGTTGTCAAAGCGCTGGCGCACGGCAGCGAGCACCGGAACATAGGCATGGACAGTGTTGGCCGCTCCCGCGATGTTGTCCACGTCCTTGAGCATGGTGGCAACAGAACCGATGCTTTTGTCTGGCGGTGCCAGCATGCGCGGCACAAAAGTCTGCAGGAGCACGGAGTCTGCCCATCCTCCGGCAAGAGCCTGCGGCAATTTTTCAGCATCGATTCCAGCACGCTGCGCCAGATGGACCGCTTCGGCGATGGCGCACAGCGCAGTGGCCACAATCGTCTGGTTGCACAATTTGGCCCACTGGCCCGCACCGGACCCTCCCATGTGCGTGACGTGGCGGGAGTAAGCCTGCATGTACGGCATCGCACTGGCCATGGCCTCGGGATCTCCGCCCAGCATGACGGCGAGTGTGCCGCTGTCTGCACCGCGCACGCCGCCGGAGACCGGGGCATCCAGCCAATCGATGTCTGCGACGCTTTTCACCTGGCTGGCAATGCGCGAGGTAGCTTCAGGAGAGATGCTTGAATGGTCCAGCACCACCCGTACAGCCCCGCTTTTCAGCAAACCATGAGGGCCCAGAACCACGTCCGAAACCGCAGCCTCGTCGGTCAGGCACAGGATGACAAGCTCGCAATGCTTCGCCATGTCTGCGGGGCTCTCGACTGCCACGGCGCCCAACTGCACCAGGGGCTGGGCCTTTTCTGTGGAGCGGTTCCAAACGTGCACGCAGTGCCCGGCTCTCAAAAGCCTTGACACCATGGCCGCACCCATCAGCCCAAGGCCGCAGAAACCCACGGTGGATTGTGAAGTCATGCTTCTTCGCCTTCGTAGGGCCAGGCCATGGCCCCGGAGTGCGTGACCGCGCCCAAACGCGCTGGCCGCACCACCAGCGCGTACTTCTCCAGCACCCCGCCCAGCCGCTGGGCCTGTGGTGGTTTCCACTGTTGTCTGCGTGCAGCCAACTCCTCGTCGGTAACCCGCATCTCCAGGGTGCCGGTCGTGGCATCTATGTGGATCAGGTCACCGTTACGGACCAGGGCAATGGGCCCGCCCACTGCGGCTTCCGGGCCTGCATAGCCGATGCACATGCCTCGGGTTGCGCCGGAAAAGCGCCCATCGGTCAGCAGCGCCACGGCCTCTCCCATGCCCTGCCCATACAAGGCGGCCGTGACGCTCAGCATTTCTCGCATGCCGGGGCCTCCGCGAGGCCCTTCATTGCGAATCACCAGCACGTCGCCTTCCTGATATTGGCGGCCAGACACCGCCTTCATGCAGTCTTCTTCGCTTTCGAAGACCCTCGCCGGTCCCGTGAACGTCAAGGCGCGCAAGCCTGCCACCTTCAGCAGGGCTCCTTCGGGGCTGAGGTTTCCCCGCAACACGGTGACGCCTCCGGTGGGCTGCAAGGCTTGTTCGGCAGACCGCACGATGGTGCCGTCTGCGTCTGGGGCTTCGACCAGCGCCTCTTGCAGGGTACGGCCGTCCAGGGTCGGCACGTCCCCATGCAGGTGCCCTGACTTCAACAGGCTCTTGAGCACAGCGGGCACTCCGCCCACCTCGTGCAGGTCACGCGCGAGGTAGGTTCCGCCTGGCTGGAGATCGGCGATCAGAGGGGTGCGTTGAAACACGGACGCCACATCCTCCAGCGTGAATTCGATCCCCGCCTCGTGCGCAATGGCGGGAATGTGCAGTGCAGCATTTGTGGACCCGCCCGTCGCTGCCACCGCGGCGCAGGCATTCTCCAGGCTCTTGCGGGTGATCAGGTCGCGTGGCAGCGGCCAGCCGCGCTGCAATGTGTGCATCACCGTCTCGCCAGCCCGCTCCGCAATCGCCAGCCGCTCGCTGTAGACCGCCGGAATCATGGCCGTGCCCAGCGGCGACAGGCCCAGAGTCTCTGCGACCATGGCCATGGTATTGGCCGTGAACTGGCCCGGGCAGGAGCCGACGGTGGGAGTGCAATGGCGCTCGATCTCGGCCAGCCCTTCTGGCGAAAGGCTGCCGGTCTGCACCGCCCCGACGGCTTCGATGGCCGTGAGGATGGTGGCCTGCTGGCCTCGCACCCTGCCGGGCAAGGTGGCTCCGCCGTACAGAAACACGGCAGGAACGTTGAGGCGCGCGACAGCCATCATCATCCCCGGCAAGGTCTTGTCGCATCCCGCGACAGCCACCAGGCCATCGTAGGCATGGGCCCTCACCGCCACCTCCACGCTGTCGGCAATGACCTCCCTCGATACCAGGCTCATCCGCATGCCGGCATGGTTCATGGAGGTACCGTCGGACACCGAGATTGTCGAAAAGGAAACCGGCACACCGCCGCCTCGTGCCACGCCCAGGCGCGCGCGATCCGCTTGCGGGCCGAGGGACATGGAACACGGCGTGTTTTCGCCCTGGGTGCTGACGATGCCGATGATCGACCGTGTGAATGCGGCGTCATCGAAACCGGTGGCACGCAGGAATGCCCGGTGGGGAGCACGCGCAACACCGTCGGTCACGGCGCTTGAACGGTGTTTGTGCAGGGATGGACGCGAGGTCATGGTCAAGGTGGGGTGGGGAAAGTCGGGGAGGAACGGGTCATGCGGCCCGCGAAAGGGCTTGAGGCACCTCGCTCAAGCGGTCGAATGCCCAGGCGATGTCCTGGCACATTGCAAGGCGGGCTGCGACCCCGTCCCTGCGTTCCATGGCTTTCAGGATCTTTTCATGCAGGTCCGGCCTAGGAGCCGTGTGCATGAGATTGCGCGCCGCACGCAGGTACGGGCCGGACTGCAGCCACAGACTCTCCGCCATGGACAGCATGGTGGGCGAGTTCGCCGCCTGGTAGATGGTGAAATGAAAGGTCTGGTTGTTGGTCAAGCCCTCGTCCAGCTTTTCTGGTTCTTCGAGTGCATTCGCGATCTTGTCCACCAGCAAGCGCAGGTGGTCCATCTGGGCCCGCTCAAGCCTTGGCGTTGCCCATTCGATGAGGGCACCCTCCACCAGCAGCCGGCTGCGCCGTATGTCTTCCAGCCGTTCGATGCTGAGCAGCGGAACCTGCATGTTCCGGCTCTTGTTGCGTTCCACGGCACGCTGCTCCGCCAGGCGCTGCAGGGCAGAACGTACGGGCATGGTGCTCGTATGCATCGTTTGCGCCAGCTCCTCGATCCCCAGCACCTGGCCCGCCGCGAATTCCCCGCGCATGAGACGGTCTCGCAGCATTCGGTAAACCGCTTCGTTGATGGAAACCGGGGTTTTGGGATGCATGGATTGCCTGCAATCATTGATGTTTGATCAAAGATACGAATACAGGCTACCACCGGCGTGCCGCTTTGTTACATAAGGAAATACCCTTGCGAGTCTTTGCCAGTAGCCCAAAGCGTCAACTGTCAGCTGCTGGATTCCACGGACACATCGATAAATGCAACGCAATCATCTGTACTTTTCCATTGGCTAGCCTGATGGCTTCTGTACCCTGACACGCGTGCTCACCAAACGGATGGCATCTGCGAACGCCTGCACGATCGGGGGAGGCCCTTCTGCCGCTCGCCGCGTGTAAAGACCTAGTGATGGAAGCGGCACAGGCGGTGTGATGGGCAGACGAACGATGCCTCCGCGCGCCAGTTCGTCTCGCGCCTGTTCAAAACGCACAGCGCCGAGCATGTTCTCATCAAGGCGTAAAACACTGCCGAGGGTTACAGACGAGAGCACTTCAATCGCGGGCTCTGGCGGCATCAGGCCAGCGTTGAGAAACGCGGTCATCAATGCCTGTCTAACCAGCGTGTCCTTTGGGGGGGCGACCCACGGCTGAACGTGGACATCGCCCCAGGTCAACCGGCGCTTGCGCGAAAGAGAGTGCCCTTTCGCACATAGCACGCACAACTCGTCATCCACCAGCAACTCCGGCTTCAGCAGCGAGAGTTGTGCGCTTGTCAGCAGCTCGGGTGTGACGGCGCCGAAAACGCAGTCGAGTTCGCCGTTCAAGAGCCGCTGGATCAGCTCGCGAACCCTGCCTTCTTGAACTTGTACTTTGGCGAGCGGCAATCGCCTGCGTAGCTCGATGACCGCTTGAGGCATGGTGGCGGTCACGGAGAGGGTGCCCAATCGCAGCAGACCTTCTGCGCCGTCTCGCATCGCATCCACTTCATCCTTGCTGCGCGAAAGCTCGCCCAGGATGACCCGGGCGCGGTAGATCGCAGCGTTCCCCGCCGCGTTGGCCACAAGTCCATGCGCTGTGCGCTCGAACAGGCGGGCATCGAAGCCCGCTTCGATTTCACCCAGCATCTTGCTCAGAGCTGGCTGGCTCAAGTTCAGTTGCGTTGCGGCAGCGCGCATTGAGCCTGCATCGGCAAGGGCCACCAGCAGCTGCAGATGCCGCATGCGCAGACGCCGCACCAGGTAGTCGGATTGGAAAGACATGGAGCGTCCCCGCGAATGGCCGCCAATGGGTAGTGATCACTGAAAGTGATCGCGCAATCAGGATTATGGATTTTTCAGGAATGTTGACCGCGACTATCGTTGCGGCCATGACTCATTCCCGAGAAAAAATTCCAACGTCTCGCGCAGCGCCCCTGTCCGGTGTTTCCGTCATTGATCTGGGCCAATACATTGCAGGCCCCGGCGCCGCGATGGCGCTGGCGGATTTGGGGGCCACGGTGATCAAGGTCGAGCCGATCACAGGCGATCAGGCACGCCATGTGGGGCGATATGGCGAGGCCATGGTGAGGGCTTACAACCGGGGCAAGCGCTCCGTCGCCTTGGACCTCAAGAGCGAGTCGGGCCGGGAGGTTGCCTGGCGGCTCATTGCCCAATGCGACGTGGTGGTGCAAAACCTGCGCCCGGGCGCAGTCGAGAAGCTCGGCCTGGGCCCTTCGCGGGTGCGTGCTCGCCATCCTCGGGTTATCTACCTGTCGATCACGGGTTTTGGCAGCGAGGGGCCGTCGCGCGAACGCCCCGGCTACGATATTGCAGCGCAGGCGGAGAGCGGCCTCATGTCCGTCACGGGTGAGGCCGGTCGCCCGCCGCAGAAGGTGGGGGTGCCGATCATCGATGCTGCTGCTGCGGACCTGGGGGCCCAGGCCGTCCTGGCAGCCCTCTACGGACGCGAACGCAGCGGCGTAGGCGAGACGCTGGAGGTATCGCTGCTGGAGACAGCCCTCCACCTTCAGGCGGCCACCTGGTGCGAGTACCTGGGTGGCGGGCCAGAGCCCACACGGATCGGACATGGGCAGCCCAACAACGCGCCCGCAGCCGATGTCGTGGCCACGCGAGATGGCAACATCGTGCTGTCCGCCTACGTTGAGGATCATTGGAAGCGCCTTTGCCGGGCCCTGGGCCGGGAAGAGCTGGTGCACGACCCGCGCTTCTCCACCAACGACCATCGCGTTGCCCACCGTGCCGAACTGCGCCAGGTGCTGGGTGAATGCCTCTCAGCCTACACCAGCGACGCGGCCGTCGAGATGCTCAGCCAGCACCAGATTGTTGCCGGAGCAGTGCGCCCTTACCGCGATGTACTGACCAACGCGGACGTGATCGCCACCGGGATCTTCGTGGACGCCGCGTCGAGCGACGGCGGGCGGTATCGGGCCCTGGGACTTCCGTACCGCATGGGCACTGGCCGCAGACCCGCTCCCACCGCGGCGCCAGAATGCGGGGCGGACAGCGCCGACCTGCTCGCCGAGTTAGGTTACTCGGCGCACGACATTGCCACGTTACGTGAATCCGGGGTGGTGGCATGAACATGGCCCCTGCCTTCCCCACTACCGACACGCCATCGCATGGCAACGCACGTGCTGCGGTGCAGCAGACTCTGCCGCTGTTCGAGATGATGCGCATGCGCGCTGCCACCACGGCGCGGCGCCATCCCGTTCTGGGTTTCGCGAGCGACGACCGGGCCTCGCACATGCGCTGGGTCAACCATTTCACCCATACCCACCGCCGAATCGGACCAGAAGACCGTGAAGTGGTCAGTCCCAACAATGACACGGTCTTCAGCAATGCGTGGCTGGATCTGTCCCGAGGGCCCGTGCTCATTGACACCCCAGACATGGGTGAGCGTTACTGGACTTTGGGATTGCTCGACGCATGGACCAACCCGTTTGCCTACGTTGGGCGCCGTACCACCGGAAACCGGCGTCAGCGCACGCTGGTTCATGGGCCCGCGTGGCAGGGCCCGGTGCCCGATGGCGTGGACAACGTGATCGCCGCGCCGGGCGAGGATGTCTGGGTGATCGGACGCCTCCTTGTGGACGATCGTCTGGGTGACCTGGAGCAGGCTGCCGCGCTGCAACGCGGCATCTCCACGCACCGGCTGGACGGCGCGGAGGCGGCCTTTCGGGTGGACACGCGTTTCGATGGCCGCGCAGGGCATGCGCCGGATGCTGCGCTCTACCGTGCCATGGTCAACGAGGCCCTGGCCCGCAACCCGGTGCCGACAGGGGAGAGCCTGTGTTGGCCAGTGGATTACGGAGCTCTTGCGCACGCATTGCCGCTGGTGTACGAGGAGCTTCGCCAGAAGGCCCAGCCACACGCACTGGGGCAGGGCTGGGCGCTGCCCGTCGCGGTGCGCACGCACTGGGGCGCAGACATAGCGATGCGAGCGCGAGTCGCGCGCAACTTCATTGGTGCACTGGGCATCGAGGAGGCCATGTACCCCACGGCCGAGGTGGACGCCGACGGCGCGCTACTCAACGGGTCGCACGCCTATGAGCTGCACTTCGAGCCAGGCGCTGTGCCGGAGGTGGACGCCTTCTGGTCGCTCACGCTGTACCGGCGAAGCGACTGCCTGCTGGTGGCCAACCCGGCGCACCGTTACTCGGTCGGCGATCGCCTGCCTGGTCTGCTGAGGGGGGCGGACGGAGGCCTTTCCATCCGGGTTCAGGCCGAGGATCCGGGCCCGGCGCACAACTGGCTGCCCGCCCCACCCGGAGACGAGTTCTTCCTTGTTCTCCGTCTCTATCAGCCCAGGCGTCGGCATCTCGAGTTCCGGTTTCCCTACCCGCCCTTGCGCCGTCTGTAGCACGGCCGCCCTTCGACACAATCACAACAGGAGACAGACATGACCTTGCACCATCGGGCGTTGAACACCCTTGCATCAACGCGGCTCCAGCGCCGCACCGTGCTCGTCACGATGGCCGCCGGCTTGGCGTCGGGCACCGGCCTGCTGGCGCATGCACAGGCGGACTGGCCCACGCGGCCGGTCAAGTTGATCTCGCCTTACGCGGCGGGTGGGGCCAGTGACCTCTCGGCCCGTGTGCTGGGCGAGTACCTTGCCAAGGTCTTGGGACAGCAGTTCGTCGTCGAGAACAAGCCCGGGGCGGGCACTCGGCTCGGGACCGAGTTCGTGGCGCGCGCGCCCGCCGATGGCTATACCGTGCTCTACGTGGCGGCGCCCTATGCGACGGCCGAAGCGCTTTACGGAAAGGGCCTGAGCTACCAGCGCGAGCAGTTGCGCCCCATCGCGATGGCCATGCACGCGCCCTTGTTCCTGATCGTCAATGCGCAGACTGAAATCAAAAGCGTGCGCGATCTGGTCGCGTTTTCCAAAACCCGCCCTGGGGGCATCAACATCGGCACGCCTGGCGCAGGGTCGCAGCCCCACCTGGCTGGCGAACTGCTGTTGCGTGAAGCCGGCATGGAGGGCATCAACGTCCACATGAAAGGCGATTCCGTCGCCTACTCCGAGTTATTGGGGGGGCGCCTCGATGCCACCCTGACGGCGATCAGTTCGGCGTTGCCCCACATCGCGGCCGGCAAGCTGCGGGTGCTGGGCGTGGCCTCCGAAAAACGCAGTGCGCTATATCCGGCCGCACCTACGATTCGCGAACAGGGCTTTCCGGGGGTGGTCGCGTCCGGTTGGTACGGCTTTATGGTGCCCTCCGCCACGCCCAAAGAGGTTGTGGCGAAGCTGCAAGCCGCCATCTTGCGGGCACTGGACGACTCCACCATCAAACAGAAGCTGCTCGACATGGGTCTGGAGGCCAGCGGCGCGCCCGGAGCCAAGTTTGCGACATACATCGACGACCAGACACGCAAGTGGACCAATGTGATCCGCGATGCCAACATCAAGATCGACTGAGCGCACGATGAAATCCTCCTCGACTTGCTGGGCTTTCGCCATCGGCGCACTGGTGATGCTCAACGCCTGCACCCACAAGCCCGCCGTGAACACGGGCCTACAGCGACCCACGGCATTTGGTCCGGTGGTTGGCGCCAAAGACGCATCGGTTGGCGGCGTCTACAGCTGGAAAGGCATTCCCTATGCGGCCGCGCCAGTGGGGCAGCGCCGCTGGAGAGCGCCTGAGGATCCGCCCGCATGGACGCAGCCACGTGCGGCGACCTCGTTTGCGACCGCATGCGTGCAGCCCGGCCGGCTGTATGGGCCGGGCCTGAACAATCGGTACGACGCCACCATCGGCAGCACGCTGGGACAGACATTGGGCTCGGAGGACTGCCTCTACCTCAACATCTGGGCGCCCACCGCTTCCGCCACGACCCCGAGGCCCGTCATCGTCTGGGTCCACGGCGGCAGCAATATCACCGGCTACACCGCGGACCCGGTGTACGACGGCGCCGCGCTGGCAAACGCTACCGGCTCGGTCGTGGTATCGGTCGCCTACCGGCTTGGCGTGTTCGGTTTTCTGGAGCTTGCACCCTTGAAGACGGGTGACGCTGCGACCGACTCGGGCAACTTCGCGCTGCTCGACATCGTGAAGTCGCTGGAATTTGTCCAGCGCAATATCGGCGCCTTTGGCGGCGACCCTGGCCGGGTCACGTTGATGGGTGAGTCCGCTGGGGCGGTCAACGTGTATGCGCTGCTTACCTCGCCCATGGTGGTCTCCAGGCCTTCGCCCCTGTTTCACCGGTTGGTGGCGCTCAGCGGCGGTATTTCATCGGCCGCCACGCTTCCACCGGGCTCCTTCGCGACCATCCTGCCCCGCAGCGTATGGGCGACGCGAGGCAATGCCTTGCTGACTCATTCCCTCGTGGCCGACGGTGCCGTCGCTGATCGGCCTGCAGCAGAGGCATACATTGCATCGCGCACGCCCCAGCAGCTGGCCGCCTACCTGCGCGGGCTATCACCCGACGCCATCTTGACCATCGTGCTCAGGCGGCTTGCACCGCTGGGATTGTCGGCTGCCAACCCGATCCCCGACGGATACGTCGTGCCTGAGGATCCGATCGCGGCAATCCGCGCTGGCCGTTACGTCAAGGTGCCGGTGTTGGCGGGGAATACGCGCGACGAAAGCAAACTTTTTCCCGCTCTACTGGCAACTCGACCGGCCTTTGGCGGCACCAGCGGCCGCCTGCTCGATGACGCCGCGGTGTTCAAGCTGGTCCATGGCTACCAGCCCGACGCCCCAACCGCCAGCCGCATCGAGGACTGGGTGCCTGCGCAATACCTGCCGGTGGACGCACCGACGACAGGGCTGAACGCGCGCATAGCGGAGCTTGACCGCCACTGGTTCTTTGCATTTCGGGACGATGTGCTGAATGCGCTCAAGTCTCGCCAACCCGATGTTTGGCACTACCGTTTTGACTGGGATGAACTGCCGCCACCTTTTGACAAAGTCTATGGCGCGGCACACAGCTTTGACCTGCCGTTCATCTTCGGCAATTTCGGGCCATCGCTCTATTCGAACATCTCGTTCAATCGGGCGAACAAGGCTGGCCGGCTCGACTTGTCAGCAAAGATGATCCAAGGCATCGGCAGCTTCGCACACGACGGAGACCCCAACAGCACAAGTCTGGGCTCTGCCTGGCCTGCGTGGCCCCGTTCGATGGTTTTTGATTCGAGCCTCGAAGCGGCCCGACTGGCGGTGGAATGAACCTGGACATGTGCAGCAAAACATCACAGCCTCGCTCGCAGACCCGCCGTTCGATATGACCCGGAAATTGTCTTCGTCAAGCCTGTAGTCGTGGTGTCATTTGACAGGGTCTGCTGCACTGAAGGGCGTTCGCGGCAGAGCGGCCTATGGTTTACGGCACTAATTTGCGGACATGTCATTCCACGGGATCTGGGGTCAGTCAGGCAAAGCCCGCCAGGTCCACCAGGCTGTGGCCGAACACCACCGGCCACAGCGTTCTCCAGTGAAAGAACCAGGCGCACAGCACCAGGTGGGCGAAGAATGCGGCGGCGACAAGGTGGCTGCCTTGCTCCCAGTGGGCTAACGCGAAGATGGCCGACACGAGCAGCGTGAACCATCTCCGGGAGGGCTTTGCGCGGGCGCTGCGGTACAGCAGCCAGGGCAGCCCGATGAAGAAGATGCTCTCCACCAGCCCCGTACTCAAGGCCGCATAGGTGCGCACGGCTGCGCCGGCCCTTCCACCCGGAAACATCTGCGCCAATGGCCATAAGCTTGCCGGTGGCCGCAGTACCACCCAGGCCAGGTTGCGCGCCACCAGAAATGCCAGCCCAGCGGTCACGAAGACCGCCGCTGCCTGCCAGGCCAGGGTTCGCCAACCCGTGCCCGGTATGCCGAGGCCATAGTCGCTGGGGCGCAGCGAGACCGTGTGTGCCAGCAGACCCAGCAATGCCATGGGCAGGACCACCCATTGGCACAGATCCGCCATCCAGAACAGGTGCGCCCCCTTCTGGGCGAGTGCGGGCAGGTACACGCCATTGGCTTGCCAGACCGCCAGAACGGGCAGCAAGGCGCAGGCAACAACCCATTGCTGGCGCGGTTCGAGGCGGGCCTGGCGGGCTAAGGCGGGTGGCAAAGGCTTCTCCGGCAGAGACTTGCGCGGCAAGGTACGACGCGAGCGCAGGCGCTCATCGTTGCCGCCTGGGTACGGAACCACCATCTTCCTGCCCTCCGCCAGGCATGGGCGCGCATGCGGCAGCCCTGTCGTGAACAAAGTCGCGGATGCGGCGTGCATACACTCCAGGTTGCCGGCTGCATGTGCTCCCTGCTTCCTTTTCAGACTTCGTACCCACTCCCTCCCCATGCAAGCCCTGTTGAACGCCATTGCCACGATGGCTCCCCTGCCCACCGACGCCCAGCGCATCTTCCATGGCCGCGGCGGCCTGTACCCGGGCTGCGAGCACTGGGTGCTGGACGTGTTTCCGCCCGTCTGGGTGCTCACCAGCTTCCAGCCCGTGGCCGAAGAGGAACTGGTCACCGTCGGCTCCGCCTTGAGCGTGCGCTGGGAGCAACTGCACCCCGGCGTGCCGCTGAACTGGGTCTTCCAGACCCGGCACGAGGGCCGCAGCGAGACCCGGCTGATGGCCGGCAGCGTGCCCGACCCGCATGTGGTGACCGAGCAGGGCGCGCGCTACCGGGTGCACGTGGCCCGCGGCCAGAACCATGGCCTGTTCCTCGACATGGCCGAGGGCCGCCGCTGGGTGCGCGACTACGCGGCGGCGCGCAGCACCGACCGCTACGGCCTCAAGGTGCTCAATCTGTTTGCCTACACCTGCGCCTTCTCGGTGGTGGCCCTGCAGGCGGGCGCCAAACAGGTGGTCAACGTGGACATGGCGCAGGGCGCCATCGCCATCGGCCAGCAGAACCACCAGCTCAACGGCATCACCACCGGCGCGAGCTTCCTCGCGCACGACATCTTCTCCACCTGGGGCAAGATCACGCGTGGCGGACCCTACGGCCTGGTGATCGTGGATCCGCCCAGCTTCCAGCGCGGCAGCTTCGTGGCCACCAAGGACTATGCCCGCCTCATGCGCCGCCTGGCCGACCTGCTGGCCCCGGGCGGCCATGCCCTGCTGTGCCTGAATGCACCCGAGCTGGACACGGCATTTCTCAAGGACCAGATGCGCGAGATTGCGCCCGAGCTGGAGTTCGTGGAACGCGTGGCCAAGCCGACGGTGTTTTCCGATGTGTCCGAGGAGCGCTCGCTCAAGGTGCTGGTGTACCGGCTGCCCGAATTGGCGCCCGCATAGGGCCTACCGGCTGGCGCGCTCATGGCGCTCCTTGAGCTTCGCCACCTCCTTCGCCTGCAGCTTGAACTTCTCCACGGCCTCCTTGCACTCGGGGTCCCAGGACTCGGTCTTCATGTGCTGCAGCACGGCCATGAGCGCATCGCTCAACTGGCCGATCTGGCGGCCATAGCTGCCCACGTCTTCGATGATCTTCTGCTCCAGCGCGGGGTCCGAGGATTTGCCCATGTTGATGTTGATGAGGCCCACCTGGCCCATCGTCATCTTCGTCCAGTACTGGAAAGCCTGGTTCACGGGGCCGGACAGGGGCATGTAGAAATCGGGCATGGCGCATATCTCCAGGTGGGTTGGCTGCGGCAGAAGAAGAGATTGCACGCCAAAAGCCGCTCCCGATCCAGAAAAATCTGGCGATCTCCTGCCCCGGACCACGCGCCTGCGGGTCAGCCCGTAAGCCATCGCAGCGGCGCCAGCACCGTCTGCGGAAACAGCACCATGATGAACATCACCGCGAACTCGGCCGCCATGAAGGGCAGCACGCCGCGTGTCACCTCGTCCATCTTCATGCGCCCCACGCCGGCCACCACGTTCAGGATGGTGCCCACCGGCGGGGTGACCAGGCCGATGGAGTTGTTGATGATGAACAGCACGCCGAAGTAGACCGGGTCGATCCCCGCCGCCTTGACCACAGGCATCAGCACCGGTGTCAGGATCAGGATGGTGGGCGTCATGTCCATGGCGGTGCCCACCAGCATCACCAGCACCATGATGGCGATCAACAGCAGGGTCTGGTTGCCCATGAGGGGCTTGAGCAGCTCGACCATCTGGGCCGGCAGGTTGGCCACCGTGATCAGCCACGACGACACCATGGCCGCGGCCACGAGGAACATCACCACGGCGGTGGTCTTGGCGGCGGTGGTGAAGATCGGCAGCAGTGCGGACAGCGGCAGCTCGCGGTAGATGACGCTGGCCACGAACAGCGAGTACACGGCCGCCACCACGGCGGCCTCGGTGGGCGTGAAGACCCCCATGCGCAGCCCCACCAGGATGAACACCGGCAGCGTCAGGGCCCAGACCGATTCGCGAGCGGCGCGCCAGAGCTCGGCGGTGCTCTTTTTCTCGGGCAGGGCCAGCACCTCCTTGCGTCCCACCCACCACCAAGTGACAGCCAGGCCCAGGCCGATCATGATGCCCGGAAAGATGCCGGCGATGAACAGCTTGCTGATCGACACATTGGCCGCCACACCGAAGCTCACGAAGCCGATGCTCGGCGGAATGATGGGGCCGATGACACCCGAGGCCGCGATCAACCCGCCCGACACCTCCTTCTTGTGCCCGGCCTTGACCATCATGGGCAGCAGCAGCGCGGTCAAGGCCGCAGCGTCGGCCACGGCCGAGCCCGACAGTGAGGACAGCAGGCACGCTGCCAGGATCACCACGTAGCCCAGGCCGCCCTTGACGTGCCCTACCAGGGCCAGCGCGAAGTTCACGATGCGTTGCGACAGGCCGCCCACGTTCATGATCTCGCCGGCCAGCATGAAGAAGGGCACGGCCAGCAGCGGAAAGCTGTCCGCGCCGTTGATGAAGTTCTGCGCCAGGATCTGGGCATCGAACAGGTCCAGGTGCCACATCAGGCCCACGCCCGCCGCCAGCAGCGCGTAGGCGATGGGAATGCCCAGGGCCATGGCGCCCAGCAGGCCACCCAGGAAGATCAGCACGGTCATGGTCGTGCCTCCTGCTTCCTGGCGGCGGCGTCCTCGCGCGCGAGCTCGGCCTGCAGGGCTTCGAGCTCGGCCTGTTCCTCGGATTCCTTGACCATCACCAGCTCCTCCTCTCGGACCGCGCCGGTCAGCACGCGCACGAGCTGCAGCGCCAGCAAAAAGCCGGCGCAGACCGAGAACACCACGCCCGAGGCGTAGAAGAAGGCCATCGAGGCCCCGGTGACCGGGGCCTCCACGTCCCAGTTGATGAGCATCTGCTTGTAGCTGCCGGCCAGGAAGAGCCAGGTGAGGTAGAGCATCAGCACCTGTCCGAGCACCATGCAGACCTTCTTGCCCTTCACGGGCAGCCGGGACACCAGCATGTCCGTGCCCAGGTGGGCGTTTTCCTTGAGGGCCGCCACCGCACCCAGGAAGGTGATCCAGATGAACAGCCAGCGCGACAACTCTTCACTGACCGTGATGCCGGAGTTGAAGACGTAGCGCAGCACCACGTTGCCGAAGACCAGCACCACCATCACGGCAAGCGCCAGCGCGATGAGCAGGTTGATGGCCCGCACGCAGCGGTCGATGAAGCTGTCGAGCATGCTTGGCTCCCTGTTGGCTGGTCGTCAGAGTTGCGCTTCGTGCAGCAGTCCGCGCGCCGCCAGATTGGCGATGAAGGCCCGGATCCCGAAGCGCCACGGTGGTGCCGTCTCGCTGTGGGTCACGGTGTTGTGCAGGGCGCCGAGCCACGCGCTTTGGATGGTGACCACGTCGCCCAGGTGGTGGGTGAAGCCGCCGCCGGGCTGGTCGCGGTCCTCAATGGGGGCGAACAGGGTGCCCAGGAACAGCATGAAGCCATCGGGGTACTGGTGCGCCGCCAGGGTCTGGGCCACCAGATCGGCCGGGTCGCGGCTGATGCTGGCCATGGTGTTGATGCCGCGTAGCGCGAAGCCGTCTGCCCCCGCCACGCGCAGGTGCACGGTCTCGCTGCGCACCTGGTCCAGGCCGAAGCTGGCATCGAACAGGCGGATGAACGGGCCGATGGCGCAGGAGGCGTTGTTGTCCTTGGCCTTGCCCAGCAGCAGCGCGCTGCGGCCCTCGATGTCGCGCAGGTTGACGTCGTTGCCTAGGGCCGCGCCCACGATCTCGCCCCGGCTGTTGACTGCCAGCACCACCTCGGGCTCGGGGTTGTTCCAGGCCGAGTCGGCGCGGATGCCGATGGCTTCGCCCGTGCCCACCGAGGCCAGCACCGGGGCCTTGGTGAAGACCTCGGCATCGGGGCCTATGCCCACTTCGAGGTACTGCGACCACAGGCCTTGTTGCTGCAGCAGGGCCTTCAGGGCCATGGCCTGGTCCGAGCCGGGCCGGATGTCGGCCAGGCTGTCGCCGATCAGGCCGACCACCTGGCTGCGCAGGCCCTGGGCGCGGCTGGCGTCGCCCCGTGCCTGCTCTTCGATCACCCGCTCGATCAGGCTTGCCGCAAAGGTCACGCCCGCCGCCTTCACCACCTGCAGGTCGCACGGGGCCAGGAGCCAGGGGCGTGCCGTGTCACGTTGGCCGAGCTGGCTGTTGGCCAGCAGGTCGGGCACGCTGCACAGGTACTGGCCCGGGGTGGCCCGCGCCGCCTCGGCGGGGTCGGCCATGTCCAGCAGGGTGCTCATGGTGGGGTAGCGTTGGCTCAGGTCGTAGACGCCGTCGGCGCGCAGTGCCACCACGGCAGGCCCCGGGGGGCTGCCGCCCACCCATGCGCGGCCCACCAGGGTGCCGGCCAGGCCATCGTGGGGCAGGATCTGGGCGTGCGTCTGCGCACCGGCCACCGTGGCCGCTGTTGTGTCACTCATCGGAAAATCCTTGAAGGTTCGAAATGGGTGCTGACCAGCCTGCAGGGCTGGCTCAGTGGTTGTGGCGCGGCGTGTTCTCGGCGATGCGGCGGTAGTCGAGGGCAAAGTCCAGCGTCGCGCCATCGGCCAACTGGCCGGTCTTCTCGCGGTACAGCGCCTCCCAGGGCGACTGGCTGCGGGGTACCGGGGGCGCGGGCAGCTCGCGGCGGCGGCGTGCGATCTCTTCGGGCGCCACCAGCGCATCGCAGCGGCCTGCTCCAAGGTCGATGCGGATGGTGTCGCCGCTCTGCAGCCAGCACAGGCCGCCGCCCACCGCGCTCTCGGGCGAGGCGTTGAGGATCGAGGGGCTGTCGGCCGTGCCCGACTGGCGGCCATCGCCCAGGGTGGGCAGGGTGGTGATGCCCCGCCGGATCAGGGCGTCGGGCGGCTGCATGTTGACCACCTCGGCCGAGCCCGGCCAGCCGATGGGTCCGGCGCCGCGCATCACCAGGATGCAACCCTCGTCGATGCCCAGCGCCGGGTCGTTGATGCGCGCGTGGTAATCGTCGGCACCATCGAACACCACGGCGCGCGCCTCGAAGACGCCTTCGGCCCCGGGCCGGCTCAGGTAGCGCTGGCGAAAGGCTTCGGAGATCACCGAGGTCTTCATGATTCCGAAGTCGAACAGATT
>NZ_JBKDTZ010000215.1:0-17528 GCF_046339755.1 Acidovorax sp. | reverse complement strand
GGTCTTGATGGTGAAGGCAGGGCCGGCCATGGCGGTGCCGTCGTGCATGGGGCGCAGGCGGGCGCCCCCAGCCGTCATGCGCGACATGCAGTCGCTGACGTTGGCCACCGGCACGTCGAGGAATTGCCGGGCCAGTTCCAGGCCCACGGCGCGTTGTCGTTTCAAAATTTGGCAGCCGATCATGGTGCGTCTCTCAAGAACAGGAATGAAAAGGAATCGTTCAGTCGAGCGTGGTGCCCGAGCTTTTGACGATGGGAGCCAGGCGCGCGCGGTCGCTGGCATACAGCTTGGCCATATCGTCCGGCGTGCCGGTGATGAGCTCGGCGCCGGAGTCGGCGATCTTCCTGGCCGTTTCGGGTGCGTTCACCACCTTGTTGATGGCCTCGTTGAGCTGTTTGACGATGGCGTCGGGCGTGCCGGCCGGGGCCATCACGCCCCACACGCTGGCCAGTTCCACGCCCTTGATGCCGGACTCGGTGTAGGTGGGCACGTCGGGCAGCAGCTTGGAGCGGCGCGCCGTGGTCACGCCGATGGCGCGCACCTTGCCCGACTGGATGTGCGACAGCAGCGTGGGGATGGAGCCCATGTACATGTCGATGCGCCCGCCCAGCAGGTCGGGCATGGCCTGCGCCATGCCGCGGAACGGCACGTGTGTGAACTTCACGCCGGAGCTTTTCTGCCAGGCCTCGCTGATGATGTGCGAGATGGTGCCAGTGCCCGGCGTGGCAAAGCTCAGGCGCCCGGGGTCCTTCTTGGCGGCCTGGATGATGTCGTCCAGCGTCTTGTAGGGCGAGTCGGCATTCACCACCAGCACGGCCGGGCCGGCGGCCACCAGGGCCACGGCACGCAGGTCCTTGTCGGGGTTGTAGGTGAGCTTGGAGTACAGCAGCGGGTTGAGCACCACGTTGTCGGTCTGCGCCATCACCAGGGTCAGGCCGTCGGCGGGGGCCTTGGCCGTCTGGTCCAGCGCCAGGTTGCCGCCGGCGCCGGGCTTGTTCTCCACCACGATGGCCCAGCCGTAGGCATCGGTGAGCTTGGTGCCGACCAGCCGGGTGAGGTTGTCGGTGCCCCCACCCGCCGGGAACGGCACGATGAACTTGACGGGCCGTTGCGGGTAGGTGCCCTGGGCGTGCGCGGGTGCTGCCGCAGCCAGGGCCAGCAGGCAGCCAAATGCCAGGGTACGTCGTGTCAAAGTCATTGAGGTGTCTCCTACGGTGGTTTCGGTTGGCGCCGGCGCGCAAATCAGGGACGGTTGGCGAGCACGCGGGTACCCAGCCAGGCGATGGCCTCATCGGTGGTTGTGCCGGTGAAGGGCTGTGCGGCTTGCGCCTGCGCCGTGGCGGCGAACAGCGCCTCGACGGCAGGCGACACCACCGGCGC
Source organism: Acidovorax sp. (assembly GCF_046339755.1). Classification (GTDB taxonomy): domain Bacteria; phylum Pseudomonadota; class Gammaproteobacteria; order Burkholderiales; family Burkholderiaceae_C; genus Acidovorax. The sequence continues at coordinate 16,148 of NZ_JBKDTZ010000215.1, read as the reverse complement.
CAGGCCGTTGCGCACCATCTGCTGCTGGGCCTCGGCCACCTCGCTCTGGCGGCGTGCCGAGTGCGGGATGTGCGTGCGCACCATGGACTCCATCAGCGTGCGCAAAGGGGTCTCGTCGATGTCCTGCAGCACGGCATACAGCGGCTCGCGCAGGCCCATCCGCTCGGCGGTGACCAGGCATTCCACCGCCAGGGCTTCCATGCCCTTGGTGTAGATGCTGCGCAGGAGCTTGAGCGCGGCGGCATCGCCCGGCTGTTCGCCCACCGCGCGGACCGATCCGCCGAAGGGCAGGAACAATTCCTGTACAAAACCGGCCTTGCCACCCGCCACGAGCAGCGGCGTTTTCTTACCGCCCAGGTTCACGGCGCCGGTGATGGCCACGTCCACGAAGTGCACCGCCCTGCCCTGTGCGCCGCGCCGGGCCAGTTCGCCGCATGCGCGCATCTCCTGCGGGTCGGCCGTGGTCATGTCCACATACACCGCGCCCTCTTTCAGGTGCGGCAGGCTGGCCTCGAACAGACTGCGCGCCACGGTGCCGAACACCGCGCTCAGCACCACATCAGCACCCGCCAGCCAGGCACCAGGCACGGTGTGCACCTGCCCGCCTGCGGCATGCACCGCCTGCACCACTGCCGCATTCGGCTGCAGGTCGCACAGGCCGAGCAGGCTGTGCCCCTGCTCCAGCAAGGCCTGCATGTAGCAGGCGCCGACCATTCCACCACCCAGGATTGCGAATTTCATAAAAGTACAAATTTAAAACATTGATGGCAGTTTACGAATCCAACCCGCCAAACGATCACAGGGATTTCCCGTATCTCAGACCTACTTTGCACTTTATTTGTATTTTTAGCAGCCACCAGTCCAAGCAATCCGTTCCCAGGTCTGTCCTCTAGAATCAGCACACCCATCCACACCCCACCCTGGTGCAAAAACAGTGCAAAACGTGAAAGACAAGGCGTATGAGGTTCTGCGCCAGCGGCTCATCGGCGGCCACTACCGCCCGGGCGAGCAGCTCAAGGAGGAGCCCATCGCACGCGACCTGGGCCTGAGCCGCACACCGGTGCGCAACGCGCTGCACCGACTGGTGGAAGACGGCCTGGCCACGGATGGCGCTGGCCAGGGCATCCGCGTGTCGGAGTGGAGCGACTGGGATGTGGAAGAGACCTTCCAACTGCGCATGCTGCTGGAGCCATACGCCTCCTTCCTCGCGGCCACGCGCGGGGCCGAAGGGCTGGCCGACGAGCTGGAGGCCAGCAACCAGCGCATGGAGGCCGGCATTGCAGCGGGCCCGGACGGCATTGGCGAGGTGCAGTCGGCCAACCGGGATTTTCACCACGCGCTGATCGAGGCCTCGGGGTCGCCGCGCCTCAAATCCATGATGGCGACCATGATCGACATGCCGATCATCAAGCGCTCGTTCTACATCTACACGCCTGAAGAGCTGGTGCAGAGCGTGCACCACCACCGCGACCTGGTGATCGCCGTGCGCGCCCGAGATGGCGAGCTGGCGCGCCAGGTGATGCAACTGCACCTGCGCATGTCGTACCACCGGTTCATGAAGCACCGGGGCGAGTACCGGCAGGCCCCGGCACCGTAGCGGTGGTTTTTACCGCCGCCGTGCCGAGCGCACCCCCTGCACGCCCGCCACGATGCCCAGCACCTTGTTGAGCCGACCCGAGTCGGCCACTTCCACCGTGAAGGTCATCCACGCCGTGCCCTTGACGGACTGGGTCTGCACGCCGATGACGTTGGTTTTCTCGCGCGCGAAGACCTCGGAAATATCGCGCAGCAGGCCCTGGCGGTCGGCGGCTTCCACCGCCACGTCCACGGGGTAGACGGCGGGCTTGTCGGCCGCCGATGCCTTGGGCAGGCCCCAGTCCACGTCGATCACGCGCTCGCCGTTGCGCGCGGCCATTTCGCGGAAATTGCTGCAGTCCGAGCGGTGCACGCTCACGCCCTTGCCGCGCGTGACAAAGCCGCGGATGTCGTCTGGCGGCGCGGGCTTGCAGCACTTGGCCAGCTGGGTCATGAGCGAATCGATGCCCACCACCAGCACGCCGCCCTTGGGGCTCGATGATTCATTGCCACGCGGCTTTTTCAGCAGCAGGTAGTCGTCGCTGCTCGGCGGCGGCTCGGCCGGGCGCAGCACGGTCTCGATGTTGCGCAGCGAGAACTCGTCCTTGCCCACTACCTCGAACAGCGCGTCGGCCGACTTGAACCCGAGCTGCACGGCCAGGTCGTCGAGCTTGACGGCCGTCTTGCCCTCACGCTGCAGCAGGCGCTCCACGGCCTCGCGGCCGCGGGCCACGGTTTCGTGCGTGGCCTGGGCATTGAACCAGGCGCGCACCTTGGCCTTGGCGCGGTGGCTGGTGAGGTAGCCCAGCTCGGCGTTGAGCCAGTCGCGCGAGGGCCGGCCCTCCTTCACGGTGACGATCTCCACCGTCTGGCCATTCTGCAGCGCGGTGTTCAGCGGCACCATGACGCCGTCGACCTTGGCACCGCGGCAGCGGTGGCCCAGGTTGGTGTGCACGCTGTAGGCAAAGTCCACGGGGGTGGCGCCCTGGGGCAGGTCCACCACGGCGGCCTCGGGCGTCAACACGTAGATGCGGTCTTCGAAAAGGCCATTGCTCTTTTGCGCGGCGCCGGCCAGGTCGCGCTCCCACGCCAGCAGTTGGCGCAGCACGGCGATCTTGGCGTCGTACTCGCCCGTGGCCGACACGCCCACATAGCCCTTGGCGCCCGCCTCCTTGTAGGCCCAGTGCGCGGCCACGCCGTGCTCGGCATGCTCGTGCATGGCCTGGGTGCGGATCTGGATCTCGATGGGCTTGCCGTTGTGGTCGTCGCGCACGATGGTGTGCAGCGATTGGTAGCCATTGGCCTTGGGCTTGGCGATGTAGTCGTCGAACTCCTCGACGATGGGCGCAAAGCGCTGGTGCACCCAGCTGAGCGCGGCATAGCAGTCCTTCACCGTGGGCACCACCACGCGCAGCGCGCGGATGTCGTACACCTGGTCAAAGTTGAGCGACTTGCCGCGCATCTTCTTGACGATGCTGTAGATGTGCTTGGGCCGGCCCTGCACGCTGGCGCTGATGCTGCGCGCGCGCAGGTCCGATTCGAGCCGCGCGCGCAGCTGCTCCATGTAGACCTCGCGCTCGCCGCGCTTTTCGTCGAGCAGGCGCGCCACCTCCTTGTAGGTGTCGGGCTCCAGGAAGCGGAAGGACAGGTCCTCCAGCTCCCACTTCACCTGCCAGATGCCCAGGCGGTTGGCCAGTTGTGCAAACACCTGCAGCGACTCGCGCGCCAGGCTGGGCGACATGGGCAGCTTGGTGGCCGCGTGAAAGCGCAGCGTCTGCAGCCGCGAGGCCAGGCGCAGCATGACCACGCGCAAGTCGCGCGAGAAGGCCAGCAGCATCTTGCGCACGTTCTCGGTCTGCAGGGCGGGGTCGTCCAGCGCCTGGGCACCGCGCGCCTGCTGCTGCACGCGCACGAGCTTGGTGGTCTCCACCGCCAGCGCCGCGAAGTTGGCACCAAAGGCCTTGGTGATGACCTCTTCGGGCTTGTTCAGGTGCACGCACGAGTACACCAGGTAGCTGGCGGCCTGCATGGCCTCGGACCCGCCAATGCTCTTGAGGATGGCGGCCACGGCGTCGGCGTGGGCCAGGGTGTTCTCGCCGGAGTCCAGCGCTTCGCTGGCGATCAGCGGCTCGGCAAAGGCACGGGCCCGGGCCAGGGCGTTCACCTGTTCGGGCAAGGTATGGGCCGTGGCCGCAATCAGCTGGGGCACGGCCTCGGCCGTGTTCAGCGGCGGGCCGGGGGGCGGGGCAAGCGTCTTCATGCGGCGGGGGCACCCTCTCCCGCCAGAAGGAAGTCACGCACGGCAGCCACCTGGTCAGGCGCCACCAGGGTGGGCGCATGGCCCACACCGGCAAACTCCACCAACTGCGCACGCGGGCCGCGCGCGGCCATGGCCTGCGCCGTCTCGTGCGAGAGCAGGTCCGACTGTGCGCCGCGCAGCAGCAGCGTGCGCGCACGGATCTGGTCGTACAGCTGCCACAAAAAGGCCTCGCCCGCGGCGGCAGTCTCTTGGGTCACGGTGCGAAACGGCACGGCAATGGCCGGGTCGTAGTGCAAAGTGACCCCGCCTTCGGGCAGGGGGCGCACCATGGCGCGCGACAGCTCCAGCCACTGGGCCGGCGTGTGCGGGCCAAAGCTGGTGGAGATGGCCCACATGGCATCGGCCGCCTGCTGCAGGGATTCGAACTTGGCCAGAAACCCCAGGTACTGGCCGATGCGCTGCAGCGCCTGCCACTGGATCACCGGGCCCACGTCGTTGAGCACCAGCCGGCGCACCGGTGCGGGCAACGGCAGGTCGGGCTGGCCGGTGATGCCCATGCCGATCAGCCCGCCCATGCTGGTGCCCACCCAGTCCAGGGTGGCGATGGGCGCCTGCTGGTGCAACTGGGCCAGCAGGGCCACCATGTCGGCACCGTACTGGGGAATCTGGTAGCCCATGGGGTCGGCCAGCCATTCGCTCTGGCCGCGGCCCACCACGTCGGGGCAGACCACGCGGGCATGGCGACTCAGCTCGCGGGCCAGCACGTCGAAATCGCGCCCCTGGCGCGACAGGCCGTGCACGCAGACGATGACGTGCGGGTGGGCCGGGTTGCCCGTGGCGTTCCACTCCCAATACGCCATGCGGTGCTGCGGGCCTGTGACAGGCCTGGCGGCAACAGGGTCTTGACCGGCAGGCACCGCAGCGGCCCCGGGGCCAGGGCACAGTACGTAGTTCAGCGTAGGTTCTATCATGGGTGCGAAATCCGGTAGCGGCACTTGATAATGCCCGCGTTCAATCCAACGCCAGCCAGGCCACCTGGCCCCGGCGTTGCCTTCATCCTAATTCATATTTCATTCGGAGTACCTTACATGCTCAAAGGCAAAACCGCCCTCGTCACCGGCTCCACCAGCGGCATCGGCCTGGGTATCGCCAAGGCCCTGGCCCGCCAGGGCGCCAACGTGGTGCTCAACGGTTTCGGCGACGTGGACGGCCCCCGCGCCGAAGTGCTGGCCGCCGGCAAGGAAGCCGGCGCCCAGGTGGCCTACCACGGCGCCGACATGAGCCGCGTGGCCGACATCGAGGACATGATGAAGTACAGCGCCAGCCAGTTCGGCCGCGTGGACATCCTGGTCAACAACGCGGGTATCCAGCACGTCGCCAACGTGGAGGACTTTCCGGTCGAGAAATGGGACGCGGTGATCGCCATCAACCTGTCCAGCGCCTTCCACGCATCGCGCCTGGCCCTGCCCGCCATGAAGGCCGCCAACTGGGGCCGCATCATCAACCTGGCATCGGTGCACGGCCTGGTCGGCTCGGCCCAAAAGGCCGCCTACGTGGCCGCCAAGCACGGCATCGTCGGCCTGACCAAGGTGACCGCGCTGGAGAACGCCACCACCGGCGTGACCTGCAACGCCAGCTGCCCCGGCTGGGTGCTGACCCCCCTGGTGCAAAAACAGGTGGACGCCAAGGCCGCCGAGCACGGCCTGTCGAACGAAGACGCCAAGAAGCTGCTGCTGGGCGAAAAAGAGCCGTCCATGCAGTTCACCACCCCCGAAGAACTGGGCGAACTGGCCGTGTTCTTCTGCTCCCCCGCCGCCAACAACGTGCGCGGCGTGGCGTGGAACATGGATGGGGGTTGGGCTGCGCAGTAGGCGTACCCCTCCCTGCCACGGCACTCGCTTGCTCCGCTCGCCGCGCCTGGCCTGCCATCGCGCGGCGGTCAAGGGCGCACGCAAGGGCGTTGCAATTTGAAGTAATGCGTTTGTGGCATGCGCCAGCGGCGGCGCCCATAATGAACCCACCAACCACTTTCAATCGAGGGCAAATGTCCATCGTCGCTGAAGTCATGGCGTGGTTCATGGTGGATGTCGTCGCCTCGGGCATCGGCATGGCCACCGGCCGCGCCCTCAAGATCGACCCCCGGCGTGCGCAGCACCTCGGGCAGGCGGCCGCGCTCGCCATCATCCTGGGTGCCGGGCTCACGGTTACGCTGCTGTATTCGTAGTCCTGGGGGCAGCAGAAGGCTCAGGTGTTCAGCACTTGGACTTCCAAAGAATCTCCGAGTGCAAGATGGGTCCGGAGCCATTCCCGGTCATCGCTCTGGCTTGCGCCGTTGAAGGATCGCACAAAGACCCGGCAGCAGTCGGGGTTCCATTGGCCCCAGAGAAGCGAGCAGAGTATGTGCTCTTCCTCTTGCACCAACGATGCGGTTGCACGGTATTCGCCATTCACGCTGCAACGGTATGCAACCGCAGGCCATCGGCGGATGGCTGGCGCGTCGGGCGGCACGAAGGTGCTGTTAAACGCTTCAAACTCGCGCTGCACCCCCAGATGCTCAGGAGAGTCGGTGGCCCTGATTTCATGGGGAAGTGTCGGATACCCACTGTCCCCACTGCGAAACGAACCACGTCACCCGCACGCAATACCGCCGGCTCACCCCAGTCCACATGTGCGCTTCGCTCACCCGGCAACTCGCACATGCCACTGACATGCAGATCGGCCAGGTCTTCTGACCCGACAAACGAACCGATCATGGGTGCGAGCATGGTCGCGTTCTCGATACCGGCACGCCACAGCAGCTTGCCGTTCAGTGAAATCTCGATACAGATCATGCGCGATGGGTGAGATGGCTGGTTTAGGCTGGCTGTGATCTTAGATGCCCGGTCGCTCGACGGAATGCGGGCAGGAGCTGGCACCCAACTCAGCACGCCAATGCGGAACAAATCGACGGATGGGCACTTCATTGTGACGAAAGGCCGCGTCCGCCCGCCATTGCCGCCTACATTGGCTGGGCTGCGGGCGTGAACAGCACACCCGTGCCGCGCCCACTGCGGGCCGCTGCCAGCGCCAGGCCCCGCCACACCATTCATTGCCTCAACGACCCTCGGGCGCACCCCGCCCGTCCCGCCCATGCCCACCCTGCGCTTCGTACCCCTGGCCGACGTGGCCCACCTGCTCCCCGCCGACGGCCCGATGGCCGAGCAACTGCAGTCCGAGCCCGACACCCTGGCCGACGCCACCGTGGCCTGGGTCAGCGGTGACCTGCAGTTGCCCGCGCTGGACCTGGACGCGCCCCTGCAGCCCGGCAGCGCGCTGCGCGCCCTGGCCCAGGCCACCTCCGGTCTGCCGGGGCCGCCGCCCGGGCATCTGGTCCTGGTGCTCATCGACGGCAACCTGCAGATCGACGGCGCGCTGAGCGGTGGCGACGCCTACGGCAGCAGCCACCTCACCGTGCTGGGCAATACGCAGCTGCAGCATGCCGTGGTGGAAGGGCTGCAACTGCATGTGCAGGGCACGCTACGGGTCGATGGCCTGCTGTGGGGCCACGGCGAGCCTGGCGAGTTGCATGTGGGCGGCGACCTGGTGGCGCGCGTGGCGGTGTTCAGCGAAGACTACGCCATGCACATCCATGGCGATGAAGAAGTGGAGTTTCTGCTCGACGAGGTGCGCGGCGTACCGAACCTGGTGGAGTTCTCGAACGAGGCCGCAGGGCTGGTGTTTGCCCCGGGCTTCTACAACGGCATCGACGATGGCGAAGACGGCCTGGCCGATCTGCTGGACCGCGACCGCGTGGTGGCCGCCGTGCGCGCGGGCCAGAGCCCCGTGCGCAGCAGCAGCGATATCCACGCCGACCTGCCCCTGGCCAACGACCTGTTTGCCGACGAGGCCATCAGCGCAGCGAACATCCAGGCCCTGGTGAACTCGGCGGTGCTGGAGGACGATGAGCAGACCGCCGAAGGCTGGTTCGCGCAGACCCATTTCTCGCTGTGCCGCCGCCATGTGGACGCACAAGGGACGCAGCACGACGACCGGATGTTCATCACGGTGTGGAAGACCTGGGAGTTTTACCTGGCCGCATCGCCTGCAGCCCCAGCCCGGCCCACCCGGCGTGCGCCCAACCCTGCGAGTGCCAAGCTTTCGTTGCTGTACCGCGAGTACACCGATGGCGAACCCGGCAATTGGGCCACGCTGGACAAGCACGCCGACGAGGAGGTGCACGAGGCGTGCGACGAAGCATGGCGCGGCGTGCTCGACTATGTGCGCCGCGCCGTGGGCCAGGCGCGCGCGGGCTACCCGCTGCACCAGCGCTTGAAGGCCGAGCTGACCGCCGCGCGCATCGAGCGCCTGACCCTGCTGCCCGTGTTCACCGAGCAGTACAACGACTGGTGGGACGCCGACAAGCGTGGCACCTGGTTCGACGATGTGTGGCTGGGTGCACGCCAGCCCTGCATGCGGGATGGGGAGTTCTGGTGCCGCGCGCTCGATGTGAGCTGGGAGAACGGCGAGGACGGGCCGGGCGACGCGGAGCACGACGCCCACGGCAACTACCAGATCGACATCGACCGCCCAGGCGAAGGCCGGGAGCCGGTGGAGTTCACCTACAGCCAGCGGCAAAGCGAACACCGCCCGCCACTGCCGCGTGGCGCGGCCGACCATTGTGCGCGGCTGCTGCGCCTGGTGGGCATGGCGGAGGCATCATTGCTGGAGGTGCACGACCAGCAGTTGGCCGAGCGGGCCCGGCAGCAGGCCCAAGAGGCCGAGGCCCGGCGCATCGAGGCCGCGGTGCAACTGCTGGCCGCACCGCCGCTGGCCCCAGGCTTGCCGGATGCGGCCGTGTTCCCGCCCGAACTGCTGCAGCTGTCCGGGGAGTGGCAGGCCGGCGGCAAGGCCTATGTGGCGGCCATCCGCGCCCACCAGCACGCGGCGCAGGCAGCAGCAGCCGCCGCCGAAGCGGCCGGCTACCAGCCACCACGATGGGATGACGATGCCGGGCAGGACGACCCGAACAGCACGCTGCCCGGCGACCCGCGCGAGGCCAGCGCCGCCACGGTGCTGCAGCTGGCCCGGGTGGTCAGCCGCCATGCGGACGAGGCGCTCACCGAGCGGTTTCGCCAGCGCTTTGCATTTGCGCCCGATGCCTATGCCGCCCTGGCGTCGGAACAGGGCCAGGCCATCGGCCCGGTGTTCCAGTTGGCGGACGGTGCCGGCCTGGTGGCGCGCATCGGCGCCGACTACAGCCCCGAGGTGCACTGGGTGCAGCTGCAGGGCCCGGCGCTCACGCCGCTGCCTGCGCTCAAGGGCCTGGGGCGCTCGCACGACGGGCGCTGCTATGCGCAGAGCGATGGCACGCACATCACCACGCACCAGGGCTTTGGCGGGCCCCAGATCGCGCAACTGCCGCTGCCGCAGGGCAATGAGGGGCTACCCACCGCGCTGGGCCTGTCCGCAGGCGCGCTGGGCCAGCGCTGCGACGAGATCATCCCCTTCAACGATGGCCAGCGCGCGCTGCTGCGCAACCCCACGGGCGTGTACCTGCTCACACCCGGCGGCGTGCAGCGCATCCACCCGCAGGAGTTCGATGACGACGGCCCCTACAGCTGGCCCAAGAACCAGCTGCAGGAGGGGGCGGAGAACGGTGCCGACGCCAATGATGATGACGAAGACGAGGACCGGGATGGCGAAGAGGGCGAGGACGAGAACACCGCCCCGCGCCAGCTGGCGCTGGACATGCTGCACATGGCGCTGTCACCCGACGAGCGGCACATTGCCCTGGGCGACCAGGACAGCATGCACATCCTGCTCGATGCGCAGGGCCGGGTGCTGCGCACGCTGGTGACCGAGTCCTACCCGCACCACACCCGCTTCTCGCACGACGGCGCGCTGCTGTGGGCCAACTCCTGCCATTTCTACAACGGCAGCACCGTGGCCAGCCGCGTGGCCGATGCACAGGACAGCGAGGGCACGCTGATCGACACCGAATGCCGCGTCTACGCATCGGCCACGCTGCCGGGCATGGTGATCCTGGGCGACGCCTATGGCTACCTGCACGCCCGGGACGACAGCGGCAACGCAGTGTGGCGCCACCACATCGGCGGCACCGTCAGCGCTCTTGAGGCATCGCCCGACGGCCGCCTGCTGCTGGCAGGCACCTGCAGCGGCTACCTGGTGCTGCTGCAGCGCGCGGAAGTGGACGCACAGGTGGACGCGAAGGCAGGCACAGGGGTGGGCGCAGACCCCTACGCCATCGGCTCGTCGCCCTATGTGGAGCTGCGCCGCTGGATCTTCTGGGGCAGCGAGGCCGCGCCGCTGCGTTGGTAAGGCCCATGCACGGTGGGGGTTGGCGGACAGCCCCGCCAACCCAGCACCATCAGACCACCACCTCGGGCAGCTGCGTGCAGTGATCGAAGAAGGCCTGCAGCTCGGTCACCTTGTCGAACACCGCATCCGCCCCCAGAGCCAGGCAGCGCGCGCGCATCTCGGGCGTGGCGTGGTTGGACAGCACCAGCACATGCTGGTCCGACGAGCGCGGGCCCACGGCCTGCAGCACGTCCAGGCCCGAGCCCTGGCCCAGGTGCAGGTCGACCACCAGCAGGTGCCACTTGCCGCGCCAGCGCGCCAGCGCTTGCGTCGCGCCCAGCGAAGTTTTGGCAATGGCCACCACCTGCGCGTTGGCAGCCTCCTCCAGCGCCGGGACCAGGGTGTCGCAAATGGGTTTGTTGTCTTCTACAAGAAGGGTGACGAGAGGCATCTTCAATGGGGGATGCGGCGCCTGGCACAGGCACTGCACATACATCAGGTTGGGGTAGCAGGTGCCGCCATCGCCATGTGGCAGGTGTAGCGGGTGCGGCAGGTTCGCGCCCGACGGGCAGGCACTGCCGGGCCGGCGGGGCTGTCCAGCGGAGGTCAGGCCCGCAGCGGAAAGGTCAGCGGAGCCTCCATCGCAATCTCTTCGACGCGCACGTTCATCAGCGTGATTTCGAGCGGACCGTAGTACGACAGGAACGCGACATCGGCCGCATCCCTCCCGTAGGCTACCACGATGCGCCCGCCCCTTGCATGGGCCTGGGTTCCGTCGAAAGCATACCAGCGGTCTCCCACGAAGGCCTCGAACCAGGCATGCATGTCCATGGGGTCGAGCGCGTGCAGGTAGCCCACGACGTAGCGGGCAGGGATGTCCAGGGCCCGGCACAGGCCAATGGCGACATGCGAGAAATCCCGGCACACGCCCGCGCCATCGTTCAGGGTGTCCAGCGCGTCGGTGGTGCCGCTGCTGACGTTGTAGCGGTACTCCAGGTTGCGGTGCACCCAGCTGCGGATGGCCTCGACCTGGCCATAGCCCGGAGAGGCATCGCCCACGATCTCGCGCGCCTTGTCCTGCATCTTGTCGGACGGGCAGTAGCGGCTTTGCAGCAGGTACTTGAGCGCCTCGAAGGGCAGGTCCTCCACCGGCACCGCCTTGGCGCTCGCATCCACCGCAATGTGCGTGTCGGTGATCATGATCATGTCGACCTCGATGCGCATCTGCCCCTGCGGAATCTTCAGCCGTTGGCACAGGTTGCCATGGTCGTCCACATACTCCGTCATCGGCACGACGGGCGTCAGCTCGTAGCGCTCCTGCACCATCCACTGCGAGTCGCCACTGCGCGGGCGCAGCATGGCCACCACGGCACAGTCCATGTCGGCGAACAGTGTCATTCGGCAGGTGGCGTGCAACTTGACGAAGGTTTGGTTCATGCGGGGGAGTCTAGGGGCTGGCAGCGAATGCCATGCCCGCCAATGCCCCTCAAATCCGCTCCCCGCCACCGCGCCGCCTGGCCCGTGGGCCTACGCCGCCAGTGCCACCGGGGCAGAGCGCCGCGCCGCGCGCACGAACTCCGGCAGAAAGGTGCGCCGCGCCCCGTTCGGGAACTCCACCGTCACCGAATGCGCATTGGCCTCGACCACCTGGCCGGCGCCATAGCGTTTGGCACGCACGGCATCGCCATCGGTGAAGGCCGGCCGCGCGCTCGCTGGCTGCGGCCGCACCTCGATGGGCTGCTCGGGCGTGGCCACGGCCGGCGCCAGGCGCGACAGCTCGGCCATGCGCAGGCAGTTATCGCAGCGGCCGCAGCCATCGGCGGCGACCGCCTCATCGCCCAGCGCCGACAGTATCGCCTGCCAGCGGCAACGGCCGCTCTGGGAGTAGGCCACCATGGCCTCCAGCGTGGCGCTGTCCTGTTCGCGGCGGCGGCGGTAGGCCGCCAGCAGGGGCTCCAGCGCCGCGTCGTCCAGTTCGCGGGCCAGGGTGAAGCGGCCGGCCCGGTCGCGCCGCACCACCTTCTGACTGCGCAGCAGGCTCAGCGCCACCAGCACCTTGGCGCGCGGCCGTGCGGCGGCCTCGACAATGGCATCGGCCGTCCAGCCGCCGGCGGGCGCGGTGTGCAGCAGCGTGGCATGCACGGCCTGCAGGTCGGCCAGCATGGGGTAGCGGCCCGAGGCGAAGAACTGCTGCAGCGCACGGTCCTGCCGCACGTAGAGCAGCGTGCACCGCGAGTCCCCGCCATCGCGCCCTGCGCGGCCGGCCTCTTGGTAGTAGGCGTCCACGCTCGCGGGCATCTGGTAGTGCAGCACGAAGCGGATGTCCGGCTTGTCGATGCCCAGGCCGAACGCATTGGTGGCCACCATCACGCGCACCCGGCCGTCCATGAAGGCGTCCTGCGCTTCGGCGCGCTGGGCGGCGGGCAGGCGCCCGTGGTACAGGCCCACGCTTTCACCGGCTGCGGCCAGCTTGCCGTGCAGTTCTTCGGCATTTTTCACGGTGGCGGTGTAGACAATGGCCGGGCCCTGGCTGGCCGCCACCAGCTCCAGCGCACGCGGCAGGCGGTCGGCGGCACGGCCCAGTTGCTCCACGGCCAACTGCAGGTTGGGCCGGTAGGCCCCGGTCTGCACCACATTGCCGGCGGCAATGCCGAACTGGGCCACGATCTCCTTCATCACCGCTGGCTTGGCGGTGGCCGTGAGTGCCAGCACCGTGGGCCGGCCCAGCGCGCGCACGGCCGGGGCGATCTCCAGGAAGGCGGGACGGAAGTCGTGGCCCCACTGGGCGATGCAGTGCGCCTCGTCCACCACCAGAAGGCTCACGCTGTGCCGCGCCAGCGGTGCAATGAGCGCCGGATCGGCCATCTGCTCGGGCGTGGTCAGCACGATGCGTGCGCTGCCGCACTCGATGGCCTGGCGCGCCGCGGCCAGCTCGTCGCTGCCGATGGCGCTGTTGACCTGCACCGCGGCCACGCCCAGGTCGCGCAGCGCGTCGCACTGGTCCTTCATCAGCGCCACCAGGGGCGAGACCACCACGGTGGTGCCCGGCAACAGCAGCGCCGGCAACTGGTAGCACAGCGACTTGCCGGCGCCCGTGGGCATCACGGCCAATGTGCTGGAGCCTTGCAGCACGCGCTGCACGACATCCGACTGGCCGGGCCGCAGGCGCTTGAAGCCAAAGACCTTGCGCAGGGTCTTGTCGATGGCGGTCTTGTCGGTGGCTTTCGGGCCAGAAAGCTCCAGCAATGGCGGGGCAGAGGGTGAACGGACAGTGGGTCGGCGAACTAAAGTACTCATATCGGGCCCGCGCCCGTCGGTGCTGGCGCGGCGTGTGATGGATGAGGCCGATTGTGGAAAGCCCCGCCTGCACCCCGCGCCGGAATGCCGCGCACACGCTTGTAAGACAGCATGCGCTGCCAGCCCCATCGCCCCAAGGCTTTACCGCGTTGCAGGGCAGTTGCCCACCGAGGCCAGCAGGCCCTTGCGGCCCTCGTGCCCGCTGTCGTGCCGCTGGAAGTCGCGGCCGTGCCGCTCACGCAGCAGCAGGGCTCTTCATGGCTGCAGAAGCCACCACCCGACCCTGGTCAAGGTGCACCACCGACTGGGCCAGGGCTTCCACATCGCTCGGGTCGTGCGTGACGAGCAAGGTGGGCACCTGCACGCGCTCCAGCATCTCGGCCAGTTCCTGGCGCAGGCGAATGCGCAGTTGCGTATCGAGCGCCGACAGCGGCTCGTCCAGCAGCAGCAACTGGGGCTGCGGCGCCAGGGCACGGGCCAGGGCCACGCGCTGGCGCTGGCCGCCGGACAGATGGCGGGGCCAGGCGTCGCGCAGCGCCTCCAGATCGAACTGGCGCACCAGCGCATCGATGCGCTCGCGCCCGGCAGCGCCCGGCTTCTGGCCCGGCCGGCACAGCCCGAACGCCAGGTTCTGCGCCACCGTCATGTGGGGGAACAGGGCGTAGTCCTGGAACACCAGGCCCACGCGGCGCTCGCGCGCCGGCAGGTCGATGCTGCGCGCGGTATCCAGCAGGGCCGTACCGGCCACGCGCACATGGCCTGTCACATGCGGCGCCAGGCCCGCAATGGCCATCAGCACGGTGGACTTGCCGGAGCCCGAGGCCCCGATCAGCGCGGTGCGCGCGGTGGTCGAGCCAAAGCGCACGTCGAGCTCGAAGCTGCGCCCCGGAGATTCGAGCCGGGTCTGCACCTGGACGTCGAGGATGGGGTCCATGTCAGTCAATCAATGTTTCGCCTGCAGCATGCGGCCGGAGACGACCAGCACGACGATGCACACCACCGAGATCACCAGCGTGAGCCACAGCGCCTGCGCGTCGTTGCCGGCCTGCACGGCGTCGTAGATGGCGATGGAGAGGGTTTGCGTCTTGCCCGGTAGGTTGCCGGCGATCATCAGCGTGGCGCCGAACTCCCCCATGGCCCGCGCGAAGGACAGCATCAGCCCTGCGGTGATGCCGCGGATGGCCAGCGGCAAGGTCACGCGCAGGAACACCTCGAACTCCCCTGCGCCCAGGGTGCGCGCCGCATGCAGGATGCGCGTGTCCACGTCCTCGAAGGCCGCACGCGCGGCCTTGTAGATCAGCGGCAGCGACACCAGGGACGCGGCGATCACGGCGCCCTGCCAGGTGAACATCAGGTTGATGCCGAACCAGCGGTCCAGGTACTGGCCCAGCACGCCGTTGCGCCCGATCACCACGATGAGGTAATAGCCCAGCACCGTGGGCGGCAGCACCATGGGCAGCATCAGCAGGGCATCGACGACATTCTTGCCCGCAAAGCGGCGCTGCGACATCCACCAGCCCAGGGCGATGCCCACCACGCCCGCCACGAGCGTGGCGAGCAGCGCGATCTTGAGGGTGAGCCAGAGAGGGGTCAGCAAGGCAGCGCAGCCCCCGCGTCAGGGCTTGGAAAAGCCGAAGCTGTCCAGGATCTGCTGGCCCGCGTCGCTGCGCACGAAGGCGATGAAGTCCTTGCCCACGGCAGCGTTCTTGCTGGCGGCGACCTGGGCGATGGGGTAGCTCACCGGCGTGGTGGTGGGCACGGTCAGCGCGATGCGGGTCTTGTCCTTTTCGATCAGCGCATCGGTGCGGTAGACGAAACCGGCGTCCACTTCGCCGCGGGCGACGTAGTTGAGCACCTGGCGCACGCTCTCGCCATAGATCCACTTGGGCTCCAGCGTTGCGGTCAGGCCGGCCTCCTGCACCGAGGCCATGGTGTAGCGGCCCACAGGCACGGAGCTGGGTGTGCCGGTGGAGATGCGCTTGTAGGCGGCACCGCCCAGGTCCGCCAGCTTCTGCGGCGTCGCCGTGGCAGTGGCAGTGGACGGAACGATCAGCACCAGCGTGTTGCGTGCGAAGTCGGCGCGCGAACCTTCGGCCAGCAGCTTGGCCTTGGCGGCACGGTCCATGGTCTCCTGGTCGGCCGAGGCGAACACATCCACCGGTGCGCCCTGCTGGATCTGCGCGAGCAGCGGGCCCGATGCGGCGAAGTTGAAGGTAACCTTGGTGCCGGGGCGGGTCTTCTCGAAGGCCTGGCCCACGGCCTTGAAGGCGTTGGTGAGGCTGGCCGCGGCAGAGACGGTGACCTCCTGCGCGTGCGATGCCATGGCGCTGACGGTCAGCGTTGCAAGCAGGGTGGCCTTTACCAGCCAGCGGCGGGAGGTCTTCGTATGGATCATCTCAGGTCCTTTCGATTCGCTATTCTAGAAAGTAATAGCGAAATCATAACAAGACGTTTCTGGTTTCCCTCGCTGGGATACGGGCTATCGGGTATGTTCAGCTGCAGTTCACTGCGGGCGGCCAGGGCGACTGTTTTAACGGCATGCTTTAGTTGAGGGCGGGAGCCGGGTCTCGGCCCGGCGGCCGAGGTACCTTTCTTTGCGTCGCCAAAGAAACGTACCCCAAAGAAAGGCGACCCCGCTGCCCGTGTCCCCACTCGCCTGGCGGCGAGTGGGGCAGCCTGCGATGCTCGGTCCTGGGGTGCACCGCGGAACTCGCTGCGT
>NZ_JBKDTZ010000214.1:0-63879 GCF_046339755.1 Acidovorax sp. | reverse complement strand
CAGCGAAGGACCACAGGCCGAGCGAAGCAATGGCCCGTGTGGGGCCCGTTCCCACCCCCTTCTGACCGTGCCGAGAAGCGCAGGGCCTGGGGTGAGCGCGTGCCGAAGGACACGCGCATCGTTGTCTAGCTTGCCGCAGCTGTCTGAGCGGAGTTCGAAGAACGCAGCGAGTTCTGCGGCACACCGCAGGACCGAGCATCGCAGGCTGCCCCCTCGCCCCTGGGCGAGGGGGACACGGGCAGCGGGGTCGCCTTTCTTTGGGGTACGTTTCTTTGGCGACGCAAAGAAAGGTACCTCGGCCGCCGGGCCGAGACCCGGCTCCCGCCCTCAACAAGGCATGCGGCAACCACCAACAACCACACGACGACAGCCGCCCCACCACCGATAATCTCCACCCATGATCAAGCTATTTGTCGGCCTGGGCAACCCAGGCCCCGATTACGAAGCCACCCGCCACAACGACGGCTACTGGTGGATCGACGCCCTCGCGCGCGAACTCAAGGTGAACTTGGTCCCCGAGCGCAGCTACCATGGTCTGGCAGCGCGCGCCACGGTGCATGGCCAGAGCGTGTGGCTGCTGCAGCCGCAGACCTTCATGAACCTCTCGGGCAAGTCGGTCGCCTCGCTCGCGCGTTTCTTCAAGATCACGCCCGAGGAAGTCCTCGTGGTGCATGACGAGCTCGACATCCCGCCCGGCCAGGTCAAGCTCAAGCGCGGCGGCAGCCATGCGGGGCACAACGGCCTGCGCGACATCCACGCCCAACTGGGCTCCCCGGACTACTGGCGCCTGCGCATCGGCATCGGCCACCCGGGTGTGAAGTCCGAAGTCGCCAACTGGGTGCTGAAAAAGCCCGCGCCCGACCAGCGCACAGCCATCGAGGACTCCATCGTCCACTCCGTCAAGGCGTACCCCGCCATGCTGGCCGGCGAGATGGACAAGGCCACGCTGCTGATCCACACAGTCAAGCCGCCGCGCCCCAAGCCACCCCGGCCGCCGGAGCTGGCAACTGCCAAGGCGCCCACTCCGGAGTGAATGCGCTGGTTCAAAACACAACAGCCCGCCGATTGGCGGGCTGTTGTGTTTCGATGGTCCTGGCACGCATCAGGCCTGCGCCGAGGGTGCCTGCAAGCGCTGGAACTTCTGCCACAGCGTCTCTCGGCTCTCCACATGCGCTGGATTCACGGGAATGCAGGCCACCGGGCATATCTGCACGCACTGGGGCTCATCGAAATGGCCCACGCACTCGGTGCACTTGTGCGGGTCGATCTCGTAGATCTGCTCGCCCAGGTAGATCGCATCGTTGGGGCACTCGGGCTCGCAGACATCGCAGTTGATGCACTCGTCGGTGATCATCAACGCCATGGCGCGCCCTCCTGCGCACGGGGTGCCATGGAAAACAAGGAGGACATTGCGCGCTTCATGGTGCACATTATCCGTGGTAAGCGGATGTACCCTGTGAACCACACCCGAACACAACACCACCGATGGGGGTGTTTTTGCCGTTATGCTGTGTATACACATTAATTGTGACGCCCTGGAGTTGCACGCCGCAGGCGCCACACAGAACAACCACCACCCACACGACACCCCACCATGGGACTGTTCTTCCTCAAGCGGTTCATCACCCTCCTGGCAACGCTGATCGGCGCCTCCATCGTCGTCTTCCTGGTGCTGGAGATCCTGCCGGGCAATGCGGCGCAGATGCTCATGGGCCCGGACGCTTCGCCCGATGCCGTGGCGGCTCTGGCCACCAAGCTGGGGCTGGACCAGCCGGCCATGCAGCGCTACTGGGAGTGGATCAGCGGCCTGGTGGTAGGCGACATGGGCGACAGCTACGCCTACAGCACCCCGGTGCTGGAGCTCGTGCTCGAACGCCTGGCGCTCACCGTGCCGCTGGCGCTGATGGCCATGGTCATCACCACGGTGCTGGCCCTGATCGCGGGTGTGTACGCTGCCTCGCGCCACAACAAGCTGGGTGACGTGGGTGTGATGGGCCTGGCGCAGATCGGCATCGCCATTCCCAACTTCTGGTTCGCCATCCTGCTCATCCTGCTGTTCTCGGTCAAGCTGCAGTGGTTCTCAGCCGGCGGCTTCCCGGGCTGGACCGAGGATGCCGGCGGCAGCCCGCTCGAAGCCATCAAGGCGCTGCTGCTGCCCGCCATTGCGCTGGCCGTGGTGCAGGCTGCCATCCTGGCGCGCATCACGCGCTCGGCCGTGCTGGAGGTGCTGCGCGAGGACTTCGTGCGCACGGCGCGCGCCAAAGGCCTGTCGCAGCGCGCCGCGCTCTGGGGCCATGTGCTGCGCAACGCCATGATCCCGGTAATCACCGTAATGGGCCTGCAGTTCGCCAACCTGCTGGCCGGCACCATCGTGGTCGAGAACGTGTTCTACCTGCCGGGCCTGGGGCGGCTGATCTTCCAGTCCATCTCCAACCGCGACCTGATCGTGGTGCGCAACTGCGTGATGCTGCTCGCGGCCATGGTGGTCATCGTGAACTTCGTGGTGGACATCCTTTATGCGGTGATCGATCCGCGTGTCAAAGCCAGCGATATCTGAGACAGCCCCATGAGCGCCGTTCCCTCCACTTCCCCCATCCGCCCCGCTGGTGCTCCCTCTCCCGGCTGGTGGCACCGTGCGCTGCGCCACCGCAGCTTCGTCATCGGTGCCGTGCTGTCGCTGCTGCTGCTCCTGGCAGCCGGCCTGTCCCTGGTCTGGACGCCCTGGTCGCCCTACGAGATGGACTTGGCCTCCAAGCTGCAGCCGCCGTCGCTGTCGCACTGGCTGGGCACCGATGCCTTCGGGCGCGACGTGGCATCTCTGCTGCTCGTGGGGGCGCGCAACTCCATCCTCGTGGGCGTGATCGCCGTGGGCATCGGCCTGTCCATCGGTACGGCGCTGGGCCTGCTGGCGGCCGCCAAGCGCGGCTGGGTGGAAGAGCTCATCATGCGCCTGGCCGACTTCACCTTCGCCTTCCCGGCCATCCTCTCGGCCATCATGATGACGGCGGTGTTCGGCGCGGGCATCGTCAATTCCATCATCGCCATCGGCATCTTCAACATCCCGACCTTCGCGCGCGTCACGCGCGCCTCTGCCAATGCCGTGTGGTCGCGCGAGTACATCCTGGCCGCACGCGCCTGCGGCAAGGGCAGCTGGCGCATCACCATCGAGCATGTGCTGCCCAACATCCTGTCGGTGCTGATCGTGCAGGCCACCATCCAGTTCGCCATCGCCATCCTGGCCGAGGCCGCGCTGTCCTACCTGGGCCTGGGCACGCAGCCGCCCCAGCCCTCGTGGGGCCGCATGCTCAGCGAGGCGCAGACGCTGATGTTCCAGGCCCCCCTGCTGGCGGTGTGGCCCGGCGTGGCCATCGCGCTGGCCGTGCTGGGGCTGAACCTGCTCGGTGACGGCCTGCGCGACCTGCTCGATCCCCGCTTGTCGCGCAAGCGGTGACTGGCAGTGCCAGCAAGAACGACCCAGACGACGATGAAGACGAGTACCTGCTGCCATGCCCTTGCTTGAAGTCTCCAACCTGCAGATCCGCCTGCAGACCCACCGCGGCCCTGCCGACGCCGTGCGCGGCGTGGGCTTTGCCCTGGAACGCGGCGAAACCCTGGGCCTGATCGGCGAGTCGGGCTGCGGCAAGTCCATCACCGCCATGTCGCTGATGGGCCTCCTGCCCGAGAGCGCCCAGGTCAGCGGCAGCATCCGCTTCGACGGCGAGGAACTCGTGGGCCGCACCGATGCGCAGATGTGCCGACTGCGCGGCAACCGCATCGGCATGGTGTTCCAGGAGCCCATGACCGCGCTGAACCCCGTGCACGCCATCGGCCGCCAGGTGGCCGAGCCACTGCGCCTGCACCGCGGCATGGGCGCGGCCGACGCGCGCAGGGAAGCCATTTCCCTGCTCGACCGCGTGGGCATCCCCAACGCCGCCCAGCGCTTCGACGCCTACCCGCACCAGTTCTCGGGCGGGCAGCGCCAGCGCATCACCATCGCCATGGCCCTGGCCTGCGGGCCCGACCTGCTGATCGCCGACGAACCCACCACCGCGCTGGACGTGACCATCCAGCAGCAGATCCTGGACCTCATCAGCGACCTGGTTGCCGAGCGCAACATGGCGCTCATCCTCATCTCGCACGACCTGGGCGTGATCTCGCAGAACGTGGACCGCATGCTCGTGATGTACGGCGGCAGCGTGGTCGAGAGCGGCTCCACCGCCTCGGTCTTCTCCGCCATGGCGCACCCCTACACGCGCGGCCTGTTTGCCGCCCGCCCGCACCTGGGCGCGGTGCATGCGCCGGGCGAGCGCCCTCGCCTGTCCACCATTGCCGGCACCGTGCCCGAGCTGGTGGACCTGCCTGCCGGCTGCCCCTTTGCCGGCCGATGCAGCCACACCATCGACATCTGCCACAGCGAGCGCCCCGCCGCCAATATCGTGGGCCGCGACGAAGACGGGGAGCACGCCGTGCGCTGCCTGCGCCACGAGACCATCGCCCAGGCGCTGAGCGCGCAGCAGGCCGCACCCGCCGTGGGAGTCTCCGCATGAGCGCGCCCGCACAGCCCCCGGCAACCGGCCCCCTGCTCCAGGTCACCGACCTGGTGCGCGAGTACACGCTGCCGCGCGAGCACCTGTTCCGCCCCCCGGGCAAGGTGCACGCGCTCAACGGCGTGAGCTTCTCCATCGCCACGGGCCGCAGCCTGGGCATCGTGGGTGAATCGGGCTCGGGCAAATCGACCTTGGCGCGCACGGTGATGGCGCTCGATGCGCCCACCTCGGGCACCGTGCATCTGCTCGGGCGCAACCTGCATGCGCTGCCACCGGCCGAGCTGCGCCACGCGCGGCGCGACTTCCAGATGGTGTTCCAGGACCCGTATGGCTCGCTCGACCCGCGCCAGACGGTGGAGCGCATCGTGACTGAGCCATTGCAGGCCCAGGGCGAGACCAGCCGCGCCGCCCAGCGCGAGCAGGCCGGCCAGGTGCTTGCCCAGGTGGGCCTGCGCACCAACGACCTGGACAAGTACCCGCACGAGTTCTCGGGTGGCCAGCGCCAGCGCATCGCCATCGCCCGCGCCCTGATCACGCGCCCGCGCCTCATCGTGGCCGATGAGCCGGTGAGCGCGCTTGACGTCTCGGTGCAGGCCCAGGTGCTCAACCTGATGCAGGACCTGCAGCAGCAGTTCGGCATCACCTACATGCTCATCAGCCACGACCTGGCGGTGGTCAACCACCTGTGCGACGAGGTCGTGGTGCTCTACCAGGGGCGCATCGTGGAGCGCGGCTCGCCGGCCGAGCTGTTCCGCAATGCACAGCACCCCTACACGCAATCGCTGGTGGGTGCCGTGCCCCAGGTGCAGCCCGGGCGTGCGCGTGCGCGCCGCGCCGCAGCCCGGGCAGCCGCAGCGTCGCAAAACGCATAACCACACACCTCCCCGATGGTGTAAAAAGCATCCGTGCACCCCGGTAACAATTTGCACCGGGGCCTTCGTCTGGTTTTTGTCTGGAGAGTCCGAACATGCTGAACCGCCGTACCGTTCTTGCCACTGGCGCCATCGCCACCGTCCCCCTGGCCACCCCCTTCGGCGCCCTTGCCCAGAGCCGCAAGGACGCCGTGGTGCTGGCCATGACGCTGGAGCCGCCAGGCCTGGACCCGACGGCCGGCGCCGCCTCGGCCATCGCCGAGATCGTGCAGTACAACATCTTCGAGACGCTCACCAAGATCAATGCCGACGGCAGCGTCTCGCCCCTGCTGGCCGAGAGCTGGGAGGTCTCGCCCGACCTCAAGACCTACACCTTCAAGCTGCGCCGCGGCGTGACCTTCCAGAACGGCGAGCCCTTCAATGCCGCCGCTGTGAAGTTCTCCTACGACCGCGCTGGCGGCGAGAAGAGCACCAACAAGGACAAGCGCACCTTCGCCAACCTCACCACGCAGGTGGTGGATGACTACACGGTAGTGGTCCTCAACAAGGATATCGACCCCGACCTGCTGTTCATCCTGGGCCAGGCCACCTCCATCATCGTGGAGCCCAAGAGCGCTGAAGGCAATGCCACCAAGCCCGTGGGCACCGGCCCCTACCAGCTCAATGCCTGGAACAAGGGTTCATCCGTGGTGCTCGCCGCCTGGAGCGGCTTCCGCGCTGCCCCCACGATCAAGATCAAGCGCGCCACCTTCCGCTTCATCTCCGACCCGGCGGCCCAGGTCGCCGCGCTGCTGGCCGGCGACGTGGACGCCTTCCCGCGCGTCACCCCGCGCAGCGTCGCCCAGGTCCAGTCCAACCCGCGCTGCCAGGGGGTGGTGAGCGGCTCGCGCGCCAAGACCATCCTGGCCATCAACAACGCCAAGAAGCCGCTCGATGACGTGCGCGTGCGCCGCGCCATCGCCGCCGCCGTGGACCGCAAGGCCGTGATCGAAGGCGCGGCCGACGGCTATGGCGCCCCCATCGGCAGCCACTACGTGCCCGGCGCCTTCGGCTACGTGGACACCACGGGCGTGAACCCCTACGACGTGGAAAAGGCCAAGAAGCTGCTGGCCGAAGCCGGCGTGAAGACGCCGCTGGAGCTGACCGTGACCCTGCCGCCCACGCCCTACGCGCGCCAGGGCGGCGAGGTGATCGCGGCCCAGCTGGCCAAGATCGGCATCACCGCCAAGCTGCAGAACGTGGAATGGGCCCAGTGGCTCAGCGGCACCTACGGCAACAAGAACTACGACCTGACCATCATCTCGCACGTGGAGCCGTTCGACCTGGGCAACTTCGCCAAGCCCGACTACTACTGGGGCTACAACTCGCCCAAGTTCAACGAGATCTTCAACCAGATCAAGAACGCCGCCCGCCCGGCCGACCGCTCGCGCCTGCTCGGCGATGCCCAGCGCCTGCTGGCCCAGGATGCCGTGCACGCCTTCCTGTACCAGAACCAGTGGATCACGGTGGCCAACAAGAACCTCAAGGGCCTGTGGAAAGACATGCCCGTGTTCGTGAACGACATCTCGGCCCTGTCCTGGTCCTGATGCAAACTGGCGGGGGCTGCACAAGGCCCCTGCCACTGAGACGCCTTGCCCCTGTGCGCTGCCGGCCCCTGCCGGCAGCCGCCCCGCCTTCCCTCCCCAGCCCCTGCCATGAGTGACCTCCACGACCTGCCCGCCCACGAACTGATCGCTGCCTACCGCCAGCGCACGCTATCCCCCGTCGAGGTCACGCAGGCCGTGCTGAACCACATCGCGGCCTGGGAGCCCCACATCCAGGCGACCTACCTGCTGCGCCCCGAATCGGCGCTGGAACAGGCGCGCGCCTCCGAAGCGCGCTGGGCCCGTGGCGAGCCCCTGGGCCCGCTGGACGGCGTGCCCGCCACCATCAAGGAAAACATCGCGACCGAAGGCGACCCGCTGCCGGCCGGAACGGCCGCCGTGGAGCTGGTGCCCGCCGCAGCCGATGCCCCGCCGGCCGCGCGCATGCGCGAGGCCGGCGCCGTGCTCGTGTCCAAGACCACCATGCCCGACTACGGCATGCTGTCCTCGGGGCTGTCGAGCTTCCATCCCCTGGCGCGCAACCCCTGGGACACGAGCAAGGGCCCGGGCGGCTCCAGCGCGGGTGGCGGCGCTGCAGCCGCCGCCGGCTACGGCCCGCTGCACATCGGCACCGACATTGGCGGCTCGCTGCGCCTGCCGGCCAGCTGGTGCGGCATCTTCAGCCTCAAGCCCAGCCTGGGCCGCATCCCGATCGATCCGCCCTACACCGGGCGCGCCGCCGGCCCCATGACCCGCACCGTGGCCGACGCCGCGCTCATGATGCAGGTCCTGAGCCACCCCGACGCACGCGACAGCATGTCCCTGCCCGCGCAGGACATTGCCTGGGACCAGTTCGACCAGGGCGCCGAGCGCCTGCGCGGCCTGCGCATCGGCCTGCTGCTGGACGCCGGCTGCGGCCTGCCCGTGGATCCCGAGGTGCGCGCCGCGGTGGAGAACGCCGCGCGCCTGATGGAGGCCGCCGGCGCCACCATCGTACCCATGCAACCGTTCATGACACAGGCCATGCTCGACGGCATGGACCACTTCTGGCGCATGCGCTCCTTTACCGACCTGCAGGCCCTGCCCGCCGCCAGGCGTGACAAGGTCCTGCCCTATATCCGCGCCTGGGCCGACAGCGCCGAGGGCATGTCGGGCACCGCCGTGTTCAATGCCAGCCAGCAATTTCATGTAACGCGCGTGGCCACCGTCAAGGCGTGCAGCGCGTTCGACTACGTGATCTCGCCGGTGGCGCCGAATGTCGCCTTCCAGGCCGAGCTGCCCTCGCCCACCAACGACCCGCTGCGCCCGCTGGAGCACATCGGCTTCACGGTGCCGTTCAACATGTCCGAGCAGCCCGCCGCCTCGGTCAATTGCGGCTACACCCAGGCCGGCCTGCCCATCGGCCTGCAGATCGCTGGCGCGCGCTTCGACGACCTCGGGGTGCTTCAGGTCTCGCGCGCCTTCGAGCTGGTCCGCGGCGCGCAGCGCCCCTGGCCGCAGCCACCCAAGGGCTGATCCGCCATGGACGTCCTGATCCTGTCGATCCTGATCGCCAGCGGCATCTATATGCTCAATGCCAAGGAGCAGCGCAAGCGCATTGCGCTGCTCGGGGCACACCTGGCCAACTACCAGATCGAAAAGCTCATGGAAGCGCTGACCGAGGGTTACCTGCGCGCACTGGGAGAGAGCACCGACGAGCGGCGCAGCCAGATATGGTCGCTGCTGGAGACCACCGAATCGCAGCTGGCCGAGCAGTTCACGCGCTTCGCAGCCGATTTCGCCAAGGTGGATGAAGCCCAGGCCCGCGTGAGCCGGCTGGCCCTGGCCATCCCCTTCGCACAGGCCATCCTGCCCGCGGCCACCTTCGACATGCGCCGCGCCCTGGCCATCCATGCGCGCGGCATCGCCAGCGTGGCGGAAAACAGCGAGCATCGCACGCCCAAGGACAAGGCCTTCGTGATGACGGCCGAGCTCTTGCTCATGCAGCACAGCTGCCACTGGTTCTGCAAGTCCAAGACCATCGCCACGGCGCGCATGCTGGCCCGCCACAAGACGCCGCACGAGCAACTCGTGGCCTCGGTGTCGCCCGCCACCCGCACCGCATACCTCGCCCTCATCGAGGGCAAATGAGTTGCCTCAGGACGGGGTGACTGCCCACCCCGCACAATGCACCGATGCACACCGCCACCGACAGCCTGGGCAACCCCGTCACCCTGCAGGACCAGAGCAGCCTTGCGGCGCTGAACGACTTCGTCGAAGGCTTCATCGCCTGCGAGGCTCGCGCCGTGAACGTACTCGCTGCAGAGCAGGACCACAGCGCCATCGTGCAGGCCTGCTGCGCGGCGCTGCACATGTTTGCCGAGTCGGCCGACGCACCCCGCAACGCGCTCCCCTACCTGCAGCGCGCGCAGGCGGCTGCCGACCATGCGACGGAGCGCGAGCAGCGCTTCGTCGCTGCCGTGGCCGCCTGGGTCGCGGGCGACCTTCCGCGCGCCATTGCGCTGCATGAAGAGCAGGCCCGCCTGAACCCGCGCGACCTGGCCTCGCTCAAGCTGGGCCAGTACCACCTGTTCAACCGCGGCGACTCGCCGGGCATGCTGCGCATCGCCCTGGCCGCCCTGCCTGCTGCAGCCGAGGTGCCCTACCTGCATGGCATGCTGGCCTTCGGCTGGGAGCAGTGCCACCTGCTCGACCGCGCCGAGGCATCGGCCCGGCATGCCGTGGCGCTGTGCCGCAAGGAGCCCTGGGCCCACCATGCACTGGCACACGTGATGCTGACCCAGGGCCGCATTGCCGAAGGAGCGGATTTCCTCGCCAGCGTGAGCGACACCTGGACGGGTCTGAACTCCTTCATGGTCACGCACAACTGGTGGCACCAGGCCCTGTTCCTGCTGGAGCAGGAGCGCCATGCCGAGGTGCTGGCGCTGTACGACCAGCAGGTCTGGGGCGTGGTCAAGGAGTACACGCAGGACCAGATCAACGCTGTCTCGCTGCTCGCACGGCTGGAGTTGGCCGGCGTGGACGTGGGCCCTGCGCGCTGGACCGACCTGGCAGGCCACCTGGCGCTGCGCCTGTCGGACCAGGTGCTGCCCTTCCTGGACCTGCAGTACCTCTACGGCCTGGCGCGTGCCGGCCGGGTGGACGAGGCCCGCACGCTGCTGCAGCACATCACCGTGCACGCGGCCAGCCGCAGCGAAGCGCATGAGCGCACCGTGTGGCAGCAGGTCTGCGTGCCCGCTGCGCATGGCCTGCTCGCGCATGCCACGGGCGACTGGGCCTCGGCAGCGCGGCAGTTGGGCCTGGCCCTGCCCCAACTGGTGGCCGTGGGCGGCAGCCATGCGCAGCGCGACCTGTTCCACCAGATCTACCTCGATGCGCTGGCCCGCAGCGGCCAGTGGGCCACGGTGCAGAACCTGCTGCAGCCCCAGGCCAATGCCCAGCCCGAGTCGCTGCGGCTGGCACGGCAGCTTCGGGCCGTGTACGGGGCCCTCGCGCTGGACGGCGCCCTGGGTCACACGTAGGACAACACCGCATGCTGCCGTAGCCGCCCAGCCCACTCCCAAGGCTGCGCGCTGCACGCCGTGCAAACCCCTGATGGCACGGGGCCTGCGCCGGGCAATCCGGTTCTAGAATGGGAGCGCACAGCGCCCTGGGGGTGCGGTGCGCCCCATTCCTTCCACAGGTCTCCCGTACCTTGCAGCACACCGCCCTCGCACCCACGCTCCCCCAGCCCGCCGCCACCGACGCACTGCAGGCGCTGCGGCATGCGACGGCGGTACGGCATGCCCAGCTCGACTCCGGGCTGCCCATCGCCCGTGCGAATGCCAGCCTGGCCGACTACCTGCGCCATGTCCATGCGCTGTCGGCCTGGTTGCAGGCCCTCTGGCCCGCGCTTGAGCACATGCAGGCGCGCGAAACCGGCTTTTGCTTCGCCCCGGCCGCGCGGCTGTCCGCGATGCGCGAGGACCTGGCCCATGCGGCCTCGGAGCCCATCCTGCCATGGCCCCACCCCAGTGCGGCCACCGTGCTGTGCCTGGACAGGGCCCTGGAGCGCCACCCTCACCATGCCGATGCCGTGCGCTGGGGCCTGGCCTACGTGGTGGAAGGCTCCCAGCTCGGCGGGCAGGTGCTTTACCGCGGCCTGGCGCCCCGGCTTGCGCCGCACCCGCTGCGCACCCTGCAGGGCGATGGCGCCGGTACGGGCGCGCGCTGGAAGGCCTTTATGGCCCTGCTGCGCGCCCGCGTAGCGTCCCCCCCGGCCATTGCGGCTGCATGCGACGGCGCACTGGCCGCCTTCCAGGGCCTGCAGGTGCATTTCGATGCCACACAGGGAACGCCGGCATGAGCTCCAGTGCGGCCCCTGTGCAAGCCACCACGCTGGAAAACTGCGACCGCGAGCCCATCCACATCCCGGGCTCCATCCAGTCCCACGGCGTGCTCCTGGCCGTGGATGCGAGCGGCGTGGTGCGCCACGCCAGCAGCAACGCCCAGGACCTGCTCGGGCATGCCGTGCAGCCTGGCGACGCGCTGCGCGACAGCGCGCTGGTGGCACAGCAACCGGGGCTCGGCGAGCTGCTCGACGAAGGTCTTGCCGCCCTGGGTGCCGCGGCCGACCTGCCCATGCCGACTGAGCTGGAAGCCGCGGGCCACAGCTTCGACGTGGTGCTGCACCAGTCGCACGACCTGCTGGTGATGGAGTTCGAGGCACGCCAGGCCTCATCCGACGAGCTCACGGGCTTTGCCGTTCAGGCCCATCGGGCCATGGAGAAGCTGCGCCGCCCGCGTGCCTCCATCGACGACCTGCTGCAACTGGCGACCCAGGAGCTCAGGGCGCTCACGGGATTCAACCGCGTGATGGCCTACCGCTTTCGGCCTGACAGCAGCGGCGACGTGGTGGCCGAATCGCGTGCGGACTTCCTGGACTCCTACCTGGGCCGGCGCTACCCGGCCAGCGATATCCCGGCGCAGGCACGCGCGCTGTATGTGGCCAACACCCTGCGCCTGATCGCCGATGTGCGCGCCGAGCCCGTTCAGCTGCAGCAGCAGGCCGGTGGCAAGCCGCTGGACCTGAGCGCCGCCATCCTGCGCAGCGTCTCGCCCATCCATATCGAGTACCTGAACAACATGGGCGTGGGCGCGTCCATGAGCATCTCCATCGTCATCAACAACCGGCTGTGGGGCCTGCTCGCCTGCCACCACATGGGCCCGCGCCAGGTGCCCTACAGCGTGCGCATGGCCTGCGACGTGATGGCGCAGATGCTGGGCGCGAACATCCAGGCGGCCCTGGCGCGCAAGCAGGCCGAGCGCCAGCAGCAGGTGGCCGAACTGCGCACGCGCGTGATGGAAAGCGTGTTGCACTCCGATGACGAATTCGCGGCCCTGTGCTCGCATGCCACCGCCCTGGCCGCGTCGATGCATGCCGACGCCATCATCGTCTCCGAGCACAGCAAGCTGTGCCTGGAAGGGGGTATCCCGGACACGGCCGCTCGGGCCCTGCTGCACTGGCTCGACACCACGCAGGACGGCAGCGCGCTCTACGCCACCCATGCCCTGCCGCTGGAAGCGCCGGGCATCGCCGTGCAGATGGCCCCGTGGTGCGGCGTGCTGGCCCTGCCACTGGACAGGAACCGGGGCAGCTGGCTGGTGTTCCTGCGCAAGGAGCAGATCGAGACCATCCACTGGGGCGGCAAGCCCGAGAAGGAGGTGCGCCCCGGCCCCCTGGGCCCGCGCCTCACGCCACGCGGCTCGTTCGACCTGTGGAAGGAGATCGTGCGCTCCACGGCCGAGCAGTGGGCCGCTGACGACCTGGAGATCGCCCGGCAACTGCTGGCCGAGCTGGTGCGCGCCCAGAACGCCCGGCACGCCGAACTCAACAACGCCCGCGCCCACCTGATGGCCGTGCTCGGCCACGATCTGCGCGACCCGCTGCACTCCATCAGCATGGCAGCGCGGGTGCTCGAAAAGAACAATGGCACCGATGGCAGCACCGGCCGGTTGGGCCAACGCATCCAGTCCAGCAGCAGCCGCATGCAGCGCCTGGTGAGCCAGGTGATGGACATGTCGCGCCTGCAAAGCCGCCTGGGCCTGGACCTGCGGCCCACGACCATCGACCTGGTGCAACTGCTGGCCGACCTGATGGACGAGGCGCGCACAGCCCACCCGGGCCTGCAACTGGTGGCACACCTGCCGGACAGCCTGCGCGCAGAGGCCGACCCCGACCGCATCGCCCAGGTGTTCGCCAACCTCATCAGCAATGCGCGCCACCATGGCGATGCCGGCCACCCGGTCGAAGTGCATGCCCATGGTACGCCGGCCGGACCGGTGGTGCAGGTGCGCAACGTGGCTCCGGCCATCGCGCCCGAGGTGGCGGCCGACCTGTTCACGCCATTCAAAGCCTCCTCCGTGGGCAAGGCGCGCAACCGCTCCGGCCTGGGCCTGGGCTTGTACATAGCTCACCAGATCGTGCAGGGCCACGGCGGCAGCATCGGCTACGCGCACGAGGCGCCGCACGTGGTCTTCACCGTGCACCTGCCCCTGCGCCCGCCGGGCGCCACCGACCATTCCCTTGCCTGACCAACATGCCGCTAGAGATCCTCCTCATCGACGACAATCAGGACGCCACCGAACTCCTGGAAGAACTGCTGTCCATGGAGGGCCATGCCGTGCGCACGGCCCCTACCGCGGCCCGGGCCCTGGCACTGGCGCGCGAGAAACCCGCGCAGATCTTCCTGGTGGACCAGAACCTGCCGGATATGAGCGGCTCGGACCTCGTGCCGCTGCTGCGCGAGAGCGTGGCCGCGCATGGTGCAGGCCCCTGCTTTGCCATCGCCATCACCGGCATGGCCTCGGGCGGCGTACAGGCAGCCGGGGGACAGATGGGCGTTTTCGACTACATCCTGGGCAAGCCGCTCGACTTCGACGCCTTCGACGCATTGCTGGCGCGCTGCGCTGCCGCGCTGCAGGCCCCTCCCGCGCCCTGAGCGCCACCACGACCGCCATCCTCCGCCCATGCCCGCCAAGAAATCCGCACCCTCCCCGTCCGACCGCACCCGGGAACTGACGGATGCCGGCCTGCAGCATGCCGTGCTGATGCGTGCCATGCCGGTGCTGCGGCACGACGTGGCCAGCCCCCTGTCGGTGATGCGCATGGGTACCATGCTGCTCAAGCGCCGGCTGGGCCAGGGCGACATGGCGCCCGAGCAGGCCGTGGAGCGCGTGGAGCAGATCGAGGAGCAGCTCGCCGAGATTGCGCGCCACATCCGCCGCCTGCGGCTGTGGGACCTGCAGATCAACGACCGCCACACCGTGCAGGAACTGGCGCGTGAAGCCGTGGAACTGGCGCGCCCCATGCTGATGGTGCGCGGCACCGAGATGGAGCCCCTGGCCGAAGACGCCCCCGGCTGGGAGGGCAATGCCAAGGTGCCGCACTCGCTGCTGTACCTGGTGCTGGCCGCCATCTACCACCTGGCCGAGCAGCCCGGCCCGGCGCCCGCGCGGATCACGGTGGAGCCCGCTGGCGCCCTGGGCGTGCGGGTGCTCGCGCAGGGGACTTCGACCGCCCCGCAGGACATGCTGCCAACCCCGGAGGCCGGTGGCCCCGCGCGCCCCCCGGCGCTGGATCTGGCGGCCCTGCTGCAACTGGCGCAGCCCCTGGGCGTGCAGGTTCAGGTGGCCGGGCCGCAGGTCGACATCACCCTGCCACCCTGAAACGCCCTCACTCGGCAGCAGTCTCCGCCAGCAGCTTCTTCTGGTCGTAGACCGGCTGGGGCGGCAGGTCTGCCAGGTGGCGCACATCGGCCCAGTGCAACAGCTCGATGGCGTCGCCATCCAGGCGCACGCGGTTGAAACCCGCGTTTGGGATATCGCTCTGGCGCGGGCCGTGCAGACCCACACCCTTCGCAGTACGCCAGACCATGTCGAGCACGCCACCGTGCGTGACCACCATCAGGGTCTTGCCCGCGTACTCCTGCGCCAGGCGGCGCACCGCATCCATCACGCGGGCATGGAACTGGCGCGTGGTCTCGCCACCCGGCATGCCGCCATCGGCGTCGAAACGCAGCCAGTTCTCCCACGCCCCCGCATGCTGCAGCTTGATGTCGTCCACGCGCATGCCATCGACCAGGCCGAAGCTCTGCTCGCGCAGGCTGGCATCGACCACGTTGTCGATGTGCAGCGCAGGCAGCAGGGCGCCCAGCACGGGCTGCGCGGTCTGGCGGGTGCGGATCAGGTCGCTGCTGACCAGGTGGTCCACCGCCAGTCGCTCTGCGCCCAGGCGCTCTGCCAGGCGGCGCGCCTGTTCGTGGCCCGTGGCGTTCAGGGGTACGTCCACCTGGCCCTGGAAGCGCAGCTCACGGTTCCAGTCGGTTTCACCGTGGCGTATCAGTATCAGTTCGGTCATCCCGTCCATTATCGAATGCATGCACCGCATTGCAAGCCGGTCGCCTTCCGGTACGCACCCCCGGAGGGTCTGCCGTCAGAACCGCAGGGGTGCGCCATGCGCCAGCGCCGGGTCGAGTAGCGGCGCGCTGCCCCCGGTGGCGCGGGCCAGCACCAGGGCATACGGCCCTTCGCCGCGCGTGGCCAGGTGCCGGGCCAAGGCGCCCTCGCCGCCGCGCGGCGCGCTCAGCACCAGTGTGCTGGCACCGGCGCGCACCAGGCCGATCTGCACGTCGCTGTGGGGCAGGTCCACTGCGGCGCTGGCATGGCTGGCCGGTGCGCCCTGCGGTGGCTCGCCCAGCAGGGCCCGGTAGCGGCCCAGGCTGGCGGGCAGGTCGTGCACCGCGATAGACAGGCTGGCCACGCCGATGGCGCCGTTGGGATGCACGCGTGCATCGCCCTCGGGAACGCGCAGCGCGCGCGGCGTGAGGTCGCCGCACAGAAAGGGCAGATCGTGCGAGGGCGGGCGCGCCGTCTGCCAGCGCAGCTGTTCGCCGTCGGGCCGCACGCGCCCGCCGTCGTGCGGGCCGCTCAGCGCCAGGCCGCGCGCCTGCGCCGCGGCCACCGTGGTGGCGGTGCCGGGCGGCAGCAGGGCAAAGTCCACGATGCCTTCACCGTGCTGCTGCAGCAACTGCCACCAGCGATCGGCGGGTGCTGGTTCGCGCCAGGCGATCAGCTCGAAATAGCTGCCGTCGGCAAACACCACCAGGGCGTTGTGCGTGGGCCGGCC
This sequence comes from Acidovorax sp., assembly GCF_046339755.1. Taxonomy (GTDB): domain Bacteria; phylum Pseudomonadota; class Gammaproteobacteria; order Burkholderiales; family Burkholderiaceae_C; genus Acidovorax. The sequence continues at coordinate 47,711 of NZ_JBKDTZ010000214.1, read as the reverse complement.
GGGGTGGTCGCCACCGCGCAGCACGTTGAAGCCCAGCGCCTGGTAGTCGGCGATGGTGGCCCCGAGGTCGTTGACGGCGATGACCACATGGTCCAATGGCAAGGCCAGGGCCTGAGCGGGGGTGCCGGCGCTCATGCCGCCACCGCCTCTTCGATCACAGGCACGGCAGCCTTGGAATTGGTGAGCTTTACCTCGGCGCGGATGGCCTGCGGGTTGCGCAGCAGGTTGAGGATGGGGCAGTTGCGCTCCACCGCCTCGAACAGGGCATCGATCTCGGCGCGGCCTGCGGGGGAGTCGATGTGCACCGTGTAGGCGATCTCGTGCGGCCAGATCGGGGTGGCCTCATGCCCGGGCTTGCCGCCGCGCGGGTCGATGATGCCGCTGACCTCGACCTCCAGGCTTTCCAGCGGCACCTGGCGCTCGGCTGCCTGGATCAGGAAGATGTGCGTGACGCAGGTGCCCAGCACGCCGAGCTGCAGCTCGGGCGAGCTCGGCCCCAGGTTGTAGCCCGCGAAGTCGGGCGGGCTGTCGCTGATGACCTGGTGGTCGCGGATGCGCAGGCGGCGCACGCCGCTGCGGCCCTCCGCGCTCACGCGCGCCTTCAGGGCGGCGGGCTGGGCCGTGCCGGCGTCGATGGCGGCCTGGCGCGCCAGCACGGCAGCGCGTTTCTCGGCAAGGTACTCGTTCAGATGGCTCATGGCTCAGCGGTTCTCCGGTGTGTGCGTGCCGCCGCAGACAGAGCGCGGATCACGGACGTTCAGGCCATTGTTGGGCGCCGCGCCGCTGCCTGGGAAGCGACAAAACCGCGTGCGCTTATGCGCATTCCGGATATGCGGCGCAGCGCCGTCCATGCACGGTTTTCAAATAACGATGCTACTTTTTATACCAATGCGCTTATGTAGCGCCGATACCATGAATTGCGTGGGCCGGGCCTGCGCCATGGGGCGGCAGCCGGTCTTGAAAGAGCGTTAGGCGGTGAGGTATGAACGTGTTTCCCCTGAAGAAATCGATGGTCTGGGCTGCAGTGGGCATCCCGGTGCTGGCACTGGGCGTGCTGCTGGCGGGCTGCTCCAAGAAGGACGCGCCAGCCTCTGCCACGGCCAGCGACGGCCCCGTGCAGGGCGGCACCCTGGTGTACCTGGAGCAGCAGGCCCACACCAACCTGTACCCGCCGGCCGGGGGCTTCTACCCCAACGGCGGCGTGCTCAATCAGATCACCGACAAGCTCACCTACCAGGACCCCAAGACGCTGGAGATCCAGCCCTGGATCGCCGAGTCCTGGGAGGTGAACGCCACGGCCACCGAGTACACCTTCAAGCTGCGCAAGGGCGTCACCTTCTCCGACGGCACGCCGCTCGACGCCACCGCCGTGGCCAAGAACTTCGACACCTACGGCCTGGGCAACAAGGAGCTCAGGCACCCGGTCTCGGAGGTCATCAACAACTATGAGAAAAGCGAGGTGCTGGACCCGCTCACGGTGAAGTTCACCTTCAAGAAGCCTTCGCCGGGCTTCCTGCAGGGCACCTCGGTCATCGGCTCGGGCCTGGTGTCGCTGGCCACGCTGGCCCGGCCTTTCGAGGAGCTGGGCGACGCGACCAAGATCATCGGATCCGGCCCCTTCGTGGTCACCAGCGAAACCCTGGGCAAGGAGCTCACCCTGCAGGCGCGCAAGGAATACGCCTGGGGCCCGGCCAGGCTGGCCCACCAGGGCCGCGCCCGGCTCGATGAGGTCAAGTTCATCGTGACGCCCGAGGACAGCGTGCGCATCGGCGCGCTGCTGGCCGGCCAGGCCGGCTTCATCCGCCAGGTGCAGGCCTATGACGAAAAGCGCGTGCAGGAACAGAAGTTCCAGGTCTACGCCCCCTCCACACGCGGCGTGAACAACAGCGTGGTCTTCCGCCCCGACAACGCCCTGGTGGCCGACGTGAAGGTGCGAAAGGCTTTGCTGCACGCCACCAACACGCAGGAGATTGTGCAGACCCTGTTCTCGGCCAACTACCCGCAGGCGAAATCGGTCATTGCCTCCACAGCCGCAGGCTATGTGGACCTGTCGGCCAAGCTGGCCTACGACGAGGCCGCCGCGAAGAAACTGCTGGACGAAGCCGGCTGGACCCTGGGCGCCAACGGCCTGCGCCAGAAGGACGGCAAGGAGCTGGTGCTCGCTGCCTACGAATCCCTGCCCCAGCCGCAGAACAAGGAAACGCTGCAGCTCATCGCCCAGCAGTGGGCCAAGGTGGGCGTGAAGCTCAATGTGCTGGCCGGCGACAGCGGCAGCCGCACGCTGGACAACCTTGACCCCGAAAAGACCCCGGTATCGCCCGGCATGGTGGGCCGCGCCGACCCCGACGTGATCAAGAGCAACTACTACCCCACCAACCGCAACGTGCTGCTGCAAAAGGGCGGGGTGAGCGGCAAGGTCAAGTCCTTTGTCGATGACAAGCTCAATGGCCTGCTCGACGCCATCGCCGCCGAGACCGACCCCGCCAAGCGCCTGGCGCTGGCCGGTGAGGTGCAGCACTACCTGATCGACCAGGCCTATGTGATCCCGGTGTTCGAGGAGCCCCAGGCCTTCGCCGGTGCCACCTGGGTGCGCGACGTGGGCTTCGAGGCGGTAGGCCGGCCCAGCTTCTACAGCACCTGGGTCAGCAAGCAGCCCTGATAGGACGCAGCAGCACGGAGGCTTTGCAATGAACCTGCCCTACCTCGCGCGCCGCATCGGCCAGGCCCTGCTGGTGCTGTGGGCCGCCTTCACGGCGTCTTTCATCCTGCTGCAGTTGCTGCCGGGCGATGCGGTGCTGATCAAGTTCCTGAGTCCCGAGTTCGCTCTGGGCCCGCAGGAGATCGCCGACATCCGCGCCGCCTACGGGGCCGACACGCCTGTGTGGCGCCAGTACCTGCACAGCCTCACCGGCTTTCTCACGGGCAACTTCGGCTACTCGGTGCAGGCGGGCGTGCCGGTCAGCCAGGGGCTGGCCACCAACCTGCCGCCCACACTGCGGCTGGCCAGCTTCGGCTTTGCCACGGCCCTGCTGCTGGCCGTGGCGCTGGCGTTTGCGGCACAGCTGGCACCACTGCGCTGGCTGCGCTCGGCACTGCAGTCGCTGCCCTCGCTGTTCGTCTCGGTGCCGGTGTTCTGGCTGGGCATCATGCTGATCCAGGTGGTCTCTTTCCGCCTGGGCTGGATCCCGGTGATCAACCCCGGGCGCTGGGAGGGGCTGGTGCTGCCCACGCTGACACTGGCCGTCCCGATCTCGGCGCCGCTCGCGCAGATTCTCTTGCGCAACATCGACGAGGTGCTCACCCAGCCCTTCGTGGCCGTGGCGCGCGCCAAGGGTGCCACGCGCCAGTGGGTGCTGTGGAAGCACGTGGCGCGCAATGCGCTGCTGCCCACGCTGACCATCGCTGGCGTGCTGTTTGGCGAGCTGCTGGCCGGCGCCGTGGTGACCGAGGCGGTCTTCGGCCTCAACGGCCTGGGCAGCCTCACCCAGCAGGCCGTGGGTAACCAGGACACGGCCGTGCTGCAGGCCGTGGTGGTGTTCTCGGCCACGGCCTTCGTGCTCATCAACCTGGCCGTGGACCTGCTCTACCCGGTGCTCGACCCGCGGCTGCGCCATTCCCCCGGAACCTGAACCCCATGACCACGCACTCACACACGGCCGACCCCGGCCTGCTGCTGGGCACGTCCCAGCGCACAGATGCACCCGCTCCAGTGGCCGCAGCACCCCTTGCGGCGCCGGCCCCCCGGCAGTCCTTGCCCTTCGCCCGCGCCGTGCGCCGGCTGCGCGGCACACCCGCCACCCTGCTGCTGGCCTGGGCGGTGATCGCCATCGTTGCCCTCTGGGCGCTGGCGCCGGGCCTGTTCACCAGCTACAACCCCATCCAGGGCACGGCCGGCCACCAGTTGCAGGGGCCGAGCGCCGCGCACTGGCTGGGCACGGATGCGCTGGGACGCGACGTCTATGCACGCCTGGTGCATGGCGCCGTGCATTCGCTCTCGGGTGCCTTCGTCGCCGTGGCCGTGGGCCTGGTGCTGGGCACGCTGCTGGGCCTGGTCGCGGGCTCGGTGGGCCGCTGGGTGGACGACGCGCTGATGCGCACGGTGGACGTGCTGCTGTCCGTGCCCTCGCTGCTGCTGTCGCTGTCCATCATCATCATCCTGGGCTTTGGCACCATCAACGCGGCCATCGCCGTGGGCGTGGCCTCGGTCGCGGCTTTTGCGCGGCTGGTGCGCTCGGAGGTGGTGCGCGTGCGGCGCACCGAGTACGTGGAGGCCGCCTTCGGCAGCGGCGGGCGCTTTGCCGCCGTGCTGTGGCGCCACGTGCTGCCCAACTCTCTGACCTCGGTGATCGCCATGGCGGCGCTGCAGTTCGGCTCGGCCATCCTGTCCATCTCCACCCTGGGCTTTCTGGGCTATGGCGCGCCCCCGCCCACGCCCGAATGGGGGCTGTTGATCGCCGAGGGACGCAACTACCTCGCCACCGCCTGGTGGCTCACCACCGTGCCCGGTGTGGTGGTGGTGGCCGTGGTGCTGTCGGCCAACCGCATCAGCGCGGCCATCGCGAAAGGCCGGCCATGAGCAGCCTCCCCACCAAGGCGCCGGTGCTCGCAGTCGGGGACCTGGCCATTGCCTACCGCGACCGGCAGCAGCACGCGCAGCGCGTGGTGCATGGCGTGTCGTTCTCCATCGCGCCCGGCGAGGTTGTGGCGCTGGTGGGCGAATCGGGTTCGGGCAAGACCACCACGGCCCAGGCCGTGATCGGCCTGCTGGCCGACAACGGCGAATTCGAACACGGCTCCATCCGCCTGAACGGCACGGACATCGCGGGTTGGCCGCCCGAACGCCTGGACGGCGTGCGCGGCCGTGTGGTGAGCCTGATCCCGCAGGACCCGACCAGCTCGCTCAACCCCGTGCGCACGGTGGGCGAACAGGTGGGCGAGATCCTGCGCATCCACCGCTACGGCAACCGCCAGGCCATTCAGGCGCGCGTGCTGGAGCTGCTTGAACGCGTAGGCCTGTCCCAGCCCGCGCTGCGTGCGCACCAGTACCCGCACGAGCTCTCGGGCGGCATGAAGCAGCGCGTGCTGATCGCCATCGCCATCGCGCTGCGCCCGGCCCTCATCATTGCCGACGAGCCCACCAGTGCGCTGGACGTGACGGTGCAGCGGCGCATCCTGGACCTCATCGACGGGCTGCGCCGCGAGGACGGCACGGCGGTGCTGCTGGTCACGCACGACCTGGGCGTGGCCGCTGACCGGGCGGATCGGCTGGTCGTGATGCAGGGCGGCCGCATCCAGGAACAGGGGCCCACACAGGACCTGCTGCGCCGCCCCGGCAGTGCCTACACGCGCCAATTGCTGGCCGATGCACCTTCGCTGTCGGGCGGCCGCTTTCGCCCTACCCCCAGGTACCAGGATGGCTCGGCACAGGACATCGCCATCGCTGTCGAAGGCCTGGTGCACGAGTTTCCCGTGGCCGGGCAGCGCCAGCCTTTTCGTGCGGTGGATGGCGTGAGCTTCCAGGTGCGGCGCGGCACCACGCATGCGCTGGTGGGCGAGTCGGGCTCGGGCAAGACCACCACCATCCGCGACGTGGTGGGTTTTGCGCGGCCCACGGCGGGTCGCATCCTGGTGCAGGGCATCGACCTGGCCACACTGCGTGGCGAAGCGCTGCGCCAGGCGCGCCGGCACATCCAGCTGGTGCACCAGAACCCTTTCAGCTCGCTGGACCCGCGCCAGACGGTCTACCAGATCATCGAGGAGCCCCTGCTCAACTACGAACCCGTCGCCCGGCCCGAACGCGAACGCCGGGTGCACGACATCCTGGCCCGCGTGGGCCTGCCGCCGGCCGTGCTGCAGCGCCCGCCGCGCGCGCTCTCGGGCGGGCAGCGCCAGCGTGTGGCGATTGCGCGCGCGCTCATCCTGGGCCCGCAGGTGCTGGTGCTCGACGAGGCCGTCTCGGCCCTGGACGTGAGCGTGCAGGCGCAGATCCTCGCGTTGCTCGACCAGTTGCAGCGCGACCTGGCGCTGACCTACCTCTTCATATCGCACGACCTGGCTGTGGTGCGCCAGATCGCGGACACCGTCTCGGTACTGCACGCCGGCCGCCAGGTGGATACAGGACGCGTGCAGGACGTCTTCCTGCACCCCGGCAGCGACTACACGCGCGAACTCATCAACGCCATCCCCGGCAACGCCGCACCAAGGAACAACGACCGTGCCCTCTCCAAGCTCCCCGATCCATCCTCCGACGCCGAAGCGCCTGGGCTTCTTCAGCAGGCTGCTTGACGACGCCCCGGCAGGCGAGCGCTACCGGCTGGTGGCCGAGCAGATCGCCCATGCCGAGGCGCTGGGCTTCGACTCGGCCTGGGTCGCGCAGCACCATTTCCACGAGCACGAGGGCGGCCTGCCCTCGCCCCTGGTCTTTCTGGCGCACGTGGCCGCACGCACCCACCGCATCCGCCTGGGCACGGGCATCATCACCCTGCCGCTGGAAAATGCCGTGCGCGTGGCCGAAGACGCCATCGTGCTGGACCTGCTCGCGGGCGGGCGGCTCGACGTGGGCGTGGGCACGGGTGGCACGCCCGAGTCGTTCGCCGCCTTCGGGCACGACAGCGAAGACCGCTCCGCCCTCTTTGCCCGGCAGTTGGCCGTGCTGCGCAACGCCTGGGCCGGCCAGCCGCTGCCAGGGGGCGACATGCTCTACCCCGCCGCACAGCAACTGCTCGGCCGCATCTGGCAAGCCACCTTCTCGGTGGCTGGGGGTACGCGCGCCGGGCTGGCGGGCGACGGGCTCATGCTCTCGCGCACCCAGCCACGGCCCGGCGATGCGCCCGACGCCTCGCTGTCCGCGCTGCAAAACCCCATCATCGACGCCTACCTCGCTGCCCTCCCCGCCGGCACCACGCCGCGCATCGTGGGCTCGCGCAGCCTGTTCGTGGCCGACAGCCGCAAGGAAGCGCTGCGCCTGGCCGACACAGGCCTGCGCCGCGCGGCCGCGCGTTTCGCGGCGCTGGCCGCCGCGCCGGGCAGCGCGCCCCGCCTGGGTCCCGATGCGCCGCTGGAACAGCTGATCACCGCCTACGACGGGCACGTGGGCACGCCCGAAGACGTGATCGCCTCACTGCGCGCCGACACCACCCTGGAGCGCGTGACGGACCTCGTGTTCCAGGCGCACTCCATCGATCCGCCGCACGCGGCCATCCTGCGCTCCATCGAACTCACCGCCACCGAGGTCGCACCCGCCCTGGGCTGGGTGCCACGGCACGCCCCCACAGCCACGCCCCGCACCGCCTTGCCCCAACCCGCCTCGGAACCCGCATGACCCAGACCGCCGACACCACCCCCGACGTGATCGACCTGCTCACCGGCATTGCGCCGGGCGACCGGCTCGACACCATCCGCCGCCACCGCCTGCAGGCGCGCACCCATGCGCAGCAGAGCTACCTGGCGCTGTTCGAGCCCGCGGCGCCGCAGCCCGGCCGCTTCAGTCTGGCCGACCGCCAGGCCGTGGCGGCCTTTGTGGCCGGCCTGCACCAGCAGCCCGACGCCACGGCCTTCTACAACGCCGGCCTGGCCGCCGAGGGTGCGCGCCAGGCCCGCGCCGGCGTGCCCCAGGCCATCGCGGCCGAAGTGGTGCGTGGCGCGGCCCGCGGCCCCTATGGCAGTTACCCGCCCGGCCCACTGAGCGAGGAAGACACGCCCGGCCCCGCCTACCGCGTGGGCGATGCCCAGCGCGCCGTGCTGGGCACGCCGCTGTCGGCCGCGCTGGAGCACGCGCACCTGCTGACCTTCCACCCGCGCGATGCCAGCCCCGCTGCCCTGCAGGCGCTGCTCGACGCCGGCTGGCGCGCCACCGAGATCGTGACCCTCTCGCAGCTGGTCGCCTTCCTGGCGTTCCAGATCCGCGTGGTGGCGGGGCTGCGTGCCCTGGCCGCCGCCCCCGCACGCACCGGCAAACACCCTTTCAGCGAGGCCACCCAGGCATGACCGATAGCACCACCCTTTCGCACCCCGGCAGCCAGGAACCCGTGGCCTTCACGCAGGCCCAGCTCGAATGGCTGCCCTGGCTGGCCCCGCTGCCAGAGGCGGAACTGACCGAGCGCCACCTGGCGGGCCTGGTGGACGCGGCGCGCGCCAAGTCGCCCTACTTCCGGCTGTTGGCGCGCGACCCCGACATCCTGGGCGCGCGCACCCGCACCGACAAGGACATCTTCTACAACCCCGACGCCGGCCTGCCGCGCGCCGAGCGCGAGCTGTCAGCCGCCGCGGCTTCGCGCCACAACGGCTGCATCTACTGCGCCTCGGTGCACGCACGCTTCGCCTCGCACTTCTCGGGCCGCGCGGACGACGTGCAGCGCCTGCTCGACGAAGGCACGGGCACCGACCTGGGCCCGCGCTGGAATGCCATCGTGCAGGCCTCGGTGGCGCTCAGCGACACGCCGCTGGACTTTGGCACGGAGCACATCACGGCGCTGCGCGAGCAAGGCCTGGACGACGCGGCGATCTCGGATGCGCTGCACGGCGCCGCGTTCTTCAACTGGGCGAACCGGCTGATGCTGTCGCTGGGTGAGCCCCAGGAAGCTGCCGTGAAGGTCTGATCACCGCATGGGCACGATGAGCACCTTGCGACGCGGGGTGCAACCAGGTCCTTCATACGGCTGGCTGTCCTTGACCCAGCCCTGGCCAGGCGAGGTTTGCGCACAGACGCGTTGGCCATCGACCTTGCTGCGCCAGTAGAACCAGGGCGCGGGCGCAGCGAATGCGGCCGTGGCAGCCAGCGCGCAGGCAAGCGCACCAGCCCGCAGCCGGTGGGCCTCCATGAACGCAAGGGCTCCTGTCATGGCCCTATTGTGGAGCGCTCTTGTCCATCCCTGCACCCGCCAGGGGCATGGGCGCGGTAACGATCCAGCCTTCCAGCGGGTCCAGGCCGGGCGGCAGGCCATAGAGGGCGTCGCCCTCGGCATGGCGCTGCTCGGCCCAGCCGGCCTGCAGCATGCACAGCACGGCATCCAGGCTGTCGCCGCTGGCGTCGGCCACCAGGGCGTCGCGCTGGGCGTGCGTGAGCTTCAGGCGCAGGGCCAGGCGCGTCTGCCCCAGCTCCAGCGCGGTCAGCAGGTCCTTGCGTGCGATCAGGCGGTCTGGCGTCTGCTTGGCCACGTCGTCGCTCTTGTAGCTGCGCCGCTGCAGCACTTCGCGCGCCAGCAGGCCGGGGTAGGCCTCCAGCGCCACGCGCGTGGGATCACCTGCGTGCAGGCCGGGCAGGTGCACGCCGGCATCGAGCAGAAGCGGCAGCCCCGCGTGCAGCATGTAGGCTACGGGCGGGTTCACCCACTTCATCGACGGGCTGGAGCCCGCCGGCCCATCGGTCGCACGGTGCGCGAACTTGCCGCCCACGGGGCGGGCATCGCAGAAGGCCGCGAAGGCTTCGCGGATCTGGGGGCGCGTGAGCGTGCGGTAGTGCTGCATGCTGGCATGCCACTGCAAGGGCCAGCCCAGGGTCTGCAGCAGCTCGCGCGGCAGGCCGAAGGGCAGGTCGAACCCGCCGACCCAGGCACGTGGCTCGGCCAGCCAGCGGCCCACGGCGGCCAGCGTCTCCAGACGCACCAGTTCCGTGAGTTGCACGCGCGCGCCTTCGCGCCGGCCCAGGGCCAGCACCACGGGCTTGCGCCGCGTAGGGCTGCTGGAAAAATCACAGCCAAGCAGCATGGCTTACCCCAGAGCGAGCGCGGTGACGCCGGCCGCAATCAGCACGGCACCGCAGATGCGCGCCACGCGGTCGCCCTCGCCCAGCAGATGCCCGCCGATCAGCGCGGCAAAGAGCATGGACACCTCGCGCGCCGGGGCCACATGGGACATGGGTGCCTCCTTCATCGCGTACAGCACCAGTACGTAGGCTACGGGGCTGACCACCGCCACCAGCAGCGCAAAGCGCCACTGCGCGCGCCACAGCTGCCCGGCCGTGGGCAGGTCCCGCAGCACCACGGGCGCGAGCAGCGCCACCCGCACGAAATTGCCCATGTAGTCCACGAGGATGGGCGACATCAGCAGAATCTTGACGGCATAGCCATCAACCACCGTGTAGCTGGCAATGAAAGCGCCCGTGAGCAAGCCGTAGAACACGCCCTTGTGCACGCGCTCGCGCGCGGCCGGGTCGTGCGCGGCACGCAGCAGGGCGGGTCCGCCTGCGATCAGGAACACCCCGCCCACCACGCCCGCAATGCCGGCCACGCCCAGCGCCGAAATGCGCTCACCCAGCAACGTGATCGCCACCAGCGAGGACATCAGCGGCCCCGAGCCGCGCGCCAGGGGGTAGACCACGGTGAGGTCGGCCTTGCGGTAGCCGCGCAGCAGGATGACGAAATAGCCCACGTGCAGCAGCCCGCTGGCCGCCACAAAGCCCCACTCCACCGCGCCCCACAACGGCACCACGTCACGGCCCAAGTACCAGCCCAGCGGCGCCCATACCAGCATCAGCAGCAGCGAAGTGAAGAACGCGAAGCGCGAATCCCCGCCTGCCTTCTTCGCCACGATGTTCCAGCAGGCATGGATCAGGCCCGCCAGGATGATGAGGCCGAAAGCATTGAGGGTCACGGTGGAAAATGCAGGAAAAAAAACAAAAGGCCGCAGCGCGTTGGCGGCTGCGGCCCGTGGTCGGACGGCGGGCCATGCGGCCCGGTGCCTGGTATTCGCGCCCCATGATCGACGCCGTGGCCATCAATTCTTCCAACAGCGCGAACGACCCCTTGCCCGACACCGCATACGGGTCGAGTTCGGGCTTTTCGGAGTACTTGAGCAAAATGGAATGGTTGATCTTGGACAGGTTCACCTGGCCCATGGTCCAGCCGCCGAAGCGGCGCTCGGAGATCTCCTCGTAGTGCAGCAGCTCCACGTTCTGGTGGCGCGGGTCGCGCTGGATGTGGCCGTACAGGTCGCTCACGGCCGACCGGCCGCCCTCGATGGCCTGCAAAAAGATGCCGCCGCCGTAGCACAGCACCCCGGTGATGCCACTGCCCGGGTTGTGCTGGCGCGATTGCATCAGGATGGCTTCGATGGCGGCGGGCGAGGTGTCCACCGCGCGGCTGGCATAGAGCAGGCGTACGAGCATGGTCAGTTCTTTCCAGGGATGAGGGACAGGAATTCACGGCGCAGCGAGGGGTCCTTGAGGAACACACCGCGCATCACGGAGTTGATCATCTTGCTGTCCATCTCGCGCACGCCGCGCCAGGACATGCATAAGTGGCTGGCCTCCATGACGATGGCCAGGCCGTCGGGCTGGGTCTTTTCCATGATCAGGTCGGCCAGTTGCACCACGGCCTCTTCCTGGATCTGGGGGCGGCCCATGACCCAGTCGACCAGGCGCGCGTACTTGGACAGGCCGATCACGTTGGTGTGCTCGTTGGGCATCACGCCGATCCAGATCTTGCCGATCACCGGGCAGAAATGGTGGCTGCAGGCGCTGCGCACCGTGATGGGCCCGACGATCATGAGCTCGTTCAAGTGCTCGGCGTTGGGGAACTCGGTGATCGGGGGCTGCGCCACGTAACGGCCCTTGAACACCTCGTTGAGGTACATCTTGGCCACACGGCGCGCGGTGTTGTGCGTGTTGTGGTCGCCTTCCGTGTTGATGACCAGGCTGTCGAGCACACCCTGCATCTTGACCTCGACCTCGTCCAGCAGCTTCTCCAGCTCGCCGGGCTCGATGAACTCGGCGATGTTGTCGTTGGCGTGGAAGCGCTTGCGCGCGGCGGCAAGGCGCTCTCGGATCTTGACGGAGACGGGCGTGCCTTCTTCGTCCGGCGGGGTGGTCGTCATATCGGCGGCAGTGGGACTGGACATGTCCGGCATCGTAACAGTGATCGAGGGGGACCGCCTTGCAAGGGTTTTGCGCAGCTATCGCCCATGGAACATCACCATATAGCTCCTATTTGTGTAGCAAAAAATCGATGCATGGTGCTCAATAGCGCTTTCCCGTGATCCACAGGGCCAGGCGCATCAGCGCATAGGCCGCGCCATCGAGCACGCGCTGGCGCAGCGGCCGCCCGGCATAGCGCGCCGGCTCCATGCGCCGGCCGGCCTGCTGCATGGCTTGCACCAGCCGTCCGCGCAGGTCGGCGGCAAAGGCCGCATCCTCCACCACCACGTTGGCCTCGCGCGCCAGCAGAAGGCTCAGCGGGTCGAGGTTGGACGAGCCCACCGTGGCCCAGGGCCGCTCGCCCAGCGCATCGACCACGGCCACCTTGGCGTGCAGAAAGCTCGGCGCGTACTCGTGGATCTCCACCCCCGCTTCGAGCAGCGCACCGTACACCGGCCGCGCGGCGTGGTACTGCATGAAATACTCGTAGCGCCCCTGCAGCAGCAGGCGCACGCGCACGCCGCGGCGCGCCGCCATCAGCAGTGCGCGGCGCAGCTTGCCGCCGGGCAGGAAGTAGGCGTTGGCAATGATCACCTCGTGCCGCGCCGCCCCAATCGCGCGGCGGTAGGCCTTCTCGATGCGGCTGCGGTGGCGCACGTTGTCGCGCAGCAGCAGCGCGGCGCGCATGGCCGGCCCCTGATGCTGTGCCTCGTCGGCCGCATGCCGGGCGGCACTGGCCACCCGCAGGGCCTGCAAGGCCTCGGGCAGGCGGCGCTCGCGCATGTCGCGCACGGCCTGCATGCGCCACCAGAGCTGGTCCATGGTCTCGCTGGCCGCTGCCACCAGGCTGCCCGTGGCCTGTACGGCAAAGTCCAGGCGCGGTGCGGCCAGCGCGCCGTGGTTGGGGTCGTACAGGTCGTCCAGCACGTTGATGCCGCCGCAGAACAGCACGCAGCCATCGACCACGCACAGCTTGCGGTGCAGCCGGCGCCAGCGCTGCGGCAGCAGCAGGCCCAGCGGCCCGAGCGGCGAATACACGCGCACCTGAACCCCCGCGGCTTCCAGGCGCCCCGCCCATTCACCCGGCAGGGCCCCGGTGCCCACGCCATCCACCACCCGTTGGGTGCGCACGCCGCGCCAGGCGGCCCGCTCCAGCGCCTCGGCCACGCTGGCGCCGCTGCCGGTGAAGTCGAAGATATAGGTCTCAAACTGGATGTCCGACAGCGCGGCATCCATGGCCCCGACCAGCGCCGGGAACAGCTCCTGTGCGCCTTGCAGCAGGCGTACCCGGTGGTCGGCGGCGAAGCTCACAGGCCGAATTCGGCAATGAGGGGCAGGTGATCGGACATGCGCCACCAGATGCGCCCGCGTGGCACATGCAGCGACAGGGGCGTGAGGCCGCGCACATAGACATGGTCCAGCTGCACCAGGGGCAGGCGCGCGGGGTAGGTGAAGGCCCGGGGCTCCTCGAACTCGTACAGGCCGAAACCCGCGAGCATGCGCTTGACCTGCAGGCCCCAGTCGTTGAAGTCGCCCGCCACTACCAGCGGCGCACTGGCCGGCACCTCGCGCTCGATGAAGCGCTGCAGGCGCTCGATCTGGCGGATGCGGCTGCCCGGGATCAGCCCCAGGTGGACAACGATCACATGGATCTTGCGGCCATGGGCGGCCACCTCGACGTGCAGCAGGCCGCGCTGCTCGAAGCGGTGGTCGGATATGTCCTCGTGCTGGTGGCCGACCACCGGCCAGCGCGAGAGCAGCGCATTGCCGTGCTCGCCATGGCGGGTGAAGGCGTTGGTGCGGTAGACGGCCTCGTAGCCCTCGGGCGCCAGGTACTCGGCCTGGGGCAGCTCGGGCCAGCGCTGGAAGTACCTGGCCTCCTGCCGGTTCATGCGGCGCACCTCCTGCAGGCAGACGATGTCGGCATCGAGCTGCTCGACCGCGTGGCCCAGGTTGTGGATCTCCAGCCGGCGCGCCGGGCCGATGCCCTGCACCCCCTTGTGGATGTTGTAGGTCGCCACCCGCAGGATGTCTGTGTTGTCCATGGCTGCCATTGTGTCGCAAGCAACCGACACTTGGCAGGCCGGGCGGTGCTTACCCGCATCGCACAATGCGCACACCGGGCATACACTGTGCTTGCAGTGAGCAGTTACTTTTAATTACACCAACCCCGAGCTGCAGATGGCTACAGCCAAAGACCCGGATCCACCAGAGAGCCTGGCACTGATCATCGACAGCAATGCCACGTCGCGCAGCATCCTGGTGGGGCAGTTGCGCGAGTACGGCGTCACCAAGATCGTGCAATGCAGCCGCGTGCGCGACGCCCGTGCCCGACTCGAACACACCGTGTTCGACTATGTGCTGTGCGACCAGTTTTTCAGCGAGTCCGGCGACTCCGGGCAGACCCTGCTGGACGACCTGCGCCGGGCCCAGCTGCTGCCGTTTTCCACGGTGTTTTTCATGGTCACGGCAGAAGCCTCGTATGCCGCCGTGGCCGAGGCCGCCGAATCGGCACTGGACGGCTACCTGCTCAAGCCGTTCACCCCGAGTGCCCTGTTCGAGCGGCTGAGCTTGGCGCGCCTGCGCAAGATCCACCTCAAGCCCATCTTCGACGCCATCGAACTGGAGGACTTCGAGGAAGCCTCGCGCCTGTGCGTGGAACGCTTCGAGGCGCGCAAGCCCTACTGGCTGTACGCCGCGCGCATCGGCACCGAGCTGCTGCTGCGGCTCAACCGCCACGACGAGGCGCGCACCCTGTTCGAAGCCGTGATCGCCGCGCGCGCCCTGCCCTGGGCCAAGCTCGGCGTGGCGCGCGCGCAGATCGAATCGGGCCAGGCCACACGCGCCATCACCACCTTGCAGGGCCTGATCGGCGAGGATGCTTCGTTCGCCGATGCCTATGACGTGCTGGGCCGCGCCCAGGTCGAACTGGGCAACTTTGCCGATGCCATCGAAACCTACCGCACGGCCAGTGGGCTCACCCCCGATTCGGTGGTGCGCCTGCAGAAGCTGGGCATGATGTCGTTCTACATGGGCGACCGCAAGACCGCGTCCAGCGTGCTGGCGCGCGCGGCCATGCTGGGTGTCGACTCCAAGCTCTTCGACTTCCAGGCCCTGGTGCTGCTGGGCTTCTCCTACTTCGCGGACAACGACCGCAAGGGCATCGAGCGCTGCGTGGCCGACTTCACGCGCATCCTGGAGCGCCATGCCGACAGCCAGCGCGTGCAGCGCCTGGCGGACGTGGTGCGCACCCTGCAGCTCATCCAGCAGCGCCAGTTCTCGGCGGCGGTGGCCGCAGTGCGCAACATGGCGCGCGAGATCGACGAAGCCGGTTTCGATTTCGAGGCGGCCAGCAACCTGGCCAGCCTGCTGTCCGTGCTCGGCGCCACCTCCATTGATCTTTCCGACGGGGAAAGCTGGGTGCGCGCCCTGGGCATGCGCTATGCCAACACCCGGGGGTTGACCGAGCTCATGGCCAATGCCTGCAACATGCACCCGCCCTACGCGG
This sequence comes from Acidovorax sp., assembly GCF_046339755.1. Taxonomy (GTDB): domain Bacteria; phylum Pseudomonadota; class Gammaproteobacteria; order Burkholderiales; family Burkholderiaceae_C; genus Acidovorax. The sequence continues at coordinate 32,352 of NZ_JBKDTZ010000214.1, read as the reverse complement.
ACATCGTGCGCGGCTGCCTTCCGGAGATCAACAGCACGGCCGAGAAAGCCATGGCGCAGGCCCTGGCGGGCGATGCCGAGGGCGCCGTGCGCAGCCTGCTGCAACAGGCCGGCACGACCCTGAATTCCAAGCTCGCCGACATGGCCCAGCAGGTGCTGCAGCGCCACCGCGAGCGCATCCCCGATGCCCAGTCCCTGCAGGAAAGCATCGAGGCCGTGCGGGCGCGCTGCGGCAACGCCCCCACGCGCGCGGTGCTGGGGCAGGATGGCGATCGCCGCCCTGGCGGCGTGGTGATACGCACGCGCGCGCCGGCCGTGGCAGCGGCAGCGGTTGCGGCGGCAGCCACCACAGCGGCCCTGAACACCCTCGCCGCAAGCAACAAGCTCAGCGCGGACGACATCCTGGACATGCCCGACGAGCCATCCATCGACGATATCCTGGGCGTGCCCGCCCCCGAACCCTTCGACCCGGCGGAGAAGCTCCGGCTGCGCCCCCTGTAGGCGGCAGCGCCCCGACATCAACCGTAGACCGGGCCCCTGCCGGCGCGGACGCCGCCGCAGCTGCCATTTGTACCGGCGCGGACGCCGCCGCAGCTGCCATGTGCAGGGCCCGCCCGTAGCGCGCCGCCAGATCGCGCGTGGCCGCCACCAGCACGCTGGTGTCCACGCCCACTGCGACGAACACCGCGCCCAGTTCCAGGTAGCGGCGTGCCAGCTTCTCGTCGGCCATCAGGATGCCAGGTGCCTTGCCCGCCGCCAGCACGCGACGGATACCGTCCTCGATGGCCACCTGCACCGCAGGGTGCCCGGGGTTGCCCACATGGCCCATGCTGGCCGAGAGGTCGGCCGGGCCGAAGAACACGCCATCCACGCCCGGCGTGTTGGCAATCGCATCCAGGTTCTCCATGGCCAGGGTGCTTTCGGCCTGCACCAGCAGGCACACCTGGGCGTTGGCCTCCTTCAGGTAGCCCGGGTAGCGCATCCACTGCGAGGCGCGCGCCAGGCCTGCCCCCATGCCGCGGATGCCGCCCTGCCCGTCGTCCTGCGGGTAGCGCATGGCGCGCACCAGCTGGGCCGCCTGCTCGGGCGTGTCCACCATGGGCACCAGCAGCGTCTGCGCGCCGATGTCCAGGTGCTGCTTGATCAGCGCCGTATCGCCCACGGGCACCCGGGCCACGGGGTGCGGCCCCGTGCCCAGCATGGCGCGTGCGCTGGCCACGCCCTGCAGTTGCTGCAGCATGCGCGGCACGTCGTTGGGCGCATGCTCGCCATCGAGCAGCAGCCAGTCGAAGCCGGCGCCCGCCACCAGCTCGGCCGCATAGCCGCTGGCCAGCCCGAACCACAGGCCGATCTGCGGCGTCCGCGCCGCCAGGGCCTGTTTGAAGGTGTTCAGGGGTGTCTGCACAGCGATCCCCTCACACGAAACGGAACGCGATATTGCCCAGCGGCCCGTAGTCGGCATGGAAGGTGTCCCCCGCCGCAGCCGCCACCGGGCGGGTGAACGAGCCGCCCAGCACCCCCTCGCCCGCCGCCAGCCCCTCGCCATAAGGTGCGAGCTTGTTGGCCAGCCAGGCCACGCCCGTGGCCGGGTGGTTGAGCACGGCCGCGGCCAGGCCCGATTCCTCGATCACCCCGTTCTTGTAGAGCAGCGCGCCGCACCAGCGCAGGTCCACCGCATCGGGCCGCACCGGGCGCCCGCCGGTGACGATGCCGGCATTGGCCGCGTTGTCGGAGATGGTGTCGAACACCTTGCGCATCAAGCCCGTGTGGCGGTCGTGCTGCTCGATGCGCGCGTCGATGATCTCGATGGCGGGCACCACGTACTCGGTGGCGGCCAGCACGTCGAAGATGCTCACCGGCGGACGCCCCGGCTCGCCGCGCAGCGGCTTGTTGAGCACGAAGGCCAGCTCCACCTCCACCCGCGGCAGGATGAAGCGCTGCATGGGGATGTCGCCGCCCTCGGCGAAGAACATGTCGTCCAGCAGGGTGCCGAAGTCGGGCTCGGTGATCTGGCTGGCGATCTGCATGGCGCGCGAGGTCAGGCCGATCTTGTGTCCGCGCACGCTGCGGCCCTCGGCGATCTTCATCGCCACCCAGGCGCGCGAGATGGCATAGCCGTCCTGCACCGTCATGCCGGGGTGGCGCCTGGAGAAATGCCCCACCTGCACCCGGGTCTTCTCGGCTTGGTGCAGTTCCTGGGCCAGTTGCTGGATCAAGGCATCGCTGAGCATCGTCAATCCTTCCTGTTCTCTTTTGCGGCCTGCCGGTAGTTGGCCTTGAGGTGCTCGGGCACGCGCTCGTCGAAGCCGCAGGCCACGCGCCGCACTTCGGGGCTGTCGGTGGGCTGGTGGCCCACGCCCAGTGCCGAGGCGCGCGGCGCATCGATGGCCACCACCGTGCCCGCCAGCCGGCCCAGGCCGGTGATCTCGCACTCCACCCGATCGCCCGGGTCCACCGAGCGCGAATGGCAGGGCGTGCCCATCAGGATCACGTCGCCCGGCACCAGGGTGATGTGGCGCGCGATATCGGCCACCACGTAGTGCGGGCCCCAGATGGTCTCGTCGCCGATGTGCGCCTCCTGCACCACCAAGCCGTTGCGGTAGGTGCGCAGCGTCTGCTCGAACAGGTTGACGCCGCGCACGACGCCCGGGCCGATGGGCAAGAGCGTGTCCGCCCCCTTCACGCGCAGCATGCTGCCCTGGTCGGTGTCGCGGTAGTTCTGCAGGCCCATGTCGAGCGCCGGGCAGAAGCCCTCGATGTAATCCCAGGCTTCGTCGGGCAGCACGTTGCGGCAGGTCTTGCCGATGACCACGGCGTACTCGCCCTCGTAGTTCAGGTACAGGCTGTCGGCGGGCTTGTGGATCTCGCAGCCATGGCCGTTGACCGAGGTCGGCGGCTTGGTGAAGTAGGTCGGCGTCTCGGTGGGCTTGGGCTGGTTGCGCGTCTCGAAGCTGCGCGAGCTGTACGAGATGTGCACCGCGATGACCTTGCTGGGCGCCACCGGCGGCAGGTGCTGCACACGGGCCGGGTCCACCACGCGGCCATCGTCCAGGCGCAACTGGCCCTGCTGCGCGCCCTCTTCCACCATGGTGCCCCAACAGGCGCTGCCACCCACCAGCACGCGGCGGCGCTCCACGCGCGGGCCGCGCATCACGGCGGGAAGTTCGGTGATCGGGAATTCGAAGTTCATGCAGCCACCTCCGCCGTCGCTGGTTCACCATCGAACCACATGTGCACGTTGCCCGTGCCGCGTGCGTTCTCGTAGGCCGACAGGGCCACGCCCTTCGCGCGGCAGTCGGCACCGCCCATGGCGCCCAGCATCTGCAGGTAGTGCGCGCCGAAGGCTTCCCAGGGCATCTTGCGGTACTCGTCCTGCCAGCGGTCCAGCACCATGTCGTGCCGGCCCTGCTCCATGAGCGCGATGGCGCCCTTGTCGCTCACCACGTTCTCGGGGCGCGAGACATTGCTCTCGTGGAAGATGCGCGGGTGGTTGGGCTTCCAGTCGATGGGGTTGAACTTGTGGCTGAGCGCGCCCGAGGCCAGCAGCAGCACACGCAGGCCGCTGCGGCGCACGGCCTCGGCAATCGCCTCGCCAGATTTCAGAAAGTGGCGCCAGTCGCAGTTCTGGCACGAGCTCACGGTGACCACGGGCGTGTCGCTGCGCTCCAGGCGCAGGTGCTTGACCAGGTTGATGGTGGCGTACTGCTTGCCCAGGTCCGGGTGGTTGATGACGCGGTTATAGCCCTTCTGCTCGCGCGAGACGGCCTCGATGGCCAGCGCCAGGTCCGGGTGGCCGCAGTAGTCGTACGGCACACCGTGCAGGTACCAGGGCATCTCGTCGGAGATGAACATGCCCTGGTAACGCGGCGCGCCGTCCACCAGGTGGTAGCCGGTGGTGAACCAGTGCGAGTCGAAGATGATGGCCACGTCGGGCCGGGCCGCGGCGATCTTCTCGCGCAGGCGCGCATAGCCGGGGATGAGGTCTGAGTCGGCCCCCGCGCCCTGCAGCACGCGGAATTCCTCGCACTGCATCAGGCCGGGGTGGTGCGAGACGATGGCGGCGCCAACGATGCTTCCCATGGTGTGTGTCTCCTCTGAAGATGGCTTATCGGTGGCTGAAACTTGCGCGGAAAGGCTTCTTCGGAACAACAATGTCCTTCACATCGCAGAAGAACTCGAAGCTCCAATCCCCGCCCTCGCGGCCCACGCCGCTGCGCTTGATGCCGCCAAAGGGCGCGGCCAGGTCGCGGATGCCGAAGCTGTTGACCCAGATGAAGCCGGTGCGCACCTGCTGCGCCACGGCACTGGCATGCTCGGTAGCGCCGTAGCACACGCCACCCAGGCCGTAGTCCGTGCCGTTGGCCAGGGCGATAGCCTCTTCGTCGCTGTCGAAGCTTTGCAGGGTGAGCACCGGGCCGAAGACCTCGTTCTGCACGATCTCGCTGTCCTGGCGCACATCGGTGAGCAAGGTGGGCTGGTAGTACTGCGCGCCGAAGGGGTGGTGAGCACCGCCCCAGAGCAGCGTGGCGCCATCGGTCACGGCGCGCTGCACGAAGCCGTGCACGCGCTCCACCTGGCGCGGGTGGATGATGGGGCCGACCTCGGTGGCCTCCTCGCGTGGATCGCCCACGGTGAGCTTTTCCACATAGCCGCGCAGCACGGTGACGAAGGCATCGTGCACCTTGCGGTGCACCAGGAAGCGCGTGCCCGCCAGGCACACCTGGCCGGCGTTGCGGTACATCAGCGCGCCGGTGGCGGCGGCGTTGTCGATGTCGGCATCCTCCAGCACGATGAAGGCCGACTTGCCGCCCAGTTCCAGGCTGCAAGGCACAAGGTTGGCGCCGGCCGACTGGGCGATCCACTTGGCCGTGGGCACCGAGCCGGTGAACGAGATGCGCGCCAGCCGCGGGTCGCTGACCAGGCGCGCACCGGTGCTGGCACCCGCGCCCTGCACGAGGTTGAACACCCCGGGCGGCAGGCCGGCCGCGTGCGCGCAGTCGGCCAGCAGGCTGCTGGTCAGCGGCGCCCATTCCGGCGGTTTGACGATGGCGCAGTTGCCTGCGGCCAGGGCCGGGCCGAGCTTCCAGGTGGCCAGCATCAGCGGCGCGTTCCAGGGCGTGATGATGGCCACCACGCCGGCCGGGTCGTGGCGCACCATGTGGGTGGCCTGCTCGGTCTCGATGGGGCGGTCCTGCAGGGACAGCGCATGCTCGGCGAACCAGGTGATGTTGAGCATGGCGCGCGGCACCACGCCGTGCTTCATGCGCGAGAGCAGCACGCCCGCATCATTGGATTCGAGCGTGCAGAAATCGTTGGCGCGCTTGCCGATCTCGGCGGCGAAGCGGTCGAGATACGGCTTGCGCTTGGCCGCCGTGAGGGTGCTCCATGCGGGGAAGGCGCGCGCTGCCGCAGTGACGGCCGCGTCCACCTGCGCGGGCGATCCCTCGCTGATGCGGCCCAGCAGCGCCTGGTCGATGGGCGAATGCAGGTCGAAGCGCATGTCCGAGGCCACGCGCTGGCCGTCGATGTAATGGTGGGGCGATACGGCAATGCCGGCGACGTTCAGGGTCTCGGTGCTCAAGGGGTGTCTCCATCGGGGCTGCGGTGTGCGCTTTGGTCGCAAAGTATCGTGACGCGATGCGCCGACCACAATCAACGCTTTCTTACCGATTGTGAAGATGGTCTAATGAATGGCCATGTCCCTGCCCCATTTCACGCTGCGCCAGCTCGAAGCCTTCGTCACCGTCGCCGAGATGCGCAGCTTCACCGCCACGGCGGACCGGCTGGCGCTCACGCCCTCGGCGGTGAGCCAGCTCGTGGGCGAACTGGAGGACGTGCTCGATTTCAAGCTCTTCGAGCGCAGCACGCGCCGGGTGGCCATCACCAGCGCAGGGCGAGAGTTCCTGGCTTCGGCCGAATCGGTGCTCAAGCACCTGCGCATGGCGCAGTCGGCCGCCAGCGATGTGCGCAACCGCGCGGCTGGCGTGGTGCGCGTCGCCGCTCCGCTGGTTGTGGCCAGCGTGATCCTGCCGCGCGCCATCAAGGCCTACCTGCAGGACCGGCCCAAGGTGCGCATCCACATCCGCGATGTGCCGGTGGAAAAGCTCGTGGATGCGGTCGCCAGCGGCGATGCCGACCTGGCCCTGGGCCCGGATCGCGCCTGCGGCGAGGACGTGGCCCGCACCCAGCTCTTCCAGAGCCCCTGGGTGCTGTGGTGCGCCCCCACCCACCCACTGGCACGCCAGCGCAGCGTGACCTGGGAGCAATTGCACGCCCACCCCCTGGTGGCCGCAGGTCGTGACCACGAGCGCAGCGTGGCGCAGATGCACACCGGCCTGCCCAGCGAACAGCGCGTGACGCCCGTGGAAATCGTGGACAACATCTCCACCGCCCTGGGCCTGGCGGCGGCCGATGTCGCTGCCACGCTGGCGCCCGACTACGTGGGCGCGCTGGCCAAGCCCCTGGGCCTGGTGCGCCGGCGCATCCTGGCGCCCGAGGCCATGCGCTACGTGTGCCTGTACAGCCCCACGCAGCGCGCCACCTCACCGGCAGCCGAGGGCTTTGCAGAGCACCTGATCAGGGTGCTGCCGCAGCGGCGGTAAACCGGGGCAGCTGCAAGCAGGCCTCGGCGTTGGAGGCGGAAAAACACCGGTCCGCCGCGTCGCGCCAGGGCAGCCACTGGAAGGCCACATGCTCGCGCGGGCTCAGCACCACGGGCGTTCCGGCGGGCACGCACAGACCGAAGACACGCTCGCGGTTGAACACCACGTCCGGCGCATAGCGGTGGCGCCACTGGGGCCAGATGTCATAGATGTTTTCCAGGTACCAGTCGGTCAGCACGCAGCCGGGGGCCCGCACGTCGATGCCGGTCTCTTCCTGTACCTCGCGCGCGGCGGTGGTCTCCCAGGGCTCGTCCTCGCTGTCCTTGCTCCCGGTGACGGACTGCCAGTGCTCGCCGCCGTCGGCGCGGCGGATCAGCAGAATCTCCAGGGCCGGCGTGTGGATCACCACCAGCACCGACTGCGGTATCTTGAAAGGCCGCGCCGGCGCCCCCTCCCCCGGGCTGCTCATGCCGCTGCCACGAGGGCGTCGACGTCGTGCGCGGGCCCTTCGGTCAGCGCGCCCAGCGCGCACTGCAGCAGCCAGCGCGCGGAGATGCGGCACAGCAGGCCCTGCTGCCCGGGGTTGCCGCCGCCCGAGGTGGGCACGGGCACCACGGCATCGATCAGCGCATTGCCGGCAGGCCCGCCCGCCACGCCCACCGGGCGCAGCGCGCGCCGGTCCAGGTCGAGCATGGCGCCGAGCGCATCGACGCGCAGGATGAAATCCCGCGTGCCACCATTCTCCAGCGGCACGCGCACCAGCACCATCTGGCGGGTGGGGTCGGCTGCGCGCTGCACGGGCGCATCGCCCGGCGCCGGCGCCACCACACTGCGCAGGTCCACCACGGAATAGACGCGTGCGCCGATCTGCGCAAGCCCCAGGAACGGCGCACGCGCCCCCCCGCCGTTGAGCACCACCATGTCGGGCGCGGCCGTGACGACCTGGGACGCATCCACCCCGAGCCAGTGGTTGCCGATCAGGAAGGTTGCCATCTGCAGGCGATTCTCCTGGCCCACGCGGGCGGCGCCCGGGTGGGCATCGGGCTGGGGTACCGAAGAAACGACCCCGCGGCGCTCGCACAGGTGGCGCAGCACCAGGCACGCCAGGCCGTGCTCGTAGCCGTCGCTGGTGCGGAACTCGCGGTAGCCCTGGCCACGCGCCTGGCCCACGCCGTAGAGCTGGCCGCCGAGCGCAGCCATGCGCCCGCCCTGGCGGCTGCTGGCAATGGCCTCGCGCGCCTGCATGGTGGCAGCGTCGCCGCTGGCGCGCACCAGCCGGTCGTCTGCATCCACAAAGGCCAGCGCGTCGCGCGCGCCTGTGCCCACGGCGCAGTCGTCCAGGATGGACTGCAACTGGTTGGCCGCGTCCCAGACGATGGCGATGCCACCGAGCACCGGCCCGGACGCGCTGGCGCCCATGCCCTCGCCCACGCCGGTCCGTACCGCGGCGGCATACACGAAGGTCGGGCCTTCGCCGTAGAAACGGCTGGCCTCGTAGCGGCTCACGGTGTAGGCCTGGCTGCCCTGCAGGCGCAGGCAGCGCTGTGCCCAGTCCTCGTCGAGCCGTGCGCCCACATGGCGTGCCTGTCCCGGCTGCGAAACGGCCATGACCCGGCCATCGGTCCCGAACAGCACCAGGCAGGCGTACACGGTGTACAGGCCGTTGATCTCGGCCAGCACCGCCGTGGCCTGGCTGCAGCCCACGGTGCCTGCGGCCAGGGTGCGCGCGAACTGCGGCGTGAGCGCCCACCAGCGGCAGTCGTTGGCACGCTCGTAGAGGTTGCGGTCCAGGATCTGCATGGCCAGCGCGGCGCGGCCCTGGGCGTCGCGCAGCAGCGAGCGCATCACCACGCCGTAGAGGTCCTGCAGGGCGCTGGAGAAGGCCTGCGCGGTCTTGCGCGCGGTGGCCCCGATCTCTGCCAGCAGGGTCTTGGCGAACAGGAGCTCGCGCGGCGCTGCGGCCTCCCCGCCCACAGCACCGTTCCCACCGCCCGGCTCGCCGATCTGGTTGAGCTCGAGCAGTCCGTTCCAGACCGAGCGTTCCAGCGCCGACTGGATGGCGGCCGAGCGCCGGGGAATATCGCGCAGCTCCTGCGACAGCAGCTCCGCCTGGCCCGAGAGCTCGCCGGCCAACGCGCTGCGCTCGTCATGGCCGGCCTCGTCGAAGGCCAGGTCCAGCGGCAACAGTGCCAAGCCGCGCCATCCCGGTCCCTGGTAGCCCTGAAAGCCCTGGGTGTCGCGCACGGCCATCAGGTAGCGCCGGCTGGCATGGCGCAGCAGGTGCACGCCGGCAGCCGCCGCCTGGGGCAGCCGCCAGCCTGCGGGCAGTTGCAGCGGGTCGCCCGAGACGAGCACACGCCCATCGGCATCGGCCAGGGCCAGCACCGCATCGCTGCCCTGCGCCGTGCCGCCCTGCGCATCTCCGTCCTGCACCGAATCGAAGATGGCCGGCATCTCGTCGGCGAGCTTGAATTCCAGGCACAGCACACCCACGATGCGCCCGCTGCAGTGCACGCGCCGGGCATAGACCAGGGTTTCGGCGGCGCTGCCGCAAAAGCCGTGCACGGCGTGGTGCTCGACGTAGGCGGCATCGCTTTGCAGCACCGCGCGCAGAAAGGCGCCATCGGCATCCTGCTGGTCGAGTCCCCCCACCGGCGCCACGGCGCGCAGGCTGGCGCAGGGCTCCAGGCCGGTGTCGAAGAGGAAGATGTTGCCATAGACCGTGTACTTGCTGGCGTATTCGGCCAGGCGCGCCTCGATCAGCGCTCGCAGGGCCGGGTCGGGGTCGGCCAGGTACTCGGCCACGCCCACGTCGGTGGCAAAGAAGCCGATGTCGGCGGTGCGCTCGAACAGGTTGCGCACCAGCACGTCGATGCACACCTGGGCGCGGGCGCCGAGGTCCTCGGTGCGGTTCTTCAGGGCCTCGCCCACCAGGCCCTGCAGCAGGTCGTGCGAGAGCGCCGCAAAGTCCCGCCTCGCCTGGGCCAGGTCACCGCCCGACGCGGCCTTGGAGGACAGCAGCGACAGCGAAGAGAGCAGCGAGAGCTGGTCCCAGGCGCTTTCGACCAGGCGCAGCTCCTGGCGCTGGTGCTGCGCGGAGGGCATGTAACGCAGCCATTGTTCGGGAGAGGTCGGGGAGGTTTGCACGGGAAAGGTCCTTTGCGCGGTGGGCCCGGTGACGACGCATTGTGCGGCCCGGCCCGCTGTCTGCAAACAGGCATATTGCAGGCCTTTTGCAAATATATTTACCGGATTGGCGCAAGGCTGACAGGTACGCCCCCAGCGGGCGGACTTCCGCCCCCTACCGCCCGCCTCCTGCGTGCGGAGACCCAGTCCTCCATGGCGCCACCCGCGACCTGCGAAAGCGGCGCGGCCCCACTCAGGGGGTGGTCACTTCCTCGTCGCCACAGGTGGCGGCAGTTCCTTGGCCTGCAGCATTTGCACCTGGGTCACGAGCTTGTTGTGCGAGTCGAGGAAGGCGGTGGCGATCACCTTGCCCTCGTTGGTATTGCTCCAGCCCGCGCCCCCGGCACCGCCCATGCGGCCCCAGAGCAGGCCCGCCGCGCCCAGGTCGGTGCTGCGCGCGGCGCCGGTGGCTGCAGCCACCTGCTCGGTGGTCTCGTTGTCGGTGAGCAAGAGCGCGGTCTGCGCCTCCTTGAACTTGACCTGTTCGGCCAGGCCCACCAGGCCGGCGATGTCGCGCAGCACCGGGATCATGGCGATGATGCCCGCGATGCTGCGGCCAGCGTCCTGCTCGCTGAAGGTCAGGCTCGGGGTCAGGGTGTACTGCGCCTCGTAGCCCTTGCCCTTGGATACGGTGGAGTTCTTGCGCAGAATGCCCGCGTCCTTGAGTTCCTGCTCCTGCACGGTGCCACGCAGGCCGGCCGCACGGTCCACGATGCGAAAGCAGCCGCTCTGCTGCGCGATCAGGCGGATCAGCGGCACGGGCGAGGCCGGCAGCTGGTAGCTGCTGGACACGGTGTAGCCATTCGGGTTTTCGGCCAGGGCCAGGGTGGCCACGGGCTGGGTGCACTTGGTGAGCTCCTTGGCCGCATCCTGCGCGCCGGCCGGGCCGGCAGAGCCGGTGACCACCGAGCCACCCTGGCCCAGCTCGGTCTTCTTTTCACCGCAGCCGGCCAGCAGCAGGGTGGCGGACACCGCCAGCACGAAGGGGGCTTTCATGGAAGAGCGCATGGACGACCTCGAAAGAATGGGGAAAGGGAACGCAAGGGACTCACCCATGAAAAAAGCGGCACCGGCCGATGGCCGCTACCGCTTTGTCCGAAGGCGTGCCCGGTCATGGGGATGACAGGGTGGCTGGCTCCGGCCTGCCTGCTCAGGCCCCCGCCGTGGTCTTCACGGCATCGGGGTTGCGCAGGCGGATGTGCAGCTCGCGCAACTGCTTCTCGTCCACGGGCGACGGGGCCTGGGTCAGCAGGCACTGGGCGCGCTGGGTCTTGGGGAAGGCGATCACGTCGCGGATCGACTCGGCACCGGTCATCAGCGTCACGATGCGGTCCAGGCCGAAGGCCAAGCCGCCGTGCGGGGGCGCACCGTACTGCAGCGCGTCCAGCAGGAAGCCGAACTTCTCCTGGGCTTCCTCGGGCGAGATCTTCAGGGCGTCGAAGACCTTCTGCTGCACGTCGGCGCGGTGGATACGGACCGAGCCGCCACCCATTTCCCAGCCGTTGAGCACCATGTCGTAGCCCTTGGAGATGCACTTCTCGGGCGCCGTCACCATCCAGTCCTCGTGGCCGTCCTTGGGGCTGGTGAAGGGGTGGTGCACCGAGTTCCAGCGCTGGTTGTCCTCGTCGTACTCGAACATCGGGAAGTCCACCACCCACAGCGGGGCCCAGCGGTCTTCGAACAGGCCGGTCTTCTTGCCGAACTCGCTGTGGCCGATCTTGATGCGCAGCGCGCCGATGGCGTCGTTGACGATCTTTTCCTTGTCGGCACCGAAGAAGATCAGGTCGCCGTCCTGTGCGCCCGTGCGCTGGAGGATCTCGGTGATCGCGGCGTCATGGATGTTCTTGATGATCGGGCTTTGCAGGCCTTCGCGGCCCTTGGACAGGTCGTTGACCTTGACCCAGGCCAGGCCCTTGGCGCCGTAGATCTTCACGAACTCGGTGTAGGCGTCGATTTCGCCGCGCGACAGGCCGGCGCCTTCCTTGGCACCGCCGGGCACGCGCAGGGCGACCACACGGCCGTTCTTCATGTTGGCCGCGCCCGAGAAGACCTTGAACTCCACGTCCTTCATCACCTCGGTAAGCTCGGTGAACTCCAGCTTCACGCGCAGGTCGGGCTTGTCCGAGCCGAAACGGAAAGCCGCATCCTGGTAGGTCATGACCGGGAACTCGCCCAGGTCCACGCCCAGCGTGTTCTGGAACACCGTCTTGATCATGCCCTGGAACATGTCGCGGATGTCCTGCTCTTCCATGAACGAGGTTTCGATATCGATCTGGGTGAACTCGGGCTGGCGGTCGGCACGCAGGTCTTCGTCGCGGAAGCACTTGGTGATCTGGTAGTAGCGGTCGAAGCCAGCCACCATCAGGAGCTGCTTGAACAGCTGGGGCGACTGGGGCAGCGCGAAGAACTGGCCGTCGTGCACGCGGCTGGGCACCAGGTAGTCGCGCGCGCCTTCGGGCGTGCTCTTGGTGAGCATGGGGGTCTCGATGTCCACGAAGCCGTTGGCGTCGAGGAACTTGCGCACCTCCATGGCCACCTTGTAGCGCAGCATCAGGTTGTTCTGCATGTAGGGGCGGCGCAGGTCCAGCACGCGGTGCGTGAGGCGCGTGGTCTCGCTCAGGTTCTCTTCGTCGATCTGGAACGGAGGCGTGACCGAGGGGTTGAGCACGTTGAGTTCGTGGCACAGCACTTCGATCTGGCCGCTCTTGAGCTTGTCGTTGGTGGTGCCGTCGGGGCGTGCACGCACCACGCCCTTGACCTGCACGCAGTACTCGTTGCGCACTTCCTCGGCGGTCTTGAACATTTCGGCGCGGTCGGGGTCGCACACCACCTGCACATAGCCTTCGCGGTCGCGCAGGTCGATGAAGATCACACCACCGTGGTCGCGGCGACGGTTCACCCAGCCAGAGAGGGTGACGGTTTGGCCCAACAGGGCTTCGGTCACAAGACCGCAATAGTGGGAACGCATGGCCATGGCAGAACTTCCGGCGCCCCTCGGGCGCATTGAGAGAAAAAGGGTTACTTGGGAGGCAGCTGGGTCGGATCGACCGGAGCCACCACGCCCATCGAAACAATGTACTTGAGCGCCGAATCCACGCTCATGTCGAGCTCGACGCAGTCGCTCTTGCGCAGCATCACGAAATAGCCGCCCGGGGGATTGGGGGGGGTGGGCACGGAGACGCTCACGAATTCATCGCGCAGGTAGGCCGCCACCTCGCCGTTGGGTGCTCCGGTCACGAAGGCCACCGTCCAGACGCCTTCGCGCGGCCACTGAACCAGCACGGCCTTGCGAAAGGCGTTGCCGTTCTCGGAAAACAGGGTGTCGGAGACCTGCTTGACACTGGAGTAGATCGAGCGCACCACCGGGATGCGGTGCACCAGGGCATCGCCCCACTGCACCAGCTTGCGGCCGGCGAAATTGCTGGCAATGGCCCCCACCACGAGCAGGATGGCCAGCGTGAGCACCACGCCGAAGCCGGGCACGTGCACGCCCAGCACCCGGTCGGGCTGCCAGGCCTCGGGCAGTATCTGCAGGGTCTGGTCCAGCGTGCTGACGATCCAGTGCAGTACCCACGCGGTGATGACACCGGGCACGATGACCAGCAGACCGGTGAACAACCATTTGCGCAGGGAGGGCATCGGCGGGCTCAGTCTTTGGAGGTGGAGGCTGCACCGGCGCTCGCTGCGCTGGTGCTGGAAGAGGTGTCTTTCTTGGTGGCAGCATCCGTGCTTGCGACCGGCGCGGCCGCGGGAGCATCGCCGCCCTTGGCGTCGGTGGCGGGTGCGGAGGTGCCACCTCCACCGTTGTTGCCGCCACGGAAGTCCGTCACGTACCAGCCCGATCCCTTGAGCTGGAAGCCCGCAGCCGTCACCTGCTTGGAGAACGCCTCGGCGCCGCACGCCGGGCACACCGTCAGTGGTGCGTCGGAGATTTTTTGCAGCACGTCCTTGGCATGGCCGCAGGAGCTGCATTTGTAGGCGTAGATAGGCATGTCGGGCGTGTCGTTGAAGGCAAAGTGCAAAACCTTCAATTATAGGCGTGCACTGCTGCCCCTTGTACAGGCCCTCGCCTTGGGGCCCTGCGGCCTATTCCACGCCCACCATGCGGTGGTGGCCGGCGTGGCGGTTGGCCAGCACTTGCGGCGCCATCGAGCCCAACACCATGCCCACGATGGCAGCCAGCAGGCCTGCGAGCTGAGCCGGGAACACCTCGCCCCAGGGGGTGTTGAGCAGCAGCAGCCAGGTTCCCAGGCCCAGCACGATGGCCAGGATGGCACCCTGCGTGGTGGAGCGCTTCCAGTACAGCCCCGCGACCAGCGGCACGAACGCACCCACCAGCGGTACCTGGTAGGCGCCCGAGACCAGCTCGTAGATGGAGGTGCCCTGCATGCGGATGGCATAGGCCAGGACGCAGCCGCTGAACACCAGGGTGGTGATGCGCATGGTGCGCAGGTGCTCCTTGTCGGTCATCGTGGGGCGGAACTGGCGCCAGATGTTCTCGGTGAAGGTGACGCTGGGCGCCAGCAGGGTGGCCGAGGCCGTGGACTTGAGCGCAGAGAGCAGCGCGCCGAAGAACAGCACCTGCATGATGAAGGGCATCTTGGCCATCACCAGGGTGGGCAGCACCTTCTGTGGGTCTTCCTTGAGCAGCGCCGCAGTCTCGCCGGGCATGATGATGAGCGCGCTGGCCACGAGGAACATGGGCACGAAGGCGAACAGGATGTAGCAGATACCGCCGATCACCGGACCGCGCGTGGCCGCCTGGATGTTGTTGGCCGACATCACGCGCTGGAACACGTCCTGCTGCGGGATGGAGCCGAACATCATGGTGATGCCCGCAGCGATGAAGAACACCACATCGTGGAACTTGGGCTCGGGCAGGAAGCGGAACAGCTCCCGGTTGGACGCGAACTCGATCACCTTGTCGGCCCCGCCGGCCATGTTGCCCGCAAACACCGCGATGATGGCCAGGCCCACCACCAGGATGATCATCTGGATGAAGTCGGTCACCGCCACCGACCACATGCCGCCGAACAGTGTGTAGGCCAGGATGGAGACCACGCCAATGGTCATGCCCACGGGGATGCTGATGGCACCGCCCGAGAGCAGGTTGAACACCAGGCCCAGCGCCGTGACCTGCGCCGACACCCAGCCCAGGTAGCTGAGCATGATGATCAGCGAGCAGACGATCTCCACCAGGCGGCCATAGCGCTCGCGGTAGTAGTCGCTGATGGTCAGGAGCGTCATGCGGTAGAGCTTGCCCGCGAAGAACAGGCCCACCAGGATCAGGCAGAAGCCCGCGCCGAAAGGGTCCTCGACCACATTGCCCAGCCCTCCTTCGATGAACTTGGCCGGGATGCCCAGCACCGTCTCCGAACCGAACCACGTGGCGAAGGTGGTGGTGATGATCATGTACAGCGGCAGGTGCCGCCCGGCGATGGCGAAGTCCGCCGCGTTCTTCACGCGCCGGGCCGCCACGAGGCCGATGGCAATGGTGATCAACAGATAGACAATGACCAGGGTCAACAGCACGGCATGCTCCTCGATGTCGCGAAGGGTGGAAAAAGGGAACGGCTAGAAAATCCGGAAGCGCTGCAGCACTTGCAACTGCTGTACCAGCATGAAGAACAGCCAACCCAGGAAAAAGCCGATGCCTGAGTAGATGATGCCGTTGAGCAGGCGGTTGGTGCGCTTTTGCTCGGCCAGCAGCTCCATCAGCTCGCGCCGGTGGTTCTGCGGCCGGTTGCGCAGGTAGTCGTGCAGCAGGCGCGGCAGCTCGGGCAGCATCTTGGCGAAGTGCGGGCCCTCGGCCTGGATTTCGCGCCACAGGCGCTGCGGCCCCATCTGCTCGAGCATCCATTTTTCGAGAAAGGGCTTGGCGGTGCTCCACAGGTCGAGTTCGGGGTCGAGCTGGCGGCCCAGGCCCTCGATGTTGAGCAGCGTCTTCTGCAGCAGCACCAATTGCGGCTGGATCTCCACGTGGAAGCGGCGCGAGGTCTGGAACAGGCGCATCAGCACCATGCCCAGCGAGATTTCCTTGAGCGGCCGGTCGAAGTACGGCTCGCAGACGGTGCGGATCGCCGACTCGAGGTCGTTCACCCGCGTATCGGGCGGCACCCAGCCGCTTTCGATGTGCAGCTCGGCCACGCGCTTGTAGTCGCGCCGGAAGAAGGCCGTGAAGTTCTGCGCCAGGTACTCCTTGTCGAACTCCGTCAGCGTGCCCACGATGCCGAAATCG
The DNA here is from genome assembly GCF_046339755.1 of Acidovorax sp. Classification (GTDB taxonomy): domain Bacteria; phylum Pseudomonadota; class Gammaproteobacteria; order Burkholderiales; family Burkholderiaceae_C; genus Acidovorax. Next base: position 16,327 of record NZ_JBKDTZ010000214.1, on the reverse strand, counting down.
AGCGAGATATAGCGCCCGAAGGTCGCGGCGTCCAGGCTCACCTGGATGTTGCCCGGGTGCATGTCGGCATGGAAGAAGCCATCGCGGAACACCTGGGTGAAGAAGATGGTGACGCCATCGCGCGCGAGCTTGGGAATGTCCACCCCGGCGTCGCGCAGCCGTTCGATCTGGTTGATGGGCACGCCGTTCATGCGTTGCATCACCATCACCTCGGCGTGGCAGAAGTCCCAGAAGATCTCGGGGATCAGCACCAAGTCCAGGCCGGCCATGTTGCGGCGCAGCTGGGCGGCATTGGCGGCCTCGCGCACCAGGTCGAGCTCATCGTGCAGGTAGTTGTCGAACTCGGCCACCACCTCGCGGGGCTTGAGGCGCTTGCCGTCTGCCGACAGGCCTTCCACCCAGCCGGCCATCATGCGCATCAGCGCCAGGTCCTTTTCGATCACCGGCAGCATGCCCGGGCGCAGCACCTTGACGGCGACTTCGCGCGCTATGCCGTGGCTGTCGCGCAGGGTGGCGAAGTGCACCTGGGCAATCGAGGCACTGGCCACCGGCACGCGGTCGAAATGCGTGAACACCTCGTCCACCGGCCGGCGGAAGGCGCGCTCGATGGTGGCGATGGCGATGTCGGAGTGGAACGGCGGCACCCGGTCCTGCAGCAGCGCCAACTCGTCGGCGATGTCCGCCGGCAGCAGGTCGCGCCGGGTGGACAGCACCTGGCCGAATTTCACGAAGATCGGCCCCAGGCGCTCCAGCGCCTCGCGCAGGCGCTGGCCGCGAGGGGCGTCCAGGTTGCGGCCGATGGAGACGATGCGCGAGACCAGACGCAGCCACGGCTTCTGGAAGCTGTCGAGCACCAGCCCATCGAGCCCATAGCGGAACACCACCCAGAGGATGGACGCACCCCGGAGAAATTGCTTCATGGACCGGTCCGGTCGGCGCCAGGGCTGGTGCTGCTGCTACCGCCCGCCGGCGGAACGGGGGCCGGAGCTGGTGCCGGTGGGTACGCTGCAGCGGCGGGGCCGCTGCCACCATCGGCCGGCGGCACGCGCGAGCCCACGAACTGGCGCAGCGCCTGCGCGGCCTTGCGGGCCACTTCGCTGATGGTGTGGGCCGGTGCATCGCCCACCACGCGCGAGAGGTCTTCTTCCAGGTCCCAGCGCACGTTGTCCACCAGCCAGTTGATCTCGGCCGCCAGTTGCACATCGCCCTCGACGCGGATGGCGGGCTTGTCGCCGCGCAGCGCCACCTGGGCCAGGGCCAGGGGCGAGGTTTCGGTGATCTCCAGCTGCAGGTCGGGTACCGCGCCTTCGGCGGCCAGGTTCAAAAGGCCGGCCGGGGTGATCAACAGCGCCATGGAGAACGCACGCCACTGCACGCGCGCCACGCGCCCGCGCTGGCGCACCAGGCGGTCCATGGCTTCCCGTTCCTGCATGAGCACATGGTTCAGGAACAGCACCAGCCGCTGCTGCACCTCGTGCACCAGCCATTGCGGTGGTTGCGGGCCTGCGGTCAGGCGCTCGAAGAGGCCGTCCAGGAAGGAAAAAGGGGACTGTGTTGCCATAGTCCCCGATTATTCCCTGAACTCGGCCCAGAACATGGGTTTTGGGCCGATCCGAGGTGATTTACAAAGCCGCGATCACTGCAGGGCCTGCACGCCGGCCACCAGCCAGCCGCTGGCACCGCTCTTGGCCTTGGTCATGTTCCACACTTCGCGGAAGGGGCTCGGGCCGGCCGAGAGTTCTTCGCGGATCATGCCCGAGAACTCCACGCTGGCCATGTAGCCATCGTCCAGCTCTTCGATGCCCAAAAGCTGCGCCTCGATCATCACCACGTCGGTGTGGTTGGGCTCGGCGCCGCGGTGCGTCTCGCGCTCGGCCAGCTGCGAGCGGATCTCTTCGAGCATGCTGTCGGTCATCATGGAGCGCAGGGTGGAGATGTCTGAGCGGTCCCATGCGGCCTGCAGCGTCACGAAGTTGCGCTTGGCAGCGGCCAGGAAGCCGGGCGTGTCGAAGCCCTCGGGCACGCCCCAGTTCTGCGAGCCGGCCAGGGCCGAAACCCCTGCCCCGGCGGCGGCACCGGTCAGGCCGGAGCCGATCACCACGCCCGAACCGGCAGCGCCAGCCGCAGCGGGCTGCTGTGCACGCGCCGCATCGAAAGCCATGCTGTTGCGCTCCCAGGGACGGGCCGATGCGTCGTTGCCGACGTTGTTCGGGCTGTACTGCGGAGGCACCTGGGCGGCGGCCGGCGTGGCCGCACCTGCGCCCTGGAAGGCAAAGGGCGAGCCGCCTGCGGCTGCACCGCCCTGGTTGCCGCCGCCGTTGCGCATGCGCATGACCATCTTGAAGATGGCGAAAGCGGCCACGGCCAGCAGCAGGATCATCAGGATGTTGCCGAAACCTGCACCCAGGCCCAGCGAACTCGCCAGCCAGGCCAGGCCCAGGCCCGCAGCCAGGCCGCCGAGCATGGCGCCCCAGGGTTTCTTGGGCGCTGCAGCGGCAGCAGGGGCCGACGCCGGCGTGGCCGGCTTGGCCGCGTTGTTGGCGTTCTGGGCAGGGCCGCCGGGCGCCGCGGATTCGCGCTGCGTCACGTTGCTGGACTGCTTGCCCACCGAATTGCCGCCACCCAGGCGGCGGGCGTCGGCATCCGCATGCGCGAACGCCAGCATCGCCACCAGAACCACAGACCACAGTTTCATCATGTCATCTCCATCTTGTATACGGCTGACCTTGCCGTTCAACACTTGATTCCAACATGCAAGGCCACTATGCCGCCAGTCATGTTGTGATAGTCCACATGCCCAAAGCCAGTTTGCTGCATGAGGCTTTTGAGTTCTTCCTGGCTGGGGTGCATGCGGATCGATTCGGCCAGGTAGCGGTAGCTGGCATCGTCGCCGGCGACGAGTTTGCCCAGCTGCGGCAGCACCTTGAAGGAATACCAGTCATAGGCCTTGGTCAGCGGCTTGGCCACCTTGGAGAACTCCAGCACCAGCAGCTTGCCACCCGGCTTGAGCACCCGGCACATCTCTTTCAGCGCAACATCCTTGTGCGTCATGTTGCGCAAACCAAACGCCACGCTCACCACGTCGAAGTGCGCATCGGGAAACGGCAGCTTCTCGGCATCGCAGACCAGGGTGGGCAGCACCACGCCCGCATCGATCAGCCGGTCGCGCCCGGTGCGCAGCATGGCTTCGTTGATGTCGGTATGCACCACGCGGCCGGTGGCCCCCACTTTCTTCGAGAAGGCCAGAGCCAGATCGCCCGTGCCGCCCGCGATGTCCAGCACCTGGCTTCCTTCGCGCAGGTTGGCCACCATCACGGTGTAGGCCTTCCAGGCGCGGTGCAGGCCGGCCGACATGAGGTCGTTCATGACATCGTATTTCGACGCCACCGAATCGAACACGCCGCGCACGTGGCGTGCCTTGTCCTGCTCGTCGACCGACTGGAAACCGAAGTGGGTGGTGCTCATGGGATTCATGCTAGGCGCGTGGGCGCCCCAGGTACAGCGACAACCCCGCACTGAAACGGGGCATCTGCCGCAAGGGTTTTGGAAGTATGGGCATCAAAAGGCAGGCAACACCTGTCCATGAACGCCCGGTTTGCTATCATAAAAAGAGCAACCGGAGCCGGCACGCGGGTTCCGGCATGGTGCGCGCGGGCCACAGTGGTGCGCCGGCGCGCCGGGGTCAGTGGCTACTGCAAGCGCCGCCGCCGTGGCTGTGGCCCTTGGCAGCCGTGCCCATGGGCGCATCGCGGTCCACGCCGGCCTCGGCCAGCCGGCTCTCGTACTGCGCCCACAGCACATCCTGCTGCTGGCCCAGCTCGTACAGGTAGTCCCAGGTGAAGATGCCCGTGTCATGCCCGTCCGAAAAGACCGGCTTGACGGCGTAGTTGCCAATGGGCTCCAGGCCGTCGAGGGTCACGTCGCGCTTGCCAGTCTGCAGCACCTCCTGGCCAGGACCGTGGCCCCGCACTTCGGCCGAAGGCGAGTACACGCGCATCAGCTCGAACGGGATGCGGAACGCCGCACCGTCCGAGAACACCACTTCGAGCACCCGCGACTTGCCGTGCACCGTGAGCGCCTGCGGCGTGGGCGAACCCGCTTTCAAACCTGCCATGGATACCACCTCGAAAAAATCGGCGCGGCGACGACTGCCACGCCGGCCCGCATTGTCCACTCAGAGCCTTTGAAGGGCTGCCACCATCGCGGCCTCGACGGCGGGCAGGCGCGCGCGCAGTGCCGCCTCCTCACCCTCTGGGCTGGGCCGCTGCGCAGGCGCCCACACCGGTGCCGGGAAATGGCTGTCCCAGGAAAAGCGCGCGATCACGTGCCAGTGCAGGTGCGGCACCATGTTGCCCAGCGCCGCCAGGTTCACCTTGGTGGGCGCCAGATGGTCGCGCAGCGCCTGCTCCACCGCCGTGACGGCTTCCATGCAATACATGCGCTCGGCCGCTGCAAGATCGGAAAACTCGGCCGCATGGGCATTCCACACCACGCGGTAGAAGGCCGGGAAGCCCGCTTCGTCCGCACGGATCACGCGCAGACGAGTGCCGCGCCAGACCAGCGTGCCGCCATCGGCGGCGCACAGGGGGCAGGCAATGCGTTCACTCATACGAGCACCCGCTCGATGCCGCCGGCATTGGCGCGCTCGACGTACTCGGGCATCCAGTTCTCGCCCAGGATCTCGCGTGCCATCTCGACCACGATGTAGTCGGCTTCGAGCAAGCCGTTGTTCAGATCGTCCTGGTAGCGGTTCAGGCCCTGCAGACAGCTCGGGCAGCTGGTGAGGATCTTCACGTTGTCCTGCGCACCCACGGCGCCGCTGGCGCGCAGCGCGGCCTCGCCCTTCTTGATTTCCTCTTCCTTGCGGAAGCGGATCTGGGTGGACACGTCCGGGCGCGTCACGCCCAACGTGCCCGATTCGCCGCAGCAGCGCTCGCTCTTGAGCACCTGCTCGCCCACCAGCGCTTTCACGGTCTTCAAGCCGTCCTGCTGCTTCATGGGGCTGTGGCAGGGCTCGTGGTACAGGTAGGCGCCCTTGCCCTGCAGGGCGATGCCCTTTTCCAGCAGGTACTCGTGGATGTCGATGATGCGGCTGCCCGGGAAGATCTTGTCGAACTCGTAACCCTGCAACTGGTCGTAGCAGGTGCCGCAGCTCACCACCACGGTCTTGATGTCGAGGTAGTTGAGCGTGTTGGCCACGCGGTGGAAGAGCACCCGGTTATCGGTGATCATCTTCTCGGCCTTGTCGAACTGGCCGCTGCCGCGCTGCGGGTAGCCGCAGCACAGGTAGCCCGGCGGCAGCACGGTCTGCACGCCCGCATGCCAGAGCATGGCCTGCGTGGCCAGGCCCACCTGGCTGAACAGGCGCTCCGAGCCGCAACCGGGGAAGTAGAACACCGCCTCGGCCTCGGCCGTGGTGGCCTTGGGGTTGCGGATGATGGGGACGTAATCCTTGTCCTCGATGTCCAAGAGCGCACGCGCCGTGCGCTTGGGCAGGCCGCCGGGCAGCTTCTTGTTGATGAAGTGGATCACCTGCTCCTTGACCGGAGCGGTGCCCACGGTGGCCGGCGGCTTGGCGGTCTGCTTGCGGCCCACCTTGCGCAGCAGGTCCACGGCCACGCGCTGGGCCTTGAAGCCCACGTCCACCATGGCGCTGCGCATGAACTTGATGGTCTCGGGGTTGGTGGCGTTGAGCATGGTCATCGCCAGCGCATTGCCGGGGCGGAAGGTCTTCTTGCCCATCTTGCGCAGCAGGTTGCGCATGTTCATGGTGACATCGCCGAAGTCGATCTTCACCGGGCAGGGGCTCTCGCACTTGTGGCACACCGTGCAGTGGTCGGCCACGTCCTCGAACTCCTGCCAGTGCTTGATGCTCACGCCGCGGCGGGTCTGCTCTTCGTAGAGGAAGGCCTCGACCAGCAGCGAGGTGGCCAGGATCTTGTTGCGCGGGCTGTACAGCAGGTTGGCGCGCGGCACGTGCGTCGCGCACACGGGCTTGCACTTGCCGCAGCGCAGGCAGTCCTTGACCGAATCGGCGATCGCGCCGATGTCGCTCTGCTGCATGATCAGCGACTCGTGCCCCATGAGGCCGAAGCTCGGCGTGTAGGCGTTGGTCAGGTCCGCATGCAGCAGCGCCGGATCGCGCGCCTGGCCGCCGGGGGTGGCATCCATGGCCAGCACCGGCGCGGCATCGCGCAAGAGCTTGCCCTTGTTGAAGCGGCCCTCGGGGTCGACTCGCTGCTTGTACTCGGCAAACGGGCGCAGCTCCTCGTCGGTGAGGAATTCGAGCTTGGTGATGCCGATGCCGTGTTCGCCCGAGATCACGCCATCCAGGCTGCGCGCCAGCACCATGATGCGCTCCACCGCGCCGTGCGCGGTCTGCAGCATCTCGTAGTCGTCGCTGTTGACCGGCAGGTTGGTGTGCACGTTGCCGTCGCCTGCGTGCATGTGCAGCGCCACCCAGACGCGGCCCTTGAGCACGCGCTTGTGGATGGCCGTGGCTTCGTCGAGGATGGGCTTGAAGGCTGCCCCGGCAAAGATGCCCGAGAGGGGCGCGCGAATCTGGGTCTTCCAGCTCGCGCGCAGGGTGTGGTCCTGCAATTGGGGGAACAGGCTGTCCACGTTCTGCAGCCAGGTGGCCCACAGCGTGCGCACTTCGGCCACCAGGGCGATGGCCTGGGCCACGCGGTCCTCGAGCAGCTCGGCCGAGGGGATTTCATTGGCGTCGTCCTGCTTTCCGAGGGGCAGGTTGCCGCGCTCGAAGAAGTCGGTGAGCGCATCGCACAGCTTGATCTTGTTTTGCAGCGACAGCTCGATGTTGATGCGCTCGATGCCGTCGGTGTACTCGGCCATGCGCGGCAGCGGAATCACCACGTCCTCGTTGATCTTGAAGGCGTTGGTGTGGCGGCTGATGGCAGCCGTGCGCTTGCGGTCGAGCCAGAATTTCTTGCGCGCCTCGGGGCTGATGGCGATGAAACCCTCGCCATTGCGCGAGTTGGCGATGCGCACCACCTCGCTGGTCACACGCGCCACCTCGTCGGCGTTGTCACCGGCGATGTCGCCGATCAGCACCATCTTGGGCAGGCCGCCGTTGCCCTTCTTGCTCTTGGTGGCGTAGCCCACGGCCTTCAGGTAACGGTCGTCCAGGTGTTCCAGGCCCGCCAGCAGCACGCCCGAGCGCTTCTGCTCGGCGAACATGTAGTCCTTGATTTCGACAATGCTAGGCACCGCGTCCTTGGCGTTGCCGAAGAACTCCATGCACACGGTGCGCGTGTGCTCGGGCATGCGGTGCACCACCCAGCGCGCGCTGGTAATCAGGCCGTCGCAGCCCTCCGTCTGGATGCCCGGCAGGCCCGAGAGGAACTTGTCGGTCACGTCCTTGCCCAGGCCTTCCTTGCGGAAGGTGCGGCCCGGGATGGCGAGCTGCTCGGTGCGCACCGGTGTCTTGCCGTCGGCCTCGAAATACTGCAGCTCGAAGGTGGCAGTCTCCACGTCGTGGATCTTGCCCATGTTGTGGTCCAGGCGGGTCACTTCAAGCCACTGGGCTTCGGGCGTCACCATGCGCCAGCTGGCCAGGTTGTCCAGGGCCGTGCCCCACAGCACGGCCTTCTTGCCGCCTGCGTTCATGGCGATGTTGCCGCCGATGCACGAGGCCTCGGCGCTGGTCGGGTCCACGGCGAAGACGAAGCCCGCGCGCTCGGCGGCGTCGGCCACGCGCTGGGTGACCACGCCGGCCTCGGTCCACACCGTGCCCACATCGCGGTCCATGCCCGGCAGGCGGCGCATCTCCACCTCGGTCATGGCTTCGAGCTTCTCGGTGTTGATGACCACGCTCTTCCAGGTCAGCGGGATGGCCCCGCCGGTGTAGCCGGTGCCGCCCCCGCGCGGGAGGATGGTCAGCCCCAGCTCGATGCAGCCCTTGACCAGCAGCGCCATCTCGGCTTCGGTGTCGGGCACCAGCACGACAAACGGGTACTCCACGCGCCAGTCGGTCGCGTCCGTCACGTGGGACACGCGCGAGAGGCCGTCGAACTTGATGTTGTCCTTGGCCGTCAGGCGCCCCAGCGTGCGCTGGATGCGCCGGCGCAGCTCGCCGGCCTGCACGAAGGTGGCGTTGAAGGCGGCCACGGCCTGGCCCGCGGCCTGCACCAGCTCGCCCACCAGGCGGTCGCGCCCGGCGTCGTCGCCCGGGGTGCGGCGCTTGTCGATCTCGGCCAGGCGGTGCTGCAGGGCCTCCACCAGCTGCTTGCGCCTGCCGGGGTTGTCCAGCAGGTCATCCTGCAGGTAGGGGTTGCGCTGCACCACCCAGATGTCGCCCAGCACTTCGTACAGCATGCGGGCGGAGCGCCCGGTGCGCCGTTCCTTGCGCAGCTGGTCGAGCACCTCCCAGGCCGGGGATCCGAGCAGGCGGATCACGATCTCCCGGTCGGAGAACGAGGTGTAGTTGTAGGGGATCTCGCGCAGACGCACAGGCTCGGCGGCCTGCGTCTGCAAGGCAGCCAACGCTATCGGAACATTCATGGGGGTCTACCTGGGGTGGGCGCTGCGCGCCCATGAGCCTCGGGGGCGTGATTTTATGCCACCCGCCCGCGGACTGCCCGGGACGGGGCATCCGGGGTCGCAGAGCCCGCCTAGGCGCGCTGGTGAGCGCCTTGGCCGAGGGCGTCGTTCGCGGGGCCCGGATGCGGCAGCATGCCCGGGATGGTGCGCGCCACCACGTCGGCAATACCGCCGTGCTCGTCGTTGTGCACCACGATGACCTGCCCCGAGCGCAGTGCACGCAGCAACTGCGGCGTGAGGCGAAAGCTGGCCGCGAGCTTGTCGTCATCGAGCGCAGGGATCTTGCCGCGGCGCTCCACCCGGCGGCGGATCTGGTTGTAGAGGGCCCAGGTGGCCAGCACGCTGGCGTTGAACAGGGCGATCACGATGTACCAGCCCAGCGTGTCGATGGTGGCATGCAGCAGCTCCAGCCGCGAGGCCACATCCGGCCCCTGGTAGCGCATCATGGCCAGGATGCCGCGCGCGAACAGGTAAAGAAAGCCTGCCCAGGCCAGCAGCGTGGCCAGCACGTCGACCAGGCGCATCAGCCCGCCCTGGCGGGTATGGATCAATGGGCCGTTCATGGCGCAGGGCCCTTGGCGCTGGCGCTGGCAATGCCGCGGTCGGGGCTGACCCAGCGCGCACGCGCCTGCTTGGAGCGCAGCATGACCTTGGGGAAGCTCATCAGGGTGGTGAACAGGCTGAGCATCCAGAACACCACGGGGTACCAGATCATCCAGAACAGCGTGCTGCGGATGCCGGGCTCGTAGCGCCGCTCGATGGACACGCTCACCGCGAACTGCAGCAGGCAGGTGACCGACAGCACCAGCCCGGTGAAGGACGGCGGCATGAGCCGGGGCACGAACAGGTTGTCGGGCATCTCGAACAGCTTGCCCAGCAGGTACAGCACGATGGTCAGCGCGAACATGAAGGCCCAGCCGGTGGACATGCAGAACTCCAGCATCAACAGCCACATGCGGCGGTTGCGCCAGTTCCACATGCCGCGCAGGTTCTTGAGGAACACCTCGGCACCGCCCTGCGCCCAGCGCAGGCGCTGCTTCCACAGGCCGCGCAGCGTCTCCGGCATGAGGATCCAGCACAGCGCACGCGGCTCGAAGAAGATCGACCAGTGGCGCTTTTGCAGCTTCCAGCTGATGTCGATGTCCTCGGTGATCATGTCCGGGCTCCAGTAGCCCACGTCATCGAGCGCGCGCCGGCGAAACGCCGCCACCACGCCCGACACCGTGAACACCTGCCCGTACACGCGCTGCGTGCGCTTGATGAGCCCGATGATGGACGAGAACTCACCCACCTGGATGCGCCCCACCAGCGTGGAGCGCGTGCGGATGCGCGGATTGCCCGTGACGGCGCCCACGCGCGGGTTGTTGATCAGCGGCGCCACCAGGTAGGCCACGGCATCGCGGTCGAGCAGCGCGTCGCCGTCGATGCACACCAGGTATTCGCTGCGCGCGGCGGCCGCGCCCATCTGCAGGCCGATGGCCTTGCCCTGGTTCTGTGCCAGGTGCACCACGCGCAGGCGCGGGTGCTCCGCGGCCAGCGCATCTAGCACCTCGCCCGTGTTGTCGCGCGAGCCGTCGTTGATGGCGATGACCTCGATGTTCGGGTAGCGCTGGGCCAGCGCCGCGCCCAGCGTGTCGGCAGCGTTGTCGCCCTCGTTGTAGCAGGGCACAAGAATGGACACCAGGGGCTGGCCCGCGAGTTCAGGCGGCAGCACGTCGGGCCCCCAGGCCCAGTGTCGCTCCCAGTGCATCAAGTAGTACAGGCCGCCGGCGATCCAGATGCCCGACATGAACAGCGGGTACAGGAACACGAAGTCCAGCACCGCGTCGCTGGTGAACAGCATCTGCAGCCCGAGCGGGCCGCCGATGATGAGTGCCAGCACCGCCAGCGCGATGGCGCGGTGCATAATCATGGCTGCATGGCCCCGCTGTTGGACAGCACCGGACGCATCACCTCGACGCTGGGCACGCCGGTGATGAAGTTGTCGGGATAGTAGCCGAAGCTGCGCGCGCCACGCACCTGCAGCCGGCGCATCCAATGCGCCAGGCGCTCGCTGGCCACCGGCTGGCCGGTGCGCCAATCCACGGCCTGCAGCTCGAAGATGGTGCGGTCCACCGCGCCCGGGCGGCGCGTGATGCTGTCCACCACGCGGTCCAGCCAGGCGTCGGCCTCGCCTTCGGGCACCTTCTCCATGAGCGGCATCGCCATGGGCGCGGTCCAGTCGTAGGAGGCGAGGAAGTCGTCCAGGTTCTGCGCAAACCATTCCTCGCTCTCGGGCGCGAGCATGGGCATGGCGAAGATGTTGCGTGCCGTCTTGACCTGGGGCCCGCGGATGGCGCGCACGCGCTCCGCCAGGTGCAGGGTGAAGTCGGTCAATGCGCGCGTTTTGAAGCGCGTCCAGCGCCGGTGCACGGCCGGGTCGGCACGCAGCTCGGCCACGGTGCCGGGCAGGCCGGCCTGGCGGTAGGCGGCCAGCGCCACGGCGCTGCCATCCTCGAAGTCGGAAAGCAGCGCATCGTCGTGGAACAGCACGCCATCGAACCAGGCGCTCTTGGCCAGGTCTTCGTACAGGTCGGTGATGCGCGAGCGCACCGTGGCGTCGAAGGGCGACAGGCGCCGGTACTGGCCGGTGTCGGCGCTCACCTGGCCCTGGGCGTCCAGGCGCAGCACGCGCGGCAGCGCCGGGTCGAGATCGAACGCCAGAACCGGCATCCAGGCGTACACCGCCACGCGCGTGCGTGTGCGCAGCTGCCAGGCCACGCGGTTGAACAGGTCGGCGCGCATGGGCAGCCAGCGGTTGGGGTAGTACAGGGTGTGCACCGTGCCGTCGCCCTGCGCATCGGAGAAGGCCTGCAGGAACACCGTGTTCACGCGCAGGTCCGAGATGCGCTGCACCAGGTGGTCGAAGTTGCGCGCCTGCTGGGCCGGGTCTTCGTCGTACAGGTAGTCGAGGTCCACGTGGGCCACGCGCAGCACGCGGTGCTCCTGGGTGGAGATGACGGCCGAGGCGAACTGGTCCACCGAAGGGTCGCCCGTCACCAGCAGGCGCGGCGTGTTGTACAGGTTGGCGGTGTGGCCCATGCCCTCGTCGAGCGTGGCGGCGATCTGGTAGCCATGGCGCTTGACCACCGCCAGGGCCGTGCCGTTGGCGGCGCCGTAGGGCCAGATCCAGACCCGGGGGGATTTGCCGGTCACCTTGCGGATCTTGGCCGTGATGGCCACCACGTCGGCCTCCAGGCGCCGGGTGAAGGCCTCGTCGCTTTCATACGTGGTGGTGGCCGGATCGTACTGGCGCGTGGCTGCGGCGGGCTGGGTGTTGCCCTGCGGGTTGGCCAGCACGCCTTCGTGCAGGTCGTCGGTGTGCGCACCCACCTCCACCAGGCCGGAGGCCGCCATCTCCGCCACCTGCGCCCAGGTGGCGAAACGCTCGCGCGGCGTGGGCAGGCCGCCGAAGTCCACGGGCTGGTCCGCCGGGGCGTCCAGCCAGGCGCCGACCGGCGCCAGCACGGCGGGCCAGCCGGTGGCCTTGAGCAGCGGGAACACACGGTCGTAGAAGCTGCGGTAGCCGTCGTCGAAGGTCAGCAGCACGGCCTTGGGGGGCAGGGGTTTGCCGCCATCGCGCGCGGCCAGGATCTGGTCGACCGAGACGGGCTGGTAGCCGTTCTCGCGCAGCCAGCCGAAGTGCGCCACCAGCCGCTCGGTGCGCACGCCCAGGTAGCGCGGGTCGCCCTCGCCGTCCTGCACGTCGTGGTAGGCCACGGTCACGAAACTGTTGGCCGGCCAGGGGCGGTCGGCCTCGGGCAGGGCGCGGTCGCGCGGGTGCACGAAGGGCTGCGCGGTGCCTGCGCAGGCGGACACCAGCGCTGCGATGGCGAGCAGGGCAGCGAGGCGAAGGAACGCGGGAATCATCGAGGAGGCCTCAGAATTTGTAAAGAAGGTCGAACGCGGCGCGCCGGATGTTCTCGTCCACACCGTCATAGGGGCGGCGGGTGATGGAGAACGCCAGGCCCAGCTCGAAGGTGTCGTTCATGCGCAGGCGCTGGCCATAGCCGAAGGTGGCGACTCCACCGGTGCTGTAGCCCCGCTGGCCGTAGGAGCCCACCCCCAGCTGGAAGCGCTGGCGCCACTCCGTCTGGTAGTGGCGGTACAAGACGTGTTGCACGTCCAGTGTGGGCATCGCGAACCAGTCGGACTCGGGCGCAAAGTACGGGCCGCCCGGCTGGCTGTTGCGCGAGCGCGATAGCTCCAGCACCAGATCGCCATAGAGCCCGTAGCGCGTGAAGATGCGCTCGCGCCCCACGATGCCGAAGGAGGTGCGGCGGTTGCCATCGGAGTAGTCGAGCGCTCCGAGTGTGAGATTCCACTCGCGCCGTTCGTTTGCACGCCAGCGCAGGCCCGCGGTGGCGCTGTTGGCGGTGATGTCGCTGCGCAGTGCGCGCAGGGGCGTATCGCGCGAAATGCGCTCCGCTGCACCGCTGACCTGCCACTGGTCGCTGAATTCGTGCCGCGCTTCGAGCCGCAGCCCGGTGCGGTGGCCGTAGCCGAAGTCGTGGCTGGACACTTCGCCCTCTGCCGTGTTGTCGCGCCCGCGCCATTCGGCCCCGGTGCGCACGGTGCGGTGCAGGCCGCGCCCTTCGCGGAAATCGCCGCTGCCGAAGCCGTAACCGGCGAAGACGCGCCAGTTGTCCTTGATGGGCGCGCTGTAGACCGCGGTGTCGATGCCGTAGTCGCCGTTGCCGGTGGACGGGTTGGGGCTCGAAGAAAGCCCGCGGTAGCCCGAGATGCGCAATTCGGGCATGCGGTAGACGCGGCGCACCCGGTCCAGGCGCTGCGCTTGCAGGTTCTCGGGGTAGCGCGCCATCACGTCGTCGGCCAGTGCATCGGCCTGGGCCCATTCCTGCAGGTCCAGCGCGGTGAAACCCTGCTGCAACTCCAGCGAGAGCGCGCGCGGCTCCATGGCCTCGACCATCTTGAGCTCTTCTTCGGCGCGCCGCGGCCAGGCACGGCCGCGGTACACGCCGGCCAGCGCGATGCGCGCGCCCAGGTTGCCCGGGGCCATGGTGACCATGCGCTCGAAGCGCAGCTGGGCTTCGGGCGTGTCGTCCGAGAAGCTGTGCGCCTGGGCGGCTTCCATGGCCGCGCCGGCCCAGGCGCCCAGGCCCGAGGGAATCTTTGCCAGGGTCTGCGCCGTGCCGTCGGCCAGCGCCACGGCCTGGTCCATGGCTTCGACCTCCACCAGCGCGTAGAACAGGCCGGAGGCATCGCCCGCGCTGCCCACGGGATCGGCCTTGTGGCGCTCGCGCAGTTCGCTGTAGAGCCGGCGCGCCGCCTCGGCCTGGCGCAGGTAGAGGTAGGCACCGGCCACCCAGCGCAGCGCGTAGTCGGGCACGGGCACACCGTCGCGCCGCAGGGCCTCGTATTCGGACACCGCAGTGTCCATGCGGGCGCGCACCGTGAGGGCGCCGATGCGGTCGATGCGCATGCGCTGCACGTCGCGAAGCGCCTCCGGGTCGGTGCGCAGTTGGGTCAGCACCGGCTCGTAGAAGGCCAGCGCGCGGTCTGCCAGCGCAAAGCGCTGGCTCTCGCCCCGGGCGGGAGAGAAGGACAGGCGCACCAGCTCCGCCCCGATGTCGCCCAGCAACCGGCGCTTTTGCGGGCTGCCCAGCAAGGAGGGCCTGGCGTCCACGAGTTCCTGCGCCTCCATGGGCAGCCCGGCGGACTGCAGCGCGTCGGCATAGGCAGACTCCACGCCAGCGTCATCGGGCGCCAGCGAGCGCGCGCGGCTGGTCTCGGCCAGCGCCGCATGGAAGCGGCGCGCGGCCGTGTGCACGTAGGCCAGCGCCAGGCGCCGGCGCGCCACCATGGGGGCGTCGGCCACCAGGGCCAGGGCCTTGGCCTGCGCGTCGGGGTCGCGTCCGGCGTCGGCCAGCACCTGGATCTCGCCGATGCGCAACTGCGGGTCTTCCGGCTTGAGCGCCAGCGCGCGCGCATACAGGGCCAGGGCCTCATCCCATTGCCGCAGGTTGCGGTGGGCCAGGGCCACGTTGGCCAGTGTGCTCACCGGCAGTTCGCGCCGGGCACCGTGCTCGCGGTACACCTGCACCACTTCCTCGTCGAGCCGGGCCCAGCCGGCGATGTCGATCCAGTCGGCGACCAGGCGCGCGGCATCGGGCCGCGCCAATGGCTCCTGGCGCAAATATTCCAGGGCTGGCGCGGTGTCGCCGCTGCGTGCGCGGCGCACCAGCGCGTCATAGGCCTCGGCCGGCAAGGTGGCCGCATGCGCCAGCACGCAGGCCAGGGCACCGGCGGCCAGGGCAGCTTGCAGGGTCTGGCGCGCAGGCACACCATGAGAAAACGATTTCCCGGACATAGGGCAACGAGGATTCAGCGGAACAGGTGCGTGCACGGACCGTCGCAGGCAACGCCTGGAGGGCCGCCTCTCGCAATGGACCCGGTGGCAGGCACCGGCGTGCGAAAGGGCTTCACAAATCCTTTTGTAAGAATTTGTGTGAAGTGCAAGATTTTATAGCAGGTGCGAGGAGAGGCAAAACGTCTGTCGTATGGAGTGCACATGCCCTCCATACGGACGGATTGGGCGACTGGATGTGTAACAGGACCATGCAGCAATAATGACAGGGGAACCCACCAATGCGGAGGTTTCGGACTGTTAACTATTCTGTCCGGGCGCCGCGCCCGGCATGTCGGAAACGCACTGTACAAGAGTCAGCCATTGCCCCGCATGGCGCTGCCCACGCCACAGCCGCGCCAGGGCCAGTGCTGCCGGCAGCGGCCCCGCGCCCTCAGCTTTCCATCAGAACAGCACGCGCGTGCGCAGCGTGCCGCCCACCTGGGCCAACTTGTCCAGCGCCAGGTCGGACGAGGCGGCGTCGATGTCGATCACCACGTAGCCGATCTTCTCGTTGGTCTGCAGGTACTGGGACGAGATGTTGATCTGGTTGTCCGAGAAGATGCGGTTGATCTCGGACAGCACGCCCGGCACGTTGCGGTGGATGTGCAGCAGGCGGTGCTTGCCCGGGTGGGCGGGCAGCGCCACCTCGGGGAAGTTGACCGACGAGGTGCTGGTGCCGTTGTCGCTGTACTTCACCAGCTTCTCGGCCACTTCCAGGCCGATGTTGGCCTGCGCCTCCATGGTGGAGCCGCCCACGTGCGGCGTGAGGATCACGTTGTCCAGCCCGCGCAGGGGGGACTGGAACTCGTCCTTGTTGGTGCGTGGCTCCACCGGGAAGACGTCGATGGCGGCACCCAGCAGCTTGCGCGCCTTGAGCGCCTCGGCCAGCGGCTCGATCTCGACCACCGTGCCGCGTGCGGCATTGATCAGGATGCCGCCCGGCTTCATGGCCGCGATCTCGGCCGCGCCGATCATCCACTGGGTGGACGGCAGTTCAGGCACGTGCAGGCTCACGATGTCGCTTTGCGCCAGCAGGTCGTGCAGCTTGTGCACCTGGCGCGCATTGCCCAGGGGCAGCTTGTTGACCACGTCGAAGAAGGCGACATGCATGCCCATGGCCTCGGCCAGCACCGAGAGCTGGGTGCCGATGGAGCCGTAGCCGACGATGCCCAGGGTCTGGCCGCGGCTCTCATAGGCGTTGTCGGCCGATTTGAGCCAGCCGCCGCGGTGCGCCACGGCATTTTTTTCCGGAACGCCACGCAGCAGCAGGATGGCTTCGGCCAGCACCAGCTCAGCCACCGAGCGGGTGTTGGAGTACGGGGCGTTGAACACCGCGATACCGCGCTCGCGCGCGGCGTC